>NZ_RZTE01000006.1:55778-59753 GCF_003997415.1 Mesorhizobium sp. M7A.F.Ca.MR.245.00.0.0 | reverse complement strand
AGCCGCTGCCGGACGCATCCGGCGTTTCCCTATGCATGCCGTAACCCCAAAACCGCCACACACTTTTGGGCGACATGCATTTCAACCACCCGCGCTCGTTTGCGGGACTGGATAGGAGATATATATGCTGAATTCCGTTTCTCTGACATTTCCCGATGGCTCCGTCCGCGAATACGACGCGGCGATGACCGGTGCTGGCCTCGCCGAATCGATCTCGAAATCGCTGGCAAAGAAGGCGGTCGCCTATG
The DNA here is from genome assembly GCF_003997415.1 of Mesorhizobium sp. M7A.F.Ca.MR.245.00.0.0. Taxonomy (NCBI): domain Bacteria; kingdom Pseudomonadati; phylum Pseudomonadota; class Alphaproteobacteria; order Hyphomicrobiales; family Phyllobacteriaceae; genus Mesorhizobium; species Mesorhizobium sp. M7A.F.Ca.MR.245.00.0.0. The sequence continues at coordinate 59,505 of NZ_RZTE01000006.1, read as the reverse complement.
CGATCGACGGCACGGTTCGCGATCTCAGCGATCCGCTCGGCAAGTCCGGCAAGGTCGAGATCGTCACCCGCGACGACCCGCGCGCGCTGGAGCTGATCCGCCACGACGCGGCCCATGTGCTGGCGGAAGCCGTGCAGGAGATATGGCCGGGAACGCAGGTGACCATCGGGCCGGTGATCGAGAACGGCTTCTATTACGACTTCGCCCGCAACGAGCCGTTCACGCCCGACGATTTTCCGGTGATCGAGAAGAAGATGCGCGAGATCATCGCGCGCAACAAGCCGTTCACCAGGGAAGTCTGGTCGCGCGACAAGGCAAAAAAAGTGTTTGCCGACAAGGGCGAACGCTACAAGCTGGAGTTGATCGACGCCATTCCCGAGGATCAGGATCTCAAGATCTACGCGCAGGGCGACTGGTTCGACCTCTGCCGTGGCCCGCACATGGCCTCGACCGGGCAGATCGGCAATGCCTTCAAACTGATGAAGGTGGCCGGCGCCTATTGGCGCGGTGATTCGAACAACCCGATGCTGACCCGCATCTACGGCACGGCCTGGGCTGATCAGGCGCAGCTCGAAGCCTACCAGATGATGCTGGAGGAGGCCGAGAAGCGCGACCATAGGAAGATCGGCCGCGAGATGGACCTGTTCCATTTCCAGGAAGAGGGACCGGGCGTCGTCTTCTGGCATGCCAAGGGCTGGAAGATGTTCCAGAACCTGGTCAACTACATGCGCCGCCGCCTCGACGAGCAAGGCTATCAGGAGGTCAACGCGCCGCAGGTTCTCGACAAGAGCCTGTGGGAGACGTCAGGCCACTGGGGCTGGTATCGCGACGCCATGTTCAAGGTGACGGTCGCCGGCGACGACACCGATGACGACCGGGTCTTCGCGTTGAAGCCGATGAACTGTCCGGGCCATGTGCAGATTTTCAAGCATGGGTTGAAGTCATATCGCGATCTACCCGTGAAGCTTGCGGAATTCGGCAATGTGCACCGCTACGAGCCGTCGGGCGCACTGCACGGGCTGATGCGTGTGCGCGGCTTCACGCAAGATGATGCGCACATCTTCTGCACCGAGGAGCAGCTGGCCGCGGAGTGCCTGCGCATCAACGATTTGATCCTGTCGACCTATGCTGATTTCGGTTTTGACGAAATCAGCGTGAAGCTGTCGACGCGGCCCGACAAACGCGTCGGCACCGACGAAGCCTGGGATCATGCCGAGGCGATCATGGGGAGCGTGCTGGAGACGATCAGGACACGGTCCGGCAATCGCATCAAGACCTCCATCAATCCGGGCGAGGGCGCCTTCTACGGACCGAAATTCGAATATGTGCTCAAGGATGCCATCGGCCGCGAATGGCAGTGCGGCACGACGCAGGTCGACTTCAACCTGCCGGAACGGTTCGGCGCCTTCTATATCGGCTCCGATTCCGAGAAGAAGCAGCCTGTGATGGTGCACCGCGCCATCTGCGGCTCGATGGAGCGCTTCCTCGGCATCCTGATCGAGAACTATTCCGGCCACTTCCCGCTGTGGTTCGCGCCGCTGCAGGTGGTGGTGGCGACGATCACGTCTGACGCCGACGGCTATGCGACCGAGGTGGTGGCAAAGCTGAAGGCCGCAGGGCTGTTGGCGGAAGCGGATCTGCGTAACGAGAAGATCAACTACAAGGTCCGCGAGCACTCGCTGGCCAAGGTTCCGGTCATCCTCGTCTGCGGCAAGCGCGAGGCCGAAGAGAAGACCGTCAACATGCGCCGGTTGGGCTCACGCGACCAGGAATCGCTTGGCCTTGACCAGGCGATCGCGCAATTGGCCGAAGAAGCTGTTACACCCGACCGCCGGCGCAAACGCGCGGCTTGATTGGCATAGTTTCGACCAAATGGCGGTGGAGCGATCCACCGCCATTTTCATATCCCTGTCACGCCGACCTTGTAACCAGCCCTTATGCTCAAGTTGAAATTGCGCGAACGACCCTTTCCCGAGCTTTCCTATGCCAATCCGCGCCAGCCGGCGCTGACACGCTGGTTCATTCATTCGGTCGAAGGCCTGTCGGGCCGCGACCGCTACACAGCACTTTATGATTTCTGGCGCCGCCAGGTCGTGCCGACAGGCGAACGCGTGTTCAGCCGTATGCTCGAACTGATCGACGTCCGCGTGCGGACATCGGATCAGTGGCCGCCGGCACAGTTGCCGAACACGCCGCTGGTGATCGTCGCCAATCATCCGTTCGGCATTGGTGACGGCATTGCCGTGCTGTCGTTGGTCGAGCAGCTCGGACGCCCGTTCCGGGTGATGATTCACAAGGACCTGCTCAAGATCCGCGAGATGGAGCCTTACTCGCTGCCAATCGACTTTTCCGAGACCAAGGACGCGCTGAAGAACAACATGGCCGTGCGCCATGAGGCGGTGCGGCTGTTGAAGGAAGGCGTCACCATCGTGGTGTTTCCGGCCGGCGGTGTCGCCACCGCGCCGAAGGGCTTTGGCCAGGCACGCGACTTGCCGTGGAAGATGTTTCCCGCCCGTCTCGTCCAGGACGCCAGGGCGTCGGTCATCCCGATGCATTTTTCCGGGCAGAACGGCAGGCTGTTCCATCTGGTCAGCGGGCCGATGAACATGGCTGAGCGCGACGGCCGGGTGGCGAAATTCGTCGGCAAGGCCTCGCTGACGCTGCGCACGTCGCTGCTCATCCACGAATTCGCGCGGCTGTCCGGCAAGGCGATAGACGTGCGCGTCGGCGATGTGCTGAGCTGGAGCGAGCTGGAGCCGTTGCGCGACCGCAAGGCATTGCTCGACCGGCTGTATCGCGGCGTGTTCGATCTGGCGCCAATCGTGGCGCGCCGCCGGATTCCGTTCCTGCCAGCGCGGACCAAGATGGCGGCCTGAAACAGGAAACCTGCCGCGGAAGGTTAGTCCGCGCCTTCTTCGGGATCCATCGCCGCGGCCTCGGTGGCCAGAACCTCGATCTCCTGGTTCTGCCCGGCCACGACCGTAAAATCCTTCTGATAGATGCGGTCGCGGTTCTTGGCGATGATGGTGTAGTCGCCCTCGGCCAGCACCATCGAGGCGAAGGCGCCGACGGTTTCCTTGATCGGATCGCCCGATTCATTGAGCAGCGACCAGGACGTATCGGCGATTGCCTCGCCACCGGTTTCGCGCACCAGCTTCATGGTGATCTCGGCGGCGTGGTGCTCGACGGTGGCTTCGGTCAGCTTGCCGGCCTCGACACGGATGTCGGAGCGGATGACCGCGTTGACCGCGCCATAGGTCGAGACGACATGGTAGATGCCGGCGTTGAGCCGCACGACGCTGTTGGGCTCGACATCGGGAATGATCAGCGCGCGGTCGCCATTGGCCTCGGCAGTGCCTTCGTAGATCGAAAATCGCAGCTTCTTTGGTGGAATGCGCACGCCGCCGGACAGCACTGCGTCGAGCTTGAGGCCGCCGGCGTCGAGCACGAGACTTTCGCGCTTGGCGTCCTTGCCGACAGTGATGCGCTTGGTGGCGCCGGCCCGGCCGTAGGAGGCGTGAACCAGATAGCTGCCGGGTTCGAGCTGGAAGACGGCGGTGCCGCCATGGGAGGAGGCAACCATCGGCAATTTGCCGTTGACGGCTTCGGGCTTGAAAACCCGCCAGACGATGCCGCGCGTGATGTCGGAACCCTTGTCGGTCAGTTGGGCGGACAATGTGATGGCGCCGCCGCCGCTCAGCGCCAGTGACGTCTCGCCTTTCGGCGT
>NZ_RZTE01000006.1:12070-55769 GCF_003997415.1 Mesorhizobium sp. M7A.F.Ca.MR.245.00.0.0 | reverse complement strand
CCGGAAGCTTCAGGTCGGTGACACCGTCGACGTTCTGCGCCACGGCAAGCGAAACCGGCGCCATGAATATCAGCGCGCCGAGCCAGACCAGGAAAAGACGGACAGTCCCCTCAAACATGCCTTGCGTTGAAGCCCATGGCGGTGGCAATTTCAAGGCTTAAGAGTTGAAACGACTCTTCCCTCCGGCGTATCCCGCGCCAATGCCCGAGCCGCCCGAATTCCCGATGGCGCGCTTCAGCTCAAAACAGAATGTCCAGGAGACTTGCGCCCATGGCGTCGCCGATCATCGACTTCCTGCTCACCCGAAACTCCGCACCGATCCCCGATCTGAAGGAGCCGGCGCCGAGCGATGCGGAGATCGCGACGATGATCACTGCTGCCTCGCGGGTGCCTGACCATGGCCGGTTGGAGCCCTGGCGCTTCATCCTCTACCGTGGCGACGCCCGCGTCGAGATCGGCAGGCAACTGGCAGCGCTTGCAGAGCACCGGGAAGGTCCCTTGTCCGAAGGCCGCCGCAACCAGGAACTGGCGCGATTCTCGCGCGCGCCACTGGTGATCGGCGTCGTTTCGATCCCCAGGGACAATCCAAAAATCCCGCAATGGGAAATGTTCCTGTCGGGCGGCATGGCGGCGATGAACCTGATGATAGCAGCGAATGCGCTGGGCTATGGCACCAACATGATCAGCAACTGGTATTCGGATGTGCCGGAGGGCAGGGCGCTGCTGGGGCTGGCGCCGCAGGAGCGGGTCATCGGCTTCATCCATATCGGCTCCTATGCCGGCCCGGCACCGGAGCGGCCCCGGCCCGATCCGGCAAAGCTGTACAGTGACTATTCGGGGCCGTGGGCGGGCTGAATGTTCTACGAACCCTCAAAGGGCCACGGCCTGCCGCATGACCCTTCGAAGGCGATCGTGGCGCCGCGTCCGATCGGCTGGATTTCGACACTGAACAGGGCTGGTGAGGTCAATCTCGCGCCATACTCCTTCTTCAATGCCGTTTCGACGCGGCCTTTCATCGTCTGGTTCTCCTCCGAAGGCGAGAAGGACAGCGCCTCCTTCGCCCAGGAAACCGGCGAGTTCGTCGCCAATCTGGTCAGCCGCGATCTTGCGGAGAAGATGAACCGCACATCGGTCAATGCGCCGCGCGGGGTCAACGAGTTCGTCTATGCCGACCTTGCCATGGCGCCGTCGCGCCTGGTGGCGCCGCCGCGAGTGGCGGCAGCGCCGGCAGCGCTTGAGTGCAAGGTGACGGAAGTCTTTCGGCCAAAGGCACTGGACGGATCGCCGACAAGCGCTGTGATTGTTGCCGGTGAAGTGGTCGGCGTGCACATCGATGACGCCTTCCTGACAGACGGCCTGTTCGACATCACCAAAGCCGGCAATGTCGCCCGTCTAGGCTATATGGACTATACCAGCGTAGATGAGGTGTTTTCGATGCGCCGGCCGCGCTGGGACAAGGACTAACCCAAAACTCCCGCCGCCTTTGCCCGCGCCAGAAGCCGCTCGGCTAGCCGCAGATGCGGTCGATCGAACATCTTGCCGTCAATGCCGACGACGCCGGGACTTCCCGCTGCCGCGAACGCGGCGACGATTGCTGCCGATTGTCTCACGGCCTCGGCCGACGGCGTGAAGGCGGCGTTGATGACCGGCACCTGATCGGGATGGATCGCCATCTTGCCGGTGAAGCCATCGCGCTCGGCCTCGGTGCATTCCGCTTCGAAGGCCTCCATGTCGCGAAAATTCGGGAAGACGGTGTCGATCGCCTCGACCTCCGCCGCACCGGCGGCAAGTATGGTCATGGTGCGAGCGTGTCGGAACACGTCCGTGTAGCGGCCATGCTCGTCGCGGGCGCTGCGCGCGCCGATCGCCGCCGACAGGTCTTCAGCGCCCCAGGTGAGGCCGGCAAGCCGCGCACTGGTCCCGGTATAGGTCGCCGCCGCCAGCACGCCTGCCGGCGTTTCGGTGATGATCGGCAGGATCTTGATCGCGCCGTCGGCCAGATCATTTTCGGCCTCGCGCACCCTGAGCTTTGCTGACAGATGCTGCACATCCTGGCCGCTGTTCGACTTGGGCAGCATGATGCCGTCGGGTCGTGCCGGCACCAACGCCGCCAGATCGTCATCCGTCAACCCGGTCGTGAGGTCATTGACCCTGACATAGATGGCTGAACTGGTTTGCGCCCTGCGTTCCAGGATGAAGCGCGCCGCCACCTCGCGCGCCAGCGCCTTGTTGTGCGGCGCCACGGAATCTTCGAGGTCGACGATGATCACGTCGGCGCCGGCACCAAAACTTTTTTCCAGTTTCCTCTGGGAATCGCCAGGGACGAACAGCAGCGAACGCATGCGTCAGATCGCCTTCTTCAGCATCATCGCTTGCCTGGTGCATTTGGCGACGAGATCGCCATGCTGGTTGTAGGCGCGATGCTCGAATTCGACGATGCCGCGATCGGGTTTCGACCTGGATTCGCGCACCGAGATGACTGTCGTCTCGACCCGGATGGTGTCGCCATGAAAGACCGGATGCGGAAACACGGTCTCCTTCATGCCGAGATTGGCGACCGTAGTGCCGACTGTGATGTCATTGACCGAAATGCCGATCATCAAGCCGAGCGTGAACAGCGAGTTGACCAGCGGCTTGCCCCATTCGCTCTTGGCGGCGAAATCGAAGTCGATATGCAGCGGCTGCGGGTTCAGCGTCATTACCGAAAACAGCATGTTGTCGCTTTCGGTAACGGTCTTGCGCAGCGTGTGCTGGAAGACATGGCCGACAACGAACTCTTCGAGATAAAGCCCGGCCATTTCTTTCTCCTCAGGTGCTTGACGGTGATAGGCGCTGCAAATCAGCCTCGCAAGCCAGTTAATGAACATGGTGAACGGTTCGTAAACCAATTCTGCCTACGGTCGTCAGTGGGGTCAGAAGCTTCTGACAAGGGGCGTAAGCAGGCGGGCATGGTTGTTGTTTCGCATTTTCTGAAATGGATCTACACGGCCAGGGTGTCGGAGCGTGCAGCGGCGGCGAGCGCTCTGGCCCGGGCCTATATCAATTCCGAATTGCCTTTCGAGGACCGTTGCGCCGCCGAGGCGGCGCTGACGCTATTGCTCGACGATGCCTCGTCGAAGGTGCGGCTGGCGATGGCCGAGGCGCTGTCGATGAGCCACCAAGCGCCAATGCAGATCATCAGCGTGCTGGCCTCCGACCAGCCGGAAGTCGCCGGCGTGGTGCTGGCGCGCTCGCCGCTGCTCACCGACGCCGACCTGATCAACCGCGTGGCCTCAAGTCCGAAGGCGACACAGAAATTGATCGCCGACCGGCCACTCGTCTCGATGGCGCTGTCGGCGGCCATCGCCGAGATCGGCGAGGCGGACGCCTGCGCGGTGCTGCTCGCCAACAGCGGCGCCGACATCGCCTCGCTCAGCTTCCGCCGCATGGCCGAACGGCATGGGCACCTGCCGCTGGTGCGCGAGGCGCTGATATCGGATATCAGGCTGCCGGCCGACTGTCGGCATATGCTGCTCGTCAAGCTCGGCGAAATGTTGAAAACGTCGCCACTGGTGATGGCGATGATGGGCGCGGCGCGAGCCGACCGCGTCATGCGCGACGCCTGCGTCAAGGCTTCGGTGACGCTGATAGAAGGCACGCGCCAGGAAGAACATGCGGCCCTGATCGAGCATCTCAGGCTGCGCGGCGACCTTACCGCGAGCTTTCTGATCCGCACCATTGCGCATGGCAAGGTCGATTTCTTCGGCTCGGCGCTGGTCGCGCTCAGCCAGCAGTCCGAACAACGAGTGAGGGCGCTGCTTGCCGGCGGGCACGACGTGGCGTTGCAGGCGCTGTTCCGCAGCGCCGGCCTCGCCGCCGCCACGCATGCCATCATCCTGCGCGCGCTGAAGATCTGGCGCGAGGTCGCCAACGGCAAGCGCGTCGCCGGTGTGCAAGAGGTCAGCTGGCTGATGCTCAAGGAGGTGGGCGGGCAGTCCGCGGAAGGCGATCTTGCCACGCTGGTCAAGTCGATCCATCTCGACGCGCTGCGCGAAAACGCACGCGGCCACGCACTGGCGATAGCGGCGGCTTAGCCTTTATCCCTCGCGAAAAAGTCCGGGAAATCCTCCATCGCCGCGGCGATGATGCGCAGCGATGCTGCGATCTGCAGCAATTCGCCGGTGCCGTTTCGCTCGGCGATGTTCGCTGCGTACTGCCGGGCGACGGCGACGGTCGAGGTCTGTGGATCGCCGGGGGCGCGGAAAAGCAGTTCGCGCGCCAGTCCCCTCAGGAAGTTGGCGATCGAAAGCGCGGTCTCGGATGGAATGGCATGGCTTTGGCTTGCATCGCGCAGCCGAAGGACCTCCAGGCCGACGGTGACGGCGGCGACTCCGCCGCCCAGAACCGCATCGCCCTTCTGACCGGCATTCTGCACTAGCGGCATCAGCTGGTTGATGCGGTCGTAGGCGAGGCTCTCGAAGGCCGACCGCCTCGGCACCCGCTCATGCAGGCAAAGCCGCGCCAAATCCTCGCGCATGGCGCGCACGATGCGGTTGGCCGCGAGCCACGGATCGGCTGGCAGCACGACGATGAAGACACCGATCGCCAGCAGGATGCCGACCAGGATCGACGCCGACCCGGCGAAGAAGGGTACGGGATCGTAGGTCATCGCCTGGTGCGGGCTCAGGAAGGCGAGGAAGTTGATGGCGAAGGCCGTCGCCACGCCGACATAGCGTGGATTGGCCATGACCAGCGCCGTCGGTACAAGGATGGGCACGACAAACAGCATGAACCAGCCGAAGCCCGGCAAAGCGGGCAGCGCGATCTGGCCGACGAGAAAGGCAAAGGGCAAAGCGAGCAGCGTTCCCTTGAAGAAACCCCAGGCGACCTGCACAGGGTCGGGGCGAGCAGCAAACAGGCTCGATACGACAGCAACGAGGATGACCGTACCGGCCGCTTCCGACCATTTCGTCGTCAACCAGAAGGCCGCGACCAGCAGCGTGGCAAGGGCAGCGCGCACGGCGTTGCGCGACGCGCCGGCGTAATCGCGATGCACCACCAGCGCAGGCTGCCTGCTGCCCCTGGCCGACCGCGTGGCAGGCGCGCGCAAGGCGTCGAGGCCGCGCAGCACCTGCTTGAGCGCATCGGCGAAATCGGCGGCAATGGTCAGGCGGGTGATAGTGCCGACCCTGTCGTCGCCCTGGTCGGTCGAGGCATCGGGCATTTGCCGGGCGTTTCCGGCAATCGCATCGAGCCGAGCCACCCACAGCGCCGTATCGTCCAGCGCGCCGGGCTTGGTCGCCAGCTCGCTGACCAGCGACTGCAGTTCCGAGCGCACCGGAATGAGCGCCGCATTCTTCGGGGCGGCGTGCGAATGCAGCGCGCGTGCCGCCGACAGGGCCGAGAGCAGCTGTCCGATGGTGCGCCGGACTGGATGGGCGCGCGGCGCGAAGCTTGGCGCCTCGAGCCTGGCATAGGCGCGCATCTCGCCGAGCGTCTGGGCATCAGTGATCAGCTTTCGGTGCAGCGTGGACAGCGTTGCCGGGTCGCCGCCGGAGAACGCACCGCCGGCATAGGTGGCAAGATCAAGGATACAGCGTTTCAGGCGCGAGACGATGGCGTCGCTGGCCAGTTTCGGCAGGATCAGGCGGCTGGTCAGGCCGGCGCAGACAATGCCAAGCACGATCTCGGCACATCGCGCGACCGCGAGGTCGACGACGAGATGCGGTTGTCCGAAGGCGGGCAGGCCGATGATCATTGCGGTGTAGCCGGCGAGCGCGGCGCCATAGGCTTCCGGATTGCGCAGCAGCGACGAGACGAAGGTGCAGATGCCGATCCAGACGGCAAGCACCGTCACCAGCACCCAAGGGTTGGTGCCGAATACGGTGGTGATGCCGATCGCCGCGACGCCGCCGACCAGCGTGCCGAGCAGCCGGTAGAAGCCCTTCGCCAGCACCATGCCGGCAACCGGCTGGGCGACGATGAACACCGTCATCATGGCCCATTGCGGGTGGTCGAGTTTTAGGGCGTAGGCGGCCAGCAGTGCGATCAGCCCGGCTGAAACGGTGCGAAGAGCGAAAATCCAATCCGACCGCGTCGGTTGCGTCAGGTCGGCCAAACTGGTTTCGAAATAGCCTTTCAGCCGTGCCGCAATCACACGCTGGTCTCCATATCAGAAGCGCAAGCTAAACCGGCTGATGGCTAGATATCCAGCACTTCCGTCTCGGCGAATTCGGCGCGTTCCTGGATGAAGCGGAAGCGGGCTTCCGGCTTGGTGCCCATCAGTGCATCGACGGCGTCCTTGGTCGCCGCCTCGGCATCGATCACGTCGATCCTGAGCAGCGTGCGCTTCCTCGGATCCATGGTGGTTTCCTTGAGCTGGGCCGCCATCATCTCGCCCAGGCCCTTGAAGCGGCCGAGTTCGACCTTGCCGCGCCCGGTGAATTCGGTGCGCAGGAGCTCGTCCTTGTGCGCGTCATCCCGGGCATAGGCGACCTTGCCGCCTTGCCTGATCGAGTAAAGCGGCGGCACCGCCAGATAGAGGTGGCCACCACGCACCAGTGCCGGCATCTCCTGGTAGAAGAAGGTGATCAGCAGCGAGGCGATATGGGCGCCGTCGACATCAGCGTCGGTCATGATGATCACGCGGTCGTAGCGCAAATCCTCGTCGCGGTATTTCGACCGCGTGCCGCAGCCGAGCGCCTGGATCAGGTCCGAGATCTGCTGGTTGCCGGCGAGCTTGTCGTTGCCGGCGCTGGCGACGTTGAGGATCTTGCCGCGCAATGGCAGCACCGCCTGGCTGGCGCGGTCCCGCGCCTGCTTGGCTGAGCCGCCGGCCGAGTCACCTTCGACGATGAACAGTTCAGCGCCGGCCGCGGCATTCTGCGTGCAATCGGCGAGCTTGCCCGGCAGCCGCAGTTTGCGCACCGCGCTCTTGCGCGACACCTCTTTTTCCTGCCGTCGGCGCACTCTCTCGTCGGCGCGCGCGATCACCCATTCGAGCAGCTTCGAGGCTTCCTGCGGATTGTCGGCCAGCCAATGGTCGAACGGATCGCGGATCGCGGTCTCGACAATTCGAATTGCCTCGATCGTCGCCAGCCTGTCCTTGGTCTGGCCGACGAATTCCGGCTCGCGGATGAACACCGACAGCATGCCCGCCGCCGAGATCATGACGTCTTCCGAGGTCACGATCGAGGCGCGCTTGTTGCCGACGAGATCGGCATAGGCGCGCAGGCCCCGCGTCAGCACGTTGCGGAAGCCGGCTTCGTGGGTGCCGCCTTCGCCGGTCGGGATGGTGTTGCAGTAGGAATTGATGAAGCCGTCGCCGCCGAACCAGGTCACCGCCCATTCGAGCGAGCCATGGCCGCCTTGTTTCTCGCTCTTGCCGGCGAAGATTTCGCGAGTCACCTGGAAGTCGTCGCCGAGCGATGCCTTGAGATAATCCTTCAGGCCGCCGGGAAAATGGAATTCAGCCTTGGCCGGTGTCTGATCTTTTTCCTTGATCAGCGACGGATCGCAGGTCCAGCGGATCTCGACACCACCGAACAAATAGGCTTTCGAGCGCGTCATGCGGTAGAGCCGCGCCGGTTCGAACGCAGCGCCCTTGCCGAAAATCTGCTCGTCGGGGTGGAATCGGATCTTTGTGCCGCGCCGGTTGTGGATTTCGCCCAGTTGCTCCAGGCCGGTCACGGGAACGCCGCGCGAGAATTTTTGTCGATACAGTTGCCGTCCCCGCGCGACCTCGACCTCGAGATGGTCCGACAGCGCGTTGACCACGGACACGCCGACGCCATGCAGGCCGCCTGATGTCTCGTAAACCTTGGAGTCGAACTTGCCGCCCGAATGCAGCGTCGTCATGATCACTTCGAGCGCCGGCTTCTTGAACTTCGGGTGCGGATCGATCGGGATGCCGCGGCCATTGTCGGTCACGGCGAGATAGCCGTCGGCCGAGAGCTCGACATCGATGAAGGTGGCATGGCCGGCTACCGCCTCGTCCATCGAATTGTCGATGACCTCGGCGAACAGATGGTGCATCGCCTTGTCGTCGGTGCCGCCGATATACATGCCTGGCCGGCGGCGCACCGGCTCCAGCCCTTCCAGCACCTCGATGTCGGCAGCGCTATAGCCCTCGCTGCCATCCTTGATTGAGGCAGGACGCTTGGTGGCCTGCACCAGCGGATCCGCCGGACGCGCCGGTGTGCGAACCGGCTGCGGCTGCTTGTCCATATTGCCGAAGAGATCGTTGTTGTCGTCCATGCCTGCCATAGGGTCCGGTGCTGCGAATCACCTCGCGATACTGCCACGCTTTTCAGCGCCAAGCGACCGAGGTTCCTGTTCCGTTCGGGGATCTGATCCCTCTTAACCCAAAACCATTCGATAACCAAGCTGGCGGAAATAGGTCCGATGCCGGCGCGCAAGATTCCTGATTCTTTAACAATGCGGCCTAGCGTGAGCCCAACAAAACAAGAAACTGCTGATATCAGGGGTTTAGGCGTGAGGGGCAAGGCCATATCGATGATCGGCATCGCCGCCGTTTTCGGGGCGATCTCGATCTTTGCCGCGGATTTCTGGGTCAAAAGCCAGGCCAAGGCGGATTCCGAAGAGAAGACGTCGTCTATCCCGGCCCCTGTCGTGCCGAAGGTCGAGTTCAAGACCATCGTGGTGGCGAATGCCCCATTGCGCTACGGCATGGCGCTCGACCGCGCGCAGCTCAGCGAAATCCCGTGGTCGCAAGAGGCCGTGCCGCAGGGCGCCTTCACCACCATCAATGCGTTGCTTGCCGATGGCAGCCGCGTGGTGCTGTCGCCGATCGAGGTCAACGAACCGGTGCTGCTGACCAAGCTGTCTGGGCCAAATGGCCGCGCGACGCTTTCCAACATGATGACGCCCGGAATGCGGGCGGTCACCATCCGCACCGACGAGATAGCCGGCGTCGGCGGCTTCGTCACGCCCGGTGACCGCGTTGACGTGGTGCTGACGCGCGATGCCGGCGAAATTCAGGAAGTGGCCAAGAATGCGCAAGGGGCCGCCGGTTCGACCATCACCTCCGAGATCGTCGTTGCCGATGCCAAGGTGCTGAGCGTCGGGCAGGGCGCCGACGAGCGCCAGACGACGCCGCAGATTTCCAATTCGGTGACTATCGAGGTGACGACAGACGGCGCGCAGAAAGTGGCGCTGGCCCGCACCGTCGGCACCTTGTCCCTGTCGCTTCGATCCGCCAGCGAAGGCGGTGACGGCAAGAACGGCGTCACCACCATCTCCTCCTTCGGCGGATCGGTCGCCTCGGATGTGCAGGCCGCGGCCGGCTCGGTGTTCGACGCCGTCACCAAGGAGCCGGAGAAACCGAAGTTCAAGACGGTCATCGTCACGCGCGGCACGAAGGCCGAGGAATACCAGGTTCCTTCGCGGGACCAGAAATAAGCCAGTGGGGACTGGGTGAGGGACGGGACAATGTTCGGGCTGTTCACATATCGGGTCATGGGGCGGTTGCGCATTTTGCGTGCGGTGGCTGTCGCGTCTTCGCTGGCTGCTGCCGCGATGCTGGCTTTCGGCGCCTCGGCGAGAGCTGACAACGACATCGTCTATGTGTCGTCGACCAAGAATGCGTCGATCAAGGTTGCCAAGGGCAAGCCGAAGACGATCATGACCAGTGCCGCCTTCTACCAGATCGTCATCGGCGATCCGGAGATCGCCAACGTCAATCCGCTGACCGACAAATCCTTCTACGTGCTCGGCAACAATCTCGGCACTACCGGCATTGCGCTGTTCGATGAGAAGAAGCAGCTTGTCGGCACCGTCGACATCGAGGTGACGCTCGACACAGACCAGCTGGCCAGCACCATTCGGGCCAGCGTGCCGGATGCCAGGATCAAGGTCGGATCGGCCAACGGCCGGGTCGTGCTGTCGGGCGAGGCGGATGACGCGGTCGCCGCCGAAAAGGCAAACAAGATCGCGACGCGCTTTTCCGGCACCGAGGAGGTCATCAACTCGGTCAACATCTCATCGTCGCAGCAGGTCCAGCTCAATGTCCGTTTTGTCGAGATCAACCGCCAGGCGGGTCAGGATCTGGGCGCCAAATACGCCGCCAATTTTGCCTACGGCCTCGGTGGCCGCGATGTCTCGATCGATCCGGGTACAGTGCCGGCCGCCGGCACCGGCGAGATCATCGGCAGGCTTTTGTCGAACGGCGTGTCGATCGATATCGCCATCAAGGCGCTAGAAGAGCGCGGCCTGGCGCGGCGGCTGGCCGAGCCGAACCTGATCGCCCGGTCCGGCCAGACGGCGAGCTTTCTCGCCGGCGGCGAATTTCCGATCCCGGTCTCCGAGGACGACGGCAAGATCTCGGTCAGCTACAAGAAATACGGCGTCAGCCTGGATTTTACGCCTACGGTTCTGAAAGATGGGCTGGTCAGCCTTGATATTGCGCCGGAAGTCTCCTCGATCGACGCGTCGGCCTCCTACAATATCGGCACCATCTCGGTTCCCGGCTTCATCGTGCGCCGTGCCAGGACGTCGGTCGACCTGAAGAACGGCCAGAGCTTCATGATCGCTGGACTGCTGCAGTCGCAAAACGACATCACCACGTCGCGCATTCCCGGCCTCGGCAAGATGCCGGTGCTTGGGGCGCTGTTTTCCTCGAAATCCTATCAGCGGCGCGAGACCGACCTCGTCATCATCGTGACGCCCTATCTGGTCAAGCCGGTCGATCCGTCGAAGAAGCTCGTCGAGCCGACAGATGGCACGCAGCCGGCCAGCAACGCCGACTATTTTCTCAACAACACCGAGGAAGTGAAGGATTCCGATGCCGGTCGCACCGTGGCGCTGGCAGACGGCCGCGTCACTCAACCTGCAGCGGCCGCTTCGGCTGGGCATTTCCTCGACCTGCCGAAGGATTGAAGCCATGCGTCTGGTCTTTGGATCGAGCGTCGCCTTGCTGCTGACCGGCTTTGCCGCCGGCTGCACCAGCGACGACTATGTGCGCAGCGAAGGGCCGACGGCCGGCGCCGGAAATGCGCAGGCCGCCAACACCGTCATGCAGATGGTCGATCCCTGGAAATACGGGGTCCAGAACACCAGGCTCCTGGTGCCGGCCCAACGAGGCAGTGCCGCGGCTGTCACACCCGATCAGGCGGCCGGTGCCAAGGCGTCGCAGTCCAGCACGACCAATTGATCCCACGGGCAAATGATCCAACGGTCGATCGACCTGACAGGCTGACAGAATGGCAAACGGCATCAAGACCAGGAAGATCCTGCTCGTATCGACCGACAGGACATTTGCGCAGGTCACGCGCACCGCATTTTCCGCCTCCGAGATCATACAGCTCTCGACGGTGGAGAAGAACGTCACCGAGTTGCGCGGCGAGATCCAGGAAGCCGACTTCGGCGCCATCATCGTCGACATGGATGCGGCAAGGCTGGAGGAGGTCGAGTCGCTGCAGCGCATTATGCGCCGGCTGGAGGACAAGGTTCCGGTCGTCGTCGTCACCCAGGAGTTCAACGCCGCCGCGGTGCGCATTCTGGTGCAGCTCAAGGTCGCGGATTTCCTGGTCAAGCCGATCACCACGGCCGATCTGGTGCGCTCCGTCGTGCGGGCGCTGCAGGGACCCGGGCGCGAGGAAAACACCGAGTCGCAGATCTACACCTTCATGCCTGCCGCGGGCGGCGTCGGCACCACCACGCTGGCGCTGCAGACCGCTTTCCAGCTGCATCACTCGGTGACGCGCGGCGCGTCGACCTGCGTCGTCGATCTCAATTTCCAGCAGGGCGCCTGTGCCGAATATCTCGACCTCGAACCGCGTTTCGACATCACCGAGATCGAGAACCAGCCCGAGCGTCTCGACCGGCAACTGCTCGACGTGATGCTGTCCAAGCATGCCAGCGGGCTGTGCGTGCTGGCGGCACCGGCGCATCCAGCAGAGATGCGCTCGTTCAAGACCGATGTCGTGGTGCGAATGCTGGACCTCGTTTCGGCCTATTTCGACAATGTCGTCATCGACATGCCACGCACCTGGTTTCCATGGACGGAAACCGTGCTGCTCGGTTCCAACAAGCTCTACATCGTCGCGGAAATGACGGTGCCGTGCCTGCGCCACACCCAGCGGCTGATCCAGGCGGTCTACGAGACTGCCGGCAAGGAAGTGAAGCCGAACGTCATCGTCAACCGTTTCGAACAGAAGATGTTCGACAACGGCATCAAGCAGGCGGACGTCCAGGAAATTCTCGGCGAGCATTTCGTCGGCGGTATCGCCAACAACTATCGGCTGGTGCGCGAGGCGGTCGATCGCGGCGTGCCGTTGCACGAGATCGATCCAAACGCCAATGTCGTCAACGATCTGAAGAAGATCATCCTGCCGGAGGAGGCGGTCCCAACCCGGGCGAAATCGCGCTCGCTGTTTGGCATCGGCCGTGGATTGCTGAAGAGGAAAGCCGGATGACCAGCCGCTTCTCCGCCCTGCAGAACCGCGATGCGCTTCCGCAGCGCGTGCCTGAGACGACGCCGGTCGCCCATCATGCCGTCGTCATTCCGACCAGCCGAAAGGCTTTGCCGGCAAAGCCGGACACAGCGCCGGCAAAGAATGCCAACAAGGTGCTCGATGCGCGCGTGCGTATCCACCGGCTGCTGCTCGAAGAGATCAATCTTGTCGCGCTGGAGCGTTTGCCGAAGGATGAGATGCGCCGGCAAGTGCATGATTTCGTGTCGGAAAAGACCAAGCAGGAGCGGATGGCGATCAACACCGTCGAGCTTGACGCGCTGGTCGACGACATCGTCGACGAGATGGTCGGCCTCGGTCCGCTCGAGCCGCTGCTCAAGGACCCCGACATCAACGATATCCTGATCAACGGCCACATGAACTGCTTTGTCGAAAAGAAGGGCAAGCTGCAGCCGGTCCACATTCCGTTCAAGGACGAGGCGCATCTCCTGCGCATCGTCAACAAGATCGTCGCCGCGGTCGGTCGCCGCGTCGACGAATCGCAG
This sequence comes from Mesorhizobium sp. M7A.F.Ca.MR.245.00.0.0, assembly GCF_003997415.1. Classification (NCBI taxonomy): domain Bacteria; kingdom Pseudomonadati; phylum Pseudomonadota; class Alphaproteobacteria; order Hyphomicrobiales; family Phyllobacteriaceae; genus Mesorhizobium; species Mesorhizobium sp. M7A.F.Ca.MR.245.00.0.0. Next base: position 42,814 of record NZ_RZTE01000006.1, on the reverse strand, counting down.
CCGATGGTCGATGCCCGCATGCTGGACGGCTCGCGCTTCAACGCGGCCATCCGCCCGGTTGCGGTCGATGGGCCGCTGGTGTCGATCCGCAAATTTTCCAAGAACAAGCTCGGCCTGCACAAACTGGTCGAATTCGGCGCCATCACCCAGAACATGGCCGAAGTGCTGGCGGCGGCCGTGCATGCCCGCAAGACGACGATCATTTCGGGCGGTACCGGCACCGGCAAGACGACCATGCTCAATGCGCTGTCGGCCTTCATTCCGGAAGACGAGCGGCTGATCACCATCGAGGACGCGGCCGAGCTCCAACTGCAGCAGCCGCATGTCGCGCGTATGGAAACACGTCCGGCCAACATCGAAGGCCATGGCGAGCTGAAGCAGCGCGACCTGGTCAAGAACGCACTGCGCATGCGCCCCGACCGCGTCATCCTCGGCGAGTGCCGCGGCGAGGAGGCTTTCGACATGCTGCAGGCAATGAACACCGGCCACGAAGGGTCGATGGCGACCATCCATGCCAACACGCCGCGCGACGCCATTTCGCGGCTCGAGCAGATGCTTGGCATGACCGGCATGCCGATGACGGTGCAGTCGATCCGCAGCCAGATCGCCAGCGCGCTCGACCTGATCGTCCAGCTGACGCGACTTTCCGACGGCAAGCGCAAGGTGACCAGTGTCGCCGAGGTGACCGGCATGGAAGGCGATGTCATCCAGATGCAGGAGATCTTCCGCTTCGTGCGTACCGGCATGGAGGCCGACGGCAAGATTCTCGGCCACTACGAGGCGACCGGCATCCGGCCGCGCTTCCTCGAGGATCTGCGCGCCATGGGCATCGAGTTTCCCGGACGATATTTCGAACCCGGCCGGCCGCAGGAGTAGCCAAGTGTTCGATGGAATGAGCGCTATCTATGTCGTTTATGCCGCGGCCGCGCTGACCGGCATCCTGATCGCCGAGGCCTGCTACCTGCTTTATGCCGGCCGCAGCGACAAGCGCACCGCCATCAACCGGCGCATGAAGCTGCAGGAAAACAAGATCAGCCAGGAGCAGGTGCTTGTCCAACTGCGCAAGGAACGCGGCCTCGACGCAGGCACGCCGCTGTTTTCGCTGGATCGGTTCCGCGCTTTGCGAACCCAGTCGGGCATGATCATGCCGCTGTCGAAATTCCTGATGATCAGCTGCGGCGTGGCGATGGCGATGACCCTGGTCGCCATCTGGTACGGCTTGCCGCCGCTGATGGGGCTTGTGCTGTTTGTGGTGCTTGTGCCGGTGCTGCCGGTGATCACGCTGCGCTTCAAGCGCAAGCGCCGGGTAAAGCGGTTCGGCATGCAATTGCCGGAGGCGCTGGAACTGATCACGCGTGGCCTGAAGGCCGGCCATCCGGTGCCGGTGGCGATCGCCATGGTGGCGCGCGAGATGCCCGACCCGATCGGCACCGAGTTCGGCGTCATCGCCGACGAGGTGACATATGGCTCCGATCTGGTTTCGGCGTTGAACTCGCTGTTCGACCGGGTCGGCCAGGAGGATTTGCCGCTGTTCGTCACCGCCGTCTCGATCCAGACCAGTTCGGGCGGCAATCTGCGCGAGATCCTCGACGGCCTGGCGACGACGATCCGTGAGCGTGGCAAGCTGCGCCGCAAGGTGCGCGCCATTGCGACAGAAGGTCGGATGTCGGCCTACATCCTGACAGCGGTGCCGGCGTTGCTGTTCACCGCCATTATGGCGCTGATGCCGGGCTTCTACCGCGACGTCTGGGGCGAGGCGAAAACCTGGTACCTGCTCGGCGGCTCGATCACCTGGCTGATGCTGGGCAATCTGATCATGTTCAAGATGTCGAATTTCAAGTTCTGACATGCAGGGCTTCATCGAATTCCTCGCCTCGCTTGCGCCGACCTCATTGATGCCGGTGGCCATCCTGCTGCTGGCGGCGGGTGCTGCCGCTGTTGCCTGGCCTGTTGTCATGGCGAAGGGCGACCGCAACGAGGTCATGCGCCGGCTCAGGGTCGAAAACGGTCCCGTGGCCGCCAAACCAGAGCCGGTGCAGAAGAAGAATACCGGCGTCGTGCGCGAGAAGGCGGTGAAGCGGGCGCAGGAATTCTACGCCAGGAGCGATCCGGAAAATGTCGCCCGGCTGCGCATGAAGCTCACCCAGGCGGGCTACATGGAGCCGCGCGCTGTCGGCACGTTCTTCCTGATCCGGTTCAGCGCGATGATCGGCACGGCAATCGGTGTGTTTGTGCTCAACCGGTGGATGGCCAGCCCGGACGCGACGATGGCCAGTCGCTGGACATTCGTCATCCTGTCGGGAGCGGCCGGCTATTTCCTGCCCGGCCTGGTGTTGAGCCAGAAAGTGCGGGAACGCAGGCGTGAGTACCGCAACGGCTTTCCCGATTTCATGGACCTGATGATTGTCTGCTCGGATGCCGGCATGAGCATGGAGGCCGGCATAGAGCGCGTCTCCAAGGAACTTGCCAAGACCTATCCCGCGCTCAGCCAGAACCTGCAGCTGGTGTCGTTGGAGCTGAGGGCAGGGCGCAGCCTCGACGATGCGCTGAAGGCGCTCGCCGACCGCCTCAGCCTGGACGAAGTGCGTTCCTTCGCCACGCTGCTACAGCAGTCCAAGGAACTCGGCACCAGCCTGTCGGGGGCGTTGCGCGTTTTTTCCGACGACATGCGCCATAAGCGTATGTCGTTGGCCGAGGAAAAGGCGCACGCTCTGCCGGCCAAGATGTCGGTGCCGGTGGTGGTATGCATCCTGCCGGTGGTGCTGATGATCGCGGCCATTCCAGTCATCGTCAAAATGACGGCGCAATAGCATGATGCCGAAAGGTGTGAGGCTTCGATTCGAGCTGAAATCGTCCGGCTCTAGCGAGCGCCCCACAAAAGTCCTAGCAAGGGGACTGACAAACCATTGTTATGACCGTACTCGGCCTTGCAGGTGAGAAGTCCATGCTGTTGCGCACCCTCTTTCTCGGCCTTGCCGCAGCCACCCTGTCGCCCGCCTGGGCCGTGGCCGACGATTGCGGCGATGCCGCCGCCCTGGTGCAGCAGGCCTATCCCAAAGCTCGAAAGAGCGCCGACGGCACCTCGTTCACGCTCGAACCTCATATCAGCATCGCCCTGACGGATGGCGACGCGCCGTTTGGGCTGAGCTGCAAGATCTGGCCTGCCCATGACGACCTGCTGTTGGTAGCCGTGCCGCTGATCGACAGCGCCCAATCCAGCGACGATGGCCATGTCGGCGATATCGAGCTTCTGGTCGTCGACAGGAACAGCCAGCGTGTGCGCCTGCGCCTGCTCCAGCCGGGGCTGATCGCCGATGATGCCATCGCCATCCGCAAGATCGAGTTCGATACCGGCCGCTACAGGCTGGCGCCCGGGGTGATGGCCTTCGGCCTGCGCATCGAAATCGCGAACCATTCGCAGGCCAATCCCTTCAGCGAAACCGACCTGCGGCTTTATGTTCTCGCCGGCGATGCCCTGCGCCTGGTGCTCGATGGCCTTGTCGTGGCCGGCAATGGCGGCGAGGGCGACTCCAATTGCGCGGGATCCTTTCATTCGACCGAGGTCAGCCTGGCAATGAGCCCGACGAGCCATCACGGCTATCACGACATGGTCGCGCTCGAGCGGACGCAAACCGATGACCCGTCTCCCGACAAGGATGGCGAGTGCCAGTCCCATCCCGGCAAGCCGGTGAAACGGACCTACCGGCTGCGCTATGACGGCAACCGCTATCCGGTTCCCGAGGCACTCAAGGTCATGGGTCCGTGAAAAGGCCGCTCGCGTCCTTGCAGGGATAACCCTCGTCTCGTGGTTAATGGCTGGTGTGCCCGAAGCCGAATTTTGGCGGCGTTTCGGCACCGAACTTTAATCGCCGCTGATATATTGTGTTTCCTGAAGAACGACCCGGCAAATCGGGCGATGAGGCAGGGGCATGCGTCACAGTAATTTCACGGCAATGGCCGCAATGGCGGCCGTCTTGATGATGTCTGGCTGTACGACGAGTGGCGTCGACACCACCAAGACCACCGCCATCCAACCGGCGGCAAAAGACACCGAAACCTCCGATCTGGCGCAAGGCAAGGCGCAGTTTCGCGACGCCAATTACGGCCTCGCCGAAAAGCACTTCCGCAAGGCCGTCGAGTTGAAAGCCGACAATGCGGAGGCCTGGATGGGGCTCGCCGCTTCCTATGATGAACTCGGCCGCTTCGACTTCGCCGACCGAGCCTACGGCCAGCTTTTGAAGGTCGCCGGCCGCAAGCCGCAGATCGTCAACAATATGGGCTATTCGCAACTGCTGCGCGGCAATCGCAAGAAGGCCAAGGCGTTGCTGCTCGAAGCGAAGGCCGGCATGGCCGATCCAACAGTCGTCAACGCCAACCTCGCTCTCTTGAACAAGGGTTGATCTCGCATCCATGGGTCCGGTTTCGGGACACGTGCCATCGACGCTTTGTAAACCCTATCCGCAGGTTGCATCGATGGATCGCCTGAAAACCCGTATCTGAGGGCTGCCGCTGACCTAGAATGCAGCGCAACCGCCGACGCTCAAGAGGCCCTTGCCCGATATGCTGGACTTCAGTTCGCTCCTGCTCGCAGCCGCGCTGTCGGGCATATGCCTTAGCGTCACCATGTTTGCGATCTGGTTCACCGCGCCCAAGGCAGGTTTCGTGCTGACGGTTGCGTGCGGAATTCTGGTGCTCGTCGCGCATGTGATCCTGTTCTGGCGGTACACCAAGGATCCCGATCCACTGCTTTGCCAGATCGTGCTTGCACTGCTCAGCCTGGGGTTCCTGATCATCTGCTTGTCGGCCATGCAATTTCTGGGGGTGCCCGGCTACGGACGCGCCGTTGCACCGGCGCTAGCCGCCATGGCCATTTGTGCCGTCGTGACCTTTATGGGCTTTGACGGCATTGGCTTCATCGTCACCTACACCACGGTGACGGCGCTGCTGTCGGCGATCGGTGCCATGTTCTGGATCAACGGCAGTCACGACCGCCGCATCCTTCTGGTGGTTTCGTTTCTGAGCGGCACCTGCGCGATGTCGTTTGCGCTTTGCGGCGTGGTTCTGCTGACCAAGGGGCAATGGACGCTCGGGGTTGCGCCCGACAACTGGGCCGAACGATTGAATTCCGTGGTGGCGGTCGCCTGCATGACCGGGCTCGGAGCGTTGACGCTCTCCCTCCATCATCTGCAGGCGCAAATCGAACTCAAGGCCGAGACCATGACCGACCCGCTGACAGGGTTGCTGAACCGCCGGGCATTGACGTCGCTCTACGGCGAACGGAGTTTCGGTCCGTTCATGTCCATCGTCATGTTCGACCTCGACCATTTCAAGCGGACGAACGATGTCTACGGTCACCCGGTAGGGGATCAGGTCTTGTGCCGTTTTGCCGCCGTCATCAAGAAGTATGCCCGGCCCGGCGTCGACGCTTTTCGCCTTGGCGGCGAGGAGTTCGCAATCGTCATGTCGCGGATGACGGATGAAAAGGCTTACGATCTCGCCAGCAAGATAGGCGTGGCGTTCGGCACCGAAATCGTCCCCACCCAGCTCGGCAAGTTGCGCAGCACGGTCAGCGGCGGCATCGGCTTTGGCGAGGCAAGCGGCAGCAGGCTGGACAACGTGCTCGCCGAGGCGGACGCGGCGCTCTATGCCGCCAAACGCGCCGGACGAAATTGCGTCATCAGCCGCAAGAGGATGGGCAAGGCCGAGCCGATCAAGCCGGCCTTGCGCTCAGCGTAATTACTCCGCGGCACCCAGATAATCCGACAGCGGCGGGCACGAGCAGACCAGGTTGCGGTCGCCGGCGACATTGTCGATGCGTGACACCGGGGGCCAGTACTTGGCTGCCGTGTCGGCGTCGCCGGCCGGATAGGCCGCTTCCAGGCGCGAGTAGGGATGGTTCCACTGGCCGGCCAGCGCCTCGGCGGCGGTGTGCGGCGCGTTGACCAGCGGATTGTCGGCCAAAGGCCATTCGCCCCTGGCGACTTTTGCTGCCTCTGCCGATATGGCGATCATGGCCTCGCAGAAGCGGTCGAGTTCCCGCTTGGGCTCGGACTCGGTCGGCTCCACCATCAGCGTGCCGGCGACCGGGAAGGACATGGTCGGCGCGTGAAAACCATAGTCGATCAAGCGCTTGGCGACATCGTCGACACTGATGCCTGCACTCTCCTTGAGCACACGGGTGTCGAGGATGCATTCATGCGCGACGCGTCCCTGCCTGCCCTTGTAGAGCACCGGGAAATGCGCACCGAGCCGCGTCGCGATATAGTTGGCGGACAGGATCGCCGTCTCGGTCGCCTGCTTGAGGCCCGAGGCGCCCATCATGCGGATATACATCCAGGTGATCGGCAGGATCGAGGCGCTGCCGAAGGGGGCGGCGGAGACGGCGTGCGCCGAGCCTTCGGTGACATGGCCGGGCAAATACGGCTTCAAATGCGCCTTGACGCCGATCGGCCCGATGCCGGGTCCGCCGCCGCCATGCGGTATGCAGAAGGTCTTGTGCAGGTTCATGTGGCAGACATCGGCGCCAATGTCGCCGGGACGGGCAAGCCCGACCAGCGCGTTGAGGTTGGCACCGTCGAAATAGACCTGGCCGCCATGCTCATGGATCAGTGCGCAGAGATCGCGTGCGCCTTCCTCGAACACGCCATGCGTCGAGGGATAGGTGAACATCAGCGCCGCGAGATTTTGCGCATGTTCAGCCGCCTTGGCCTTCATGTCGTCCATGTCGATGTTGCCGTCTTCGGTGCAGCGCACGACGACGACGTTCATGCCGGCCATCGCCGCGCTCGCGGGATTGGTACCATGCGCCGAGGAGGGGATCAGGCAGACGGTGCGGTGGTTGTCGCCGCGTGAGCGGTGATAGCCGCGGATGGCGAGCAGGCCGGCATATTCGCCCTGGCTCCCGGCATTGGGCTGCAAGGTGACGGCGTCGAATCCGGTGATCTCTGACAGCCAGCCCTCCAGCTCACCGATCATGGCACGGTAGCCTGTCGAGTGCGCGGCCGGGGCGAAAGGGTGCAGATTGGCAATGCTCGGCCAACTCACCGGCATCATCTCGGCGGCGGCGTTGAGCTTCATGGTGCAGGACCCCAGTGGGATCATGGCGCGGTCGAGCGCCAGGTCCTTGTCGGCCAGCCGGCGCAGGAAGCGCATCATCTCGGTTTCCGACTTGTTTTCGTGGAAAACAGGCTGGGTCAGGAACTCCTTGCCGCGCGGCTTGCCGGGTACCGTGCTGTCGGCGGAGACACCAGCCTTGGCGCCGAACAGGGCCGCTATTGCGTCGAGATCGGCCTCGGTCGAAGTTTCGTCGAAGGCAATGCCGATATGGTCGGCATCGACGGCACGCAGCAATCTGCCACCCTTTTCAGCCGCAGTGGCGATCGAAGTTGCCTTGCCCTTCACCTCCGCCGTCACCGTGTCGAAGCGGCTTGAACCGAGCACGGAGATACCTGCTGCTTTGAGCCCGGAGGCGAGACGATTGGCCAGCGTGTGGATGCGCCCGGCAATCGCCTGCAGCCCGGCGGGGCCGTGCCAGATGGCATAGGCAGTCGCCATGTTGGCGAGCAACGCCTGCGCGGTGCAGATGTTGGAGGTCGCCTTGTCGCGGCGGATATGCTGTTCGCGCGTCTGCAAGGCAAGCCGGTACCCAGGCCGGCCCTTGCTGTCGGTAGACTGGCCAACCAGGCGGCCGGGCATCAACCGCGTGAGCCTGTCGGAGACGGCGCAATAGGCCGCGTGCGGGCCGCCAAAGCCCATCGGCACGCCAAAACGCTGCATCGGGCCGACGGCGATGTCGGCGCCGAGCTTGGCCGGCGCGTCGGTCAGCGTCAGGCCGAGCGGGTCGGCGATGAAGACGACGATAGCCCCGGTCGCGCGCGCCTTGTCGATCGCTGCCTTGTGATCGCCATAGATGCCAAATGTATCCGGCCAGGAGACAAGCAGGGCGGCGGTGTTGTCGTCGATCGTTTCGCCATCGATCTCGATGCCGAGCGGCTCGGCACGGGTGCGCACCACGTCCAGCGTTTGCGGATGCGGCGTGCCGGCAAGTGCGACCTTGGTTCGCTTGTCACGGTGGTGGCGCAAGGCGATGCCGACGGCTTCGGCCACGGCGGTTGCCTCATCCAGCAGCGAGGCCGAGGCCACCGGCAGGCCGGTCAATTCGGTGACCAGCGTCTGGAAGTTGAACAGCATTTCGAGCCGGCCTTGGCTGATCTCTGCCTGATAGGGCGTGTAGGCCGTGTACCAGGCAGGATTCTCGAACAGATTGCGCTGGATAACCGGCGGGACATGGACGCCGTGATAACCGGCGCCGATGAAGCTTTTCAGCACCGTATTCCCGGACATGACAGCCGAGAGTTCGGCCAGCGCTTCCGCTTCGCTCGCCGGTGCTGGTAGGGCAAGCGGCCGATCGAGCCGGATCGACTTCGGTACGGACTGGCTGATCAGTGTCTCGATCGAGGGCACGCCGATGGCGGCCAGCATCGCCCTGGTGTCGTTGAGGCCGGGACCGATATGGCGGGCCGAGAAGGGGTAGGGTGCTGCGGTCATGTCAATAAGTCCTGATATCAACCGATATGGGCTTTGTAGGCGGCCTCATCCATGAGGCCAGAGAGCTGGCTTTCGTCGGCAAGCTTCATCTTCCACAGCCAGCCGGCCCCTGTTGCGGCCGAGTTGACCAGTGACGGATCCGACGACAGCGTGCCGTTGGCCTCTGTGATCTCGCCATCGACCGGTGCATAGACATCGGATGCCGCCTTGACGGATTCGACCACGACGGCGGTGTCGCCCTTGGTCAATTTTTTTCCGGTCTCCGGCAGTTCGACGAAGACGAGGTCGCCGAGCTGCTCCTGCGCGTAATCAGTGATGCCGACCGTGGCGATGCCGCCCTCGACGCGGAGCCACTCGTGATCCGATGTGAAATAGGTCGTTGCCATTGAGATCATCCTTTGCGGTAGCGATGGGGTGTGAAGGGCAGGGAACTGATATCGACTGGGATTTTCGTCCCGCGCACATCGGCGAAGACCCGCGTTCCGGGCTTTGCCAGAGGTGTCGAGACATAGCCCATGGCGACCGGATGGCCGGCCGAGGGGCCGAAGCCGCCCGATGTGACCTGGCCGGCCGGATTGCCGTCGGCGTCAAAAAGCGCGGCACCGCCACGCACCGGCTGGCGGCCTTCCGGCTTAAGCCCTACCCGCTTTTGCGCGGGTCCTCGTTCCACGGCGGCGCGGAGCGCATCGGCGCCGATGAAAGCGCCGGAAGCGCGGATGTCCTTTGGAATTGCCCACATCAAGGCGGCGCTGGCGGGATCGGTCTCCGGCGTGATGTCCTGGCCATGCAGGCACAGTCCTGCCTCCAGCCGCAGGCTGTCGCGGGCGGCCAGGCCGATCCACAGCACGCGTTCGTCGCCGAGCAGCTTGGCGACGAGGTCGCGTGCATCGGCTTCCGGCAGGCCGATCTCGAAACCGTCCTCGCCGGTATAGCCCGACCGGCTCATGAACCAGTTTTTGCGCGGTTCGACACCATGCATGAAAAGCAGCGAGCCGGTCTCGATGCCGGCGCGGGAAAGGGCGGCCCAGGCTTCAGGACCCTGGATGGCCAGGAAGACGCGGTCGAGCGGCTCGACCCTGGCGTCGAAATCCGCGGCAAGTGCACGCAAATGCTTTTCATCGGCGACGGCGTTGCCTGCGTTGGCGACTACCATGAACCTGTTATCGCCAAGTCTGGTGACGATGAGGTCGTCCAGGATGCCGCCTGCCTCGTTGAGGAAAAAGGACAGTTTGGACTGTGAGATTTGGAGTGGGCCTGCATCCAAGGGGCAAGCGCGGTTGAGCAGCGCAACCGCCTCCGGCCCGCTGACTTCGAACAGCTTCATATGCGAGATGTCGAACAGGCCGGCCTGTTCGCGGGTGTGAAGATGTTCCTTCATGACGCCCGCCGGATAGGTCAGCGGCATCGACCAGCCGGCAAAAGCGCCAAAGCGCGCACCGGCGGTTACATGGATGTCTTCGAGGGGTAGGTGTCTTGTATCGTCGCCCGTCATGTCGTCTCCAGAGTCGCACGCAATCGGTCGCGAATGGCGACCAGTCCGTGCCCCTCTGTCTGAAGCCTGAGAGACTCGCGCAGCCGGAACTCTGTCAGCGGCGCTTACACCTTCGGCGCGGGGGCAAGCCCCGACTTTCCAGAGTGTCTTTCCCGTCTACGGTTCTTTTGCCTGAGAGATTTCGGGCGATTTCCCCTTCGGCGACAGCTCTCGCTGTTCTCTCCCGCAAACAGGTAGGACTCAGACCCTGAGTCCTCGACGCGCCATCCATAGCTCGCGCGCGACGGCTTGTCACCTGTCAGCGACATCTAAAGCGCGTGCATGCCATTCTTCAAAACCGCGGCACGTTTTTGGGCGACATGCGTTGGCCGACAAGTCTTCGCTAACCACGCCGTTTGCCGGTTTTTCAAGACACTGCTGATATATTGGCTTGTATGACGCTTTGGGGCCGGCGCTTGGCGACGGCGGACGGGGACGACAAATGGGCGAATTGATCATGAGCGCGCCGGTGGCCGGGCTGACCTCGAAAAGCCGCATCGCCGCGGAGGACGTGGCGATGTTGCGCCATGAAGTGTTCGGCGATGGCGTCGTGACGCGCGGCGAGGCCGAGGCGCTGTTTGCGCTCGATGCAACGGCGAAGGACAAATGCCAGGAATGGCCGCCCTTCTCGTCGAGGCGGTCACCGACTATATCGTCCACCAGGAAAAGCCGTCGGGCTATATCTCGCAAGACAATGCCGACTGGCTGATCCGCACGATCTCGCGCGATGGCATGGTCGACAGCCGGACCGAGCTTGAATTGCTGGTGCATGTGCTGGAACAGGCGAAATCGTCGCCGAGCCAGCTTTGTGTGTATGCGCTGGAGCAGGTGGCGCATGCCGTCATTGACGGCAAGGGGCCGCTGATGCTCGGCGGCACGCTGGCTCCCGGCCTCGTCGCACAGGCGGAGGTCGAGTTGCTGCGCCGGATCCTCCATGCCCATGGCGGCGACGGCAACATCGCCATCACGCGCGCCGAGGCCGAGGTGCTGTTCAAGATCAACGAGTGCACTGCCCAAGGGCACAATGATCCGTCCTGGAACGAGCTGTTCGTCAAGGCGATCGCCAATTTCGTCATGTGCTCGGCCGGCTACGAAGCACCGACGCGCGATGTGGCGCTGCGCCGTGATGCCTTCCTCGAACATGCCGATCCGGAAATCGGCGGCTTCTTCAGCCGCATGATCTCCGGCGGCCTTGCCGGCATCATGGAAGCCTATCGGTCGCCAGGCGACATCGAGGCCGAGTGGGAAGCCAAGAACAGGGCGGCCGAGGCTCTGGCCCGCCGCGCCGAGACGGTCGATGCCGGCGAAGCCGGCTGGCTGATCGAACATATCGGCGTCGACAGGCCTCTTTACGAGAACGAACGCGCGCTGTTGACCCTGATCAAGCACGCCTCACCGGAAATCCATCCGGCGCTGGGGCCGCTGCTCGACAAGGTTGCCTGATCGATAGGGGTTTTGCCTCGGCCAAAGCTGGGATTTGCCCGATTAGATCTGGTCGACGTCGATGTATATCCTTGCCAAGCCTTCCCTGACGGTCGACATGGCATCGGCGACACTGATGGCGATGTGGTCGTGCATGAGCCTTGCGGCGCTGTTGGCATCGCGGGCTACCATGGCCCGGGCGATTTCGCTATGTTCGGTGTAGGTTGTCGACAATCGCCGGTGCTTCTCCACTTCGATCTTGCGAACGAAATGGATGCGCGTGTTGATGCCTTCGAGCATGCGCGCCAGTTCGGAATTGCCTGACAGCCTGGCGATGCGGATGTGAAATTCCTCGTCCCTGGCGGTCAGTTCGGCGCTGGAAAACGAGTCGGCGCGCGTCATGGTGAGCGCCCACCAGTCGACGAGCGCGGCAAGCTCCTCATCTGTCGCGCGCTGGACCGCCAGCCTGACGGAGCGCTCCTCGAGCACCGCTCGCACGTCGGAAAGATTGACGATCTCGTCGACATCGAAGCCCCGGCAAAAGAAGCCGCGATTGGTCTGGAAAGTGATGAGTTCCTCCGTGACCAGCCGCTGGAGCGCTTCCCGGACCGGGCTGCGGCTGACATTCAGCCTGGCGGCAAGCGCCACTTCGTTGATGCGCTCGTTCGGCTTGAAGCGATAATCCATCGCCATGCGACGGATTTCTTCATAGACACGCGGGCCGGTCTTGATCGGCTTGGATGCCAGCGCTGCGCTGTTGTCCCGGTTGCTTTGCCTGGTGGGTCGGAGCATGGCGTCGTCAAGCCTTTGCGGCGCTTGGTTCGGCGAACCGCGCCTGTGTGGGAAGGATGCCGTCGAGGGCGATCGGCGCTGCCCGGCCGGCGATCAGATCGGCGACGATACGGGCCGATCCATGCGCCATGGTCCAGCCGATATGGCCGTGCCCGGTGTTCAGCCACAGGTTTCGGATGTCGCGCCGGCCGAGGATCGGCAGGTTGTCGGGCGTCATGGGCCTCAGGCAGGCCCGCATCTCGGCGCGATCATAGGCGATGCCGCGCGGGAACAGGTCCTGCGTGACGCGCTTCATGAAGGCGAAATCCGAAGGCTTGTGGCTGCGATCATAGCCCGCGAATTCCGCGGTGGCGGTCACGCGGATGCGATCGCCCATCGGCGTGATGGCAACGAGATTGTGCTCATCGATGACAGGGAGTTTTGGAGCCAGCGCCTGATCGACGATGGGAATGGTCATGGAATATCCCTTGACCGGATAGATCGGCAGACCAAGGCCGATCTTGCGGGCGAGGACGGGGCTCTCGGCGCCGAGACACAGAACGTAGGTGTCGGCCAGAAACTCTCCCTTGTCGGTGACGATCTGGGTGATCGTTTCCTTTCTGCGTTCGATCCCCACGATCCTGGTCCCTGTCAGGATCTTGCCACCCCTATTTTCGACGATGGCCGCCAGCGCGCGCGTGAACTTGGCGGCGTCGCCGGTTTCGTCGGTCGGACACAATATGCCGCCGGCAATGTTGCCGCGCGACGAAGCCAGCGCCGGCTCGCGGTCAACGATTTCCTGCGCGTCTATGATGCGGATCTCCTGGCCGTCGGCCTCCAGCAGGCGCATGTTGGCGATGCCCTTGTCGAGCGCCTGGCGGTTGCGGTGGAAGTAAAGAATGCCGGCCGATGTCCTGTCGTACTGGATCGCTTCCTCCCTGACGACCGCCTGCAGGACCGATTGGGAATGGACCGCAAGCCGATGTTTGAGAAGGGTGTTGCGACGCGCTTTGGCGGCCGTGCATTGCATGAGGAAGCGCAGCGACCAGCTGTAGAGATGCGGGTCGGCGGAGAGCTTGAAACGAAGCGCCTGGTCTTTCTGGAACAGCGACTTCAGCAGGATTTTTGGCGCGGCCGGCGATGACCAGACGAAGGAATGGCCGGGCGCGATCATGCCGGCATTTGCCCAGCTTGCCCCTTCGGCCACCTGTGATGCCTGCTCGAGAACGGTGACCGTGTGGCCGTCCTTCTGCAACTGATAGGCAGTGGTGACCCCGACAACGCCGCCGCCCAAGATCAATACTTGCATCGCTGTCCCGAATGGTTGTCGTTTCTATTGTCGACAATTCAACCGGAAGACGCTGGCCATTGTCAACGGGCGCGTGAGCCGACGATCGATTCATCGTTCAGACAGGGCGAAATGCGAGCATTCCCGGTTCCCAAAATTGGAACGGAGCTCTTGACACGTTTGGCAAAGTTGTCGTTTTTATTGTCGACAATTCTGATTGTCATCAGGAAGGGGACTGCGCCATGGACGCCCCGCTTAGCCGCGCCGCGCTTGTCGTCGACAAGGAACACATTCCCTTCAAGACCGACGACGGCATCGGCACCCGCGCCAATCTCGGCCTGCTCGTCCTTCGGACCGACCAGACCATCGAGGATGAATTCCGCTATGCGCTGCCCGCGCGCGACATCGCGCTGTACGAGGCGCGGCTCTACAGCGATGTCGAGATCACGCCGGAAAACCTGATGAAGATGTCGGCCGTCATCCCGGGAACCGTCGGGCTCTTGCCGGACGTCAAGTTCGATGTGATCGGTTTTGCCTGCACCTCGGGAGCGCTGGTTATCGGCGAGCACAAGGTCGCCGAACGCGTTCACGAGGTGCTGCCGGGGGTGCAAGTGACCAACCCGGTGACGGCGGCAAGGGCGGCGCTGAAGGCCCTGGGCGTCTCGCGGATCGCGCTGCTCACCCCTTACTTGGCGAAAATCAATCATTCCTTGCGGGCATCGCTGATGGCGCGGGGGATGGATATTCCGGTCATGGGCTCCTTCAACGAGGCGGATGACAATGTCGTTGCACGCATCACACCGGCATCGGTCAAGCAGGCCATTTTGGAGATCGGCGCGTCGAGCGACTGTGAGGCGGTGTTCGTTTCCTGCACCAGCATGCGCGTTGCCCGCATCATCGAGGACGTCGAGAAGGAACTGGGGAAACCGGTAACCTCGAGCAACCATGCACTTGCCTGGCATATGCTGCGGCTTGGCGGCATTGGCGAGCAGATTGCCGGAAAGGGCGAACTGTTTCGCCGCTCGCTAGGCTAGCATCTTCAGAGCCGGAATTGCGGTGTTCAGATCAGATCCCGCCGTACCAGTCGTAGCCATTGTCTTCCCAATAGCCGCCGCGACCGCCGCCGACAGTGGCGAAGCCGTCGACCAGCTCGATCTTGTAGAGATATTTCGGCATCTTGTAGCCGAGTTGGCGCTCGACGCGAACCCGCAGCGGAGCGCCGTTCTCGACCGGCAGCGGCTTGCCGTTCAGGCCATAGGCGAGGATCGTCTGTGGGTGGCGGGCATCGACCAGGTCGATGCTGCCGTAATATTTGATGTCGCCCGACAGGCTGCGGTCGATCGTGTCGAGGCAATGGAACATGACGTAACGCGCCTGCGGTTTGACCATCGCCTGGTCCAGCACCAGCGACAGCGGCGTGCCGGTCCATTTGGCGATGCAGCTCCAGCCTTCGACGCAGTCATGGCGGGTGATCTGGGTGCGGCTCGGCATATTCTGGAGTTGCTCGCGGCTGAGCGATAGCGGCTTCTCGACAAGGCCTGAAACCTCCAGTCGCCAGTCGGCAAAGTTGTTGGCGAGCAAGCCCTTGTAGACATCGTCATCGGGAGCGGTGACACCATTCGGCCGCTGCGGCTGGCGGATGTCGGCCTCGGTGAATTCCGGGGCCAGCGCGTCACTTCCGGCAAGCAGCCGCTGTGCGCGATAGGTCAGGCCATTGGCGTTTTCGAGGAAACTGCGCAGGCCGCTGCCAACACCTAGCTGACTGTCGAAGGCGTCGCAGCCCGACAGCATGATGCCGGAGACGCCAAGACTGGCACCGGTCAGGAATTTGCGGCGGCTGATCTGGAATTTTGCCATGTCAGGCACTCCTCTCGGCTGTATCGTCCTGTGCGGGAGGATCTGTCCGATACCAGCCGGTGATGATCGAGCGCAGTTCGTTGATCGGGCCGGCGGCCAGGATCATCAGGATATGGACGACGAAGAAGGCGACCAATAGCACCATGACGGTGAAATGGATGGTGCGTGCCGTCTGCCGGCCACCGAGCAGATCGTTGAGGAACGGCAGCACCGAATTCATGCTCGGCGACATGGCCAGACCGGTGATGATCATCAGCGGCAACAGCACGAACAGCACCCCGCCATAGGCCATCTTCTGCAGCGTGTTGTATTCGCGCGTGTGGTGGAATTTGAGCTTGGCGTGGTCGACGATGTCTTGCGGCAATCGTTTCAAATCGTCGAGGCGTGGCGCGAGATCGCGCCGCAGATGGCCGTTCACGGTGCTGGCGACAAACCAGACGATCAACGTCGTGGTCAGTATCCAGGCAAAGAAGAAATGGATGACGCGCGCGGTGCCGAGATCATAGTAGGATGGGATGGTCGCCCAGGACGGGAAGGCGCGGGACGTCTCCTGGCCGGCCGGACCCGACCAGCCGAGCACGCCAGTGGTGTCGAAGCGATGCCCGAAGATTTCCATGTAGCCGCGCGGACCCGCATCGGAATTCTCGGCGCCGATGGCGAAGATGGTGTTGTTGTATTCGAAGCCCGATTCTTTGCCGATATAGAGCTGCGGACGGGCATTGAAGATCTGCAGGCCTGACAGCAGCATGAAGAACAAGGAGATGGCCCAGAGCCAATGCGTCAGCCGCGTCCAGCGCGACTGCCGGTAGATCAGCGTTTTGTCGTTCGACGCAGAAGCGCCTGGATCGGCGGCGGATTGGCTTCTGGCAACGGATTCCATCGTCTTTCGTCTCCCGGCCTCGCGGCATGGCCTGCGCGTTCATTGTCCTCCTGATACGTCGCGATCCAAACCGATGTTTCATCCGATCACGGATTTATTACGGACCGCCCAGGCTGACGGCGAGATTGACGGCGGCGGCGACGATGACCGTGTTGAAGAAAAACGACAGGATGGAATGGACAAGCACGACACGACGCATATGCGTGGTCGAGATGTTGGTATCGGCGGTCTGTGCCGTCATGCCGATCACCGTCGAGAAGTACAGGAAATCCCAGCCCTCCGGCCGTTTGTCACCCGGGAACAGCAGTCCGCCGACAGGGATTTTCTTCCTGGTCTCGGCATCCACAGCATCGCCGTCCATCCAGTAGACATGAGCATAATGGAGCGCTGCCATGGCATGAATGGTGAACCAGCCGAGCGGGATCGACAGCAGCGCGAAGGTGAGCTCGACGGGATGGCTTCTGTCCTTCTGATTGATCAGTAGGAACAATGAGATAACGGCAACGCCGACGACGACAAGCGTCACAGCGAAGATGACCAGCACCGGCTGGTCCGTGGCACGCGCATTCCTGCTCAGATACCTGCCGGTGAACTTCGGCATCTGGGCGACGACGAGAATGACATAGGCGGCAAAGAACGCGTTGGCGCCGATCGAATAGGCGAGCGGGGCGTGCAGCAGCAACGCCACGAGAAGCGCAAAAACGCCAACGCAGGCCGACACAGCGAACAACATGTGGCGCTGAATGGGAGACTTCACCGGGGTTTCGGCAGCCATGTCGGTTCCAACCTTGGATGGCGCTCGGTTTCTAGTCTGGTGGGGCGGATTTGAGCGCCCGCCGCAAGATGCGGTCGAGTTCGCCGAGAAACCGCGACCGGTCTTGCGGCGCGAAGCTGGCATTGTAGCCCTTGCTTTCGCCGGTCTCGCGCAGATGCTGCTTCAGGTCACGCATCGCCACCGCCATGCCGATCGTTTCCGGCGTGAAGGGGCGCCCCGTTGGCCCAAGCACATGGGCGCCGAGTGCCACCGCGCGGGCGGCCAGCGGAATGTCGGCGGTGATCACAATGTCGTTGGTGCGTGCATTGTCCACGATCCAGTCGTCGGCGGCATCAGCGCCCTTGGAGACCACCACATTGCGGACCATCGGATCGCGCGATGGCCGCAGGCCGCCATTGGAGACGTAGGTGACAACGACGCCATGCCGGTCGGCCACTTTTTCGACCTCGGCCTTGACCGGGCAGGCGTCTGCATCGACGAGAATGGCGGGGAGTTCGCTCATGTTTCTTTTCTCCTCCCACTTGTGAACCACAGAGGTCGCGGGCCGATTGGGCGGCGGCCTGGTATCTTCCTCAGTAAACCACGACGCTTCTGATCGATTTGCCCTCATGCATGAGATCGAAACCCTTGTTGATGTCCTCGAGCTTCAGCGTGTGAGTGATCATCGGGTCGATCTGGATCTTGCCGTCCATGTACCAGTCGACGATCTTGGGCACGTCGGTGCGGCCGCGCGCGCCACCGAAGGCGGTTCCCATCCAGGTGCGGCCGGTGACCAGCTGGAACGGCCGCGTCGAGATCTCCTGGCCGGCACCGGCGACGCCGATGACGACCGACTTGCCCCAGCCGCGATGCGAGGCTTCCAGCGCCTGGCGCATCACCTTGGTGCTGCCGGTGCAGTCGAATGTGTAGTCGGCGCCGCCGATCTGGTCGGCGCCACGCTTGGTCATGTTGACGAGGTGGGGCACGACATCGCCGTCGATCTCCTTCGGATTGACGAAATGCGTCATGCCGAAGCGCTCGCCCCACTCCTTCTTGTCGTTGTTCAAATCGACGCCGATGATCATGTCGGCGCCGGCAAGTTTCAGGCCTTGGATCACGTTGAGGCCGATTCCGCCGAGGCCGAAGACGACGGCGGTGGCGCCGATCTCGACCTTGGCGGTGTTGATCACAGCACCGATGCCGGTGGTGACGCCGCAGCCGATGTAGCAGATCTTGTCGAAGGGCGCGTCGGGGTTGACCTTGGCCAGCGCGATCTCGGGCAGCACGGTGAAGTTGGAGAAGGTCGAGCAGCCCATATAGTGAAAGATCTTGTCCTTGCCGATCGAGAAGCGCGATGAACCATCGGGCATCAGGCCCTGGCCCTGGGTGGCGCGGATGGCCGTGCACAGATTGGTTTTTCGCGACAGGCAGGAATGGCACTGGCGGCATTCGGGCGTGTAGAGCGGGATGACGTGATCGCCCTTCTTGAGCGAGGTGACGCCCTTGCCGATATCGACGACGACGCCGGCGCCCTCATGGCCGAGGATGGCCGGAAACAGACCTTCCGGATCGGCGCCCGACAGCGTGAATTCGTCGGTGTGGCAGATGCCTGTCGCCTTGATCTCGACCAGAACCTCGCCCTCACGTGGGCCGTCGAGATCGACCTCCATGATCTCCAGCGGCTTTCCGGCGGCGACAGCGACAGCGGCGCGGGTTTTCATCAGACGTCCTCCAATGCGAGTTTTTTCCAAGGTTTCAGGTTTTGCCGACACGATCAACTGGCAGCTGGCTCCCTGACTGGGCCACAGCGATGAATTGGAATCGCAAGTCGATTGAAAGGCAGTGAATTGCATGGTCGGCTTGACCCTGCAAGCACAGGCCATAAAAGGAACGGCCGACCCGAGGGATGACATTTCGCATGTTCACCAAGATCCTGATCGCCAATCGCGGCGAAATTGCCTGCCGCGTCATCAAGACGGCGCGCAAGATGGGCATCGCCACGGTTGCCGTCTATTCCGATGCCGATCGCGATGCCGTGCATGTCGAGATGGCCGACGAGGCGGTGCATATCGGGCCTTCGCCAGCCGCGCTGAGCTATCTCGTCCCGGAAAAGATCATCGCCGCCTGCAAGGAAACGGGCGCCCAGGCCGTGCACCCCGGCTACGGATTCCTGTCCGAGCGGGCGGCCTTCTGCGAAGCGCTGGAAGTGGAAGGCATCATTTTCATCGGCCCGAAGCCCAAGGCCATCAAAGCGATGGGCGACAAGATCGAATCGAAGAAGTTCGCCAACGCCGCCAAAGTTTCCACCGTGCCCGGCTGGCTCGGCGTCATCGAGAATGCCGACCATGCCGAAAAGATCGCCGGCGAAATCGGCTACCCCGTGATGATCAAGGCTTCGGCCGGCGGTGGCGGCAAGGGCATGCGCATCGCCTGGAGCGAGGCCGAAGTGCGCGACGGCTTCGACCGCGCGCGCTCGGAAGCCAAGAGTTCGTTCGGCGACGATCGTGTCTTCATTGAGAAATTCGTCGTCGATCCGCGCCATATCGAAATCCAGGTGCTGGCCGACGCGCATGGCAACGCGCTCTATCTCGGCGAGCGCGAATGCTCGATCCAGCGACGCAACCAGAAGGTCGCCGAAGAGGCGCCGTCGCCGTTCCTGGATGCCGAGACGCGCAAGGCTATGGGTGAGCAGTCGGTGGCGCTGGCCAAGG
The DNA here is from genome assembly GCF_003997415.1 of Mesorhizobium sp. M7A.F.Ca.MR.245.00.0.0. Classification (NCBI taxonomy): domain Bacteria; kingdom Pseudomonadati; phylum Pseudomonadota; class Alphaproteobacteria; order Hyphomicrobiales; family Phyllobacteriaceae; genus Mesorhizobium; species Mesorhizobium sp. M7A.F.Ca.MR.245.00.0.0. The sequence continues at coordinate 23,053 of NZ_RZTE01000006.1, read as the reverse complement.
CCGTCGACTACCAGAGCGCCGGCACGGTCGAATTCATCGTCGACAAGGACAAGAACTTCTATTTCCTTGAAATGAATACACGATTGCAGGTCGAGCATCCGGTGACGGAGCTCGTCACAGGCATCGATCTGGTCGAGCAGATGATCCGCGTCGCCGCCGGCGAAAAGCTTGCCATCAAACAAAGCGATGTCAAACTGAACGGCTGGGCAGTGGAAAGCCGGCTCTATGCCGAAGACCCCTACCGCAACTTCTTGCCGTCGATCGGCCGGCTGACACGCTACCAGCCGCCTGAGGAAGGACAATTCGGCGATGTCATCATCCGCAACGACACCGGCGTCACCGAGGGCTCCGAAATCTCGATGTTCTACGATCCGATGCTCGCCAAGCTGTGCACCTGGGCTCCGACGCGTCTGGAGGCCATCGATGCCATGTCGGAAGCGCTCGACAGCTTCGTCGTCGACGGTATCGAGCACAACATTCCGTTCCTGGCTGCCTTGATGCAGCATCCGCGTTGGCGGGAAGGGCGGATATCGACCGCTTTCATATCGGAGGAATATCCCGACGGCTTCACGCCGGTCGTGCCGAACGATGACGAGAAGGCCGTGCTGGCCTCGATCGCGACCGCGGTGGAACTGCTGCGGCGTGATCGGCTTGACCGGCTGGGCGGGCGCCTGGCGCCGCATTCGGGGGCGCTGAAGCGCGACTGGGTGGTGAAGATCGGCGATGACTATCTGTCGGCCTCGATTATCGAGGGCGGCAGGGCGTTGACCGTTGCATCAGACTGGCGGCCGGGCGACCTGATCTGGCGCGGCACGGTCGGCAAGCGCAAGGTAACGGCTCAGGTCAGGCCGGTTGCCAACGGCTTTCGCATAGCCTGGAAAGGCATGTCGGTGATCGCGCGCGCCATGCTGCCGCGCACCGCCGAGCTGGAAAGGCTGATGCCCGAAAAGGTAGCGCCGGACACGTCGAACCTGCTGCTTTGCCCGATGCCTGGCCTTGTCGTGTCGATTGCCGTTGCCGAAGGCCAGGAGGTTAAGGCCGGCGAGACATTGGCGGTGGTCGAAGCGATGAAGATGGAAAACGTGCTGCGTGCTGAACGCGACCTTGTCGTCTCCAAACTCAACGCCAAACCGGGCGACAGCCTGGCTGTCGACGCTGTGATCATGGAGTTTGCTTAGGGCTAGCCGGGCAGGCAGCCTGTGATCAGCAGTGGTTTGTGCTGGACTGGCATCGCGCGGTCCCGGACAATACATCCCCATCGACTCAAGGACCTTCACACAGCACCATGGCCGACGAAAGACTTCCCCGCGATCCCCTGAACCGCGAAGCAGCGATTGCTGCGGCGCGGCCGGAGGCCCCGGCGCGGCCCTTCGTCCATTTGCGGGTGCATTCGGCCTATTCGCTGCTGGAAGGCGCCTTGCAGATCGGCAAGGTGGTCGCTCACGCGGTAAAGGACGAAGCCCCGGCCATCGCCGTCACCGACACCAACAATCTGTTCGGCGCACTGGAATTCGCGCAGAAGGCGGTGAAGGACGGCATCCAGCCAATCATCGGCTGCCAGACGGCGCTCGCCTTTTCCGGCGAAAACAGCGATGGCCAGCGCGACCGCAGGCGGCAGGGCCCGGATATGCGGCCGGTCGTCCTGCTCGCCGCGACCGAAGCCGGCTATTCCAACCTGGTCAGGTTGGTCAGCCGCGTCTACCTCGAAACGCCGCCAGGCGAAGCCGTGCACCTGACCACCGAAATGATGGAAGGCTATTGTGACGGATTGATCTGCCTCAGCGGTGGGCCGCGCGGACCGATCGGCACCGCGCTCAAGGAAGATCGCCGCGATCTGGCCGAAGCCCGGCTTTTAACCCTCAAGGCAATGTTCGGCGACCGGCTCTATGTCGAGTTGGACCGGGTTTCCGGTTATGATCGCGTGATCGAGAAATCCTCGATCGATCTGGCCTACGCCCATGAACTGCCCCTGGTCGCCACCAACGAGGCGTTCTTTTCCTCTCGTGACGACTATGACGCACATGACGCGCTGATCGCCATCGCCGAAGGATCGGTCGTCGCCGCCGATAATCGTCGCCGGCTGTCGCCGGACAATTTCCTGCGCAGCCAGGCCGATATGGCCAGGCTCTTTGCCGATCTGCCGGAAGCAATCGACAACACTGTCGAGATCGCGCTGCGCTGCTCCTATTATCCCAAAAACCGCAATCCGATCCTGCCGCGCTTCACCGGCGGCGATGTCGCCGACAATGACGCCGCAGTGCAGGCGGAAGCCGACGAACTGGCCCGCCAGGCGCATGAGGGGCTCGACGCGCGCCTCGCCATGCATGGCCCAACCGCCGGCTATACGGTCGAGCAATACCGCGAGCGGTTGAACTTCGAGCTTGGCATCATCACCAAGATGAAGTTTCCGGGCTACTTCCTGATCGTTGCCGACTTCATCAAATGGGCCAAGGCGCAGGGCATTCCGGTCGGGCCGGGCCGCGGTTCGGGCGCAGGCTCGCTGGTCGCCTATTCGACGACCATCACCGACATCGACCCGTTGCGCTTCTCGCTTCTGTTCGAGCGCTTCCTCAATCCCGACCGCGTCTCGATGCCCGACTTCGACATCGACTTCTGCCAGGATCGGCGCGAGGAGGTCATCCGCTACGTCCAGCAGAAATACGGCCGCGACCAGGTCGGCCAGATCATCACCTTCGGTACGCTGCAGGCGCGCGCCGTGCTGCGCGACGTCGGCCGCGTCCTGCAAATGCCCTATGGCCAGGTCGACAAGCTCTCCAAGATGGTGCCGCAGAATCCGGCCAACCCGGTCAAGCTCGCCGACGCCATCGCCAACGAGCCGCGCTTTGCCGAAGAGGCCGAGAGGGAGCCGATCGTCCAGACGCTGCTCGACATGGCGCAGAAGCTGGAGGGCCTTTACCGCCACGCCTCGACCCATGCCGCCGGCATCGTCATCGGCGACCGGCCGTTGTCGGAACTGGTGCCGATGTACCGCGATCCGCGCTCGGACATGCCCGTCACCCAGTTCAACATGAAATATGTTGAGCAGGCCGGGCTGGTGAAGTTCGACTTCCTCGGCCTGAAGACGCTGACCGTGCTGGAGACGGCGGTCAAGCTGATCCGCCGGCGCGGCATCGAGATCGACCTGGCAACGATCCCGCTCGACGATCCCGAGACCTACGCCATGCTGTCGCGCGGCGAAGTGGTCGGCGTGTTCCAGGTGGAAAGCGCCGGCATGCGCAAGGCGCTGATCGGCATGCGGCCCGACTGCATCGAGGACATCATCGCGCTGGTTGCGCTCTACCGCCCCGGTCCGATGGAGAACATTCCGACCTACAACGCCAGAAAGCATGGCGAGGAGGAGATGGCGTCGATCCATCCCAAGATCGACCATCTGGTGAAGGAGACGCAAGGCGTCATCGTCTACCAGGAACAGGTGATGCAGATCGCGCAGGAGCTGTCCGGCTACTCGCTCGGCGAAGCCGATCTGCTGCGCCGCGCCATGGGCAAGAAGATTCGCGCCGAGATGGACAAGCAGCGCGAGCGCTTCGTCTCCGGCGCGGTCGAGCGTGGCGTCGGCAAGCCGCAAGCCGACTTCATTTTCGACCTGCTGGCCAAGTTCGCCGACTATGGTTTCAACAAATCGCACGCCGCCGCCTATGCGGTGGTTTCGTACCAGACCGCCTATCTCAAGGCGCATTATCCGGTCGAGTTCCTGGCGGCGTCGATGACGCTCGACATGGGCAACACCGACAAGCTGGCCGATTTCCGCCAGGACGCGCTGCGCCTTGGCATCGAGGTTCTGGCACCTTCGGTGACATCGAGCTTTCGCCCCTTCGAGGTCGGTGAGAACCGCATCTACTATTCGCTGGCAGCGCTCAAGGGCGTCGGCGATGCGGCGGTCGAGCACATCGTTGCCCAGCGTGGCGAAAAGCCGTTCAAAAACCTCGCTGATTTCTGCGAGCGGGTCGATCCCAAGATCGTCGGCAAGCGCGTCTTCGAAAGCCTGATCATGGCCGGCGCGCTCGATTGCTTCGGCCACGACCGCGCATCGATGATGGCGGGCGTGGAACGCATGATGGGACTGGCGTCGCTGGCGCAGCAGAACGCGGTTTCCGGCCAGCACGACATCTTCGGCGCTTCGCTCGGCGCCCAGTCGCAGGCACTCAATCTGCCGGCGACGGAGCCATGGCTCGCCGCCGACCGGCTGCACCGTGAATTCCAGGTGGTCGGCTTCTATCTCTCGGCGCACCCGCTCGACGAGTACAAGGCAGCCCTGCAGAAGATGCGGGTTCAGACGTGGGCCGAGTTTTCGGCGGCCGTCAAACGCGGTGCCGCCGCCGGCCGTCTGGCTGGCACGGTGACGTCCAAGCAGGAGCGCAAGACGCGCACCGGCAACAAGATGGGCGTTATCGCCTTTTCCGACACATCCGGCCAGTACGAAGCCGTGCTGTTTTCCGAAGGACTGGCGCAATATCGCGATCTGCTCGAGGCCGGCCGCTCCGTGGTCATCACCGTTGCCGCCGAGGACAGGCCGGAAGGCGTCAATCTGCGCATCAACTCGGTGCAGTCGCTGGAGGACGAGGCAAGCCGTATCCAGAAGGCACTTCGCATCTTCGTGCGCAACGCCTCGCCGATCAACACGCTGGCCGGCCAACTGACCGTCAGGGGCGAAGGCCAGGTCAGCTTCGTGCTGATCAAGGACGAAGGCGAGGGCGAAATCGAGATCGAGCTGCCGAACCGCTACCGGATTTCGCCGCAGATCGCTTCGGCGATGCGCGCGGTGCCGGGTGTGGTCGAAGTGGAGCTGGTGTGACCCCCGCTCTTTCTCGCGCGCGGCGGTCAGCCGGGCGGTCGCTGCCGCGAACGCCAGCGCAGTCAGTATGAAGCCGGCGCAGAGGAACGGGTCGCAGGCGGTTTCAGCCTTGGCGCGGCTGCGTGACAGGCTGCGCAGGCTCTATCATGGGCGCACGCCGGCCGCTTTCCGGTTCCAACTGGTGGCCGTCGTCATCGACCTCGCCATCATCGCCTTCTTCATCGCGACGCCGGTTCTTCAGGACAAGCCGTCCTTCCTCTGGCTCGACTATTCGGCGGCCGCGCTTGTCGCCGCGGATCTGGTCGCCCGGCTGCTTGCCTCCAAAAACATGCTGCGGCTGATGAAGCAGCCGACGTCGTGGGTCGATGTCTTCATCCTTTTGACGCTGCTGATGCCGACGGCGTTTGCCAATCTCGCCTTCCTGCGCATCCTGCGGCTGTGGTCGCTGTCGCGCAGCGGTTCGCTCTGGCGGCATCTGGAGATGCGCGGCCTGAGGCCGTGGCGCGAGGCCAGCCACGCGGTCATCAACCTTTTGACCTTCCTGTTCGTCATCACCGGCTTCGTCTACACGTTCTTCTTCCGCACTGGCGCCGGTCTGGAAAACTATGTCGACGCGCTTTATTTCACCGTCGCCACGGTGACGACGACCGGCTTCGGCGACATCGTGCTGCCGGGCATAGCCGGCAAGCTGACCGCAATCGTCACCATGATCATCGGCATATCGCTGTTTGTCAGACTGGCTCAGGCGATCTTCCGGCCAGCCAAGGTTTTGTTTCCCTGTCCGCAGTGCGGCTTGCGGCGGCACGAGCCGGACGCCCTGCATTGCAAAGCCTGCGGTCATCTTCTCAACATACCCGACGAAGGGAACTGACGGCCGGCGTACTACGACGCCGCCACTTCGGCCGGCTTTATAGCCCTGCGCTGAAGATTGAGCAGATTGCCCATCAGGATCAGCAGCGCGCCGCCGGCGGTGAAGGCATCGATCTGCTCGCTATAGAGCAGCCAGCCAATCAGCGCCGATAGCGGCACGCGCAGAAAATCCATCGGCGAGACGATGGTCGCATCGGCATAGCCAGGCGCGCGGGCCATGCAGAAATGCGACGACATGCCGGTGAAAGCGATCAGCACGATCCACGGCCATAGCTCCAGTGGCGGATTGCGCCACGTATAGAGCGCCGGGATGAGACCGACCATCGACTGGATAATCAGCATCCAGCAGATGATGCGCACGACGCTGTCCGTCCGGGTCAGCGATTTGATCGTGACCACCGAGATGCCGAAGCAGGCCGCGGCACCCAGCACGACGAGATGTCCAGGGTCGACCGAGCCGACACCGGGGCGCACGATGATCACCACGCCGATCAGCCCCAGCCCGATCGCTGCCAGCTTGGGCCGGTTCAGCCTTTCGCCCAGAAAAATCACCGCCAGGATAGCTGTCCAGATCGGCGTGGTAAATTCGATCGAGATCAGCACCGCCAGCGGGATCAAAGTGAGGGCGTAGAGCCAGGCCGCCTGGCCCGTGTAATGGATGACGTTGCGGGCGATATGGGCAATGGGGCGCTGCGTGCGCATGGCTCGAAAACCGCCACTCATCATCACCAGCGGCAGAAGAATGAAGAAGCCGATCACAGAGCGCAACTCAAGCACCTGGAAGACGTTGAGCTCCGCTGTCGTGGCTCGGCCGGCGACCGTCATCCCAAGGAAGGAAGCGATCGACAGTGCCATCCAGAACGCGGCCTTGGGGATCGAGGGGGTGGGTGCCATTCGCGCTATGTCGCAGGCGCGGGCTTCTGCCGCAATCGCTACACAAGGCATTCTTCTGGGCCAGTCGCGACTGGCTGGATGTTGTAAAACAGTCGTGTGGCGGGCGGAACCTGAAACGGCAAGTGGCGTTGAGTTCCGGTGGTCAGCCGTGCTCGCGGACCGTCCCGCCTTTTTCAAGATCGACAAGGAGAGCTTCAATGAGATCCTTCGCGCAATTCGCGCTTGCCGGCGGCTTATTGGTTGCGGCAGGTGCGGCACATGCCGACGAGGCCCAATTTCTCCAGGCGTTCAAGGGCAATTTCGCCGGCAAGGGTATCGTCAAGGTCACCACCGATGCGCCGACCGTGAACGTGTCCTGCACGTTCAGCTCGAACGCGACATCGACCTCCCTGTCGCTCGACGGCAATTGCCGGGGACTTGTCGTGGTCGCGCGCGCCATCAGCGCGGACCTGAAGGCCAGCGGTGCCAAATACAGCGGCACCTATGTCGGCTCTCGCACGGGACCGGCGCAGCTTAACGGCAGCCGTTCGGGCAACGCGATCAACCTGGGCATTCGCTGGGCCAAGGAGGTCAATGGCGACCGAAGGGCGCAGATGAAGGTCGAGAAACGCGGCGAGAACGGCATGCGGCTGACCGTCATCGACACCGACCCGAAAACCGGCAAGAGCGTGGTGACGAGCAGGATTGATCTGCAGCGCACCTAATCCTCGAGCGGCTCCGGCGGATGGGTGTCGCGGCCCTTGCCGAATGTGTAGCCGGTTTCCACCGCCTTGCGGCCGAACTTGTCGCGCAGGGCGTCGATGGCGCCTTCGGCCATGGCACGCTTGCGCGATTGGATGTCGACCAGATCGGGCGGGTCGGCTTTGTCGTCGTCCGAGAGGTCGCTGACGCCGATGCCAAGCAGCCGATACTTCGTGCCGTCGGTTTCCTTGCGCAGAAGCTCCACCCCGGTCTGAAAGATGCGGTCGGCGAGCCGGGTCGGATCGCCGAGCTGGCGATTGCGCGTGCGCAGCTTGAAATCCTGGGTCTTCAGCTTCAGCACCACGGTGCGCCCGGCAATGCCTGACTTTTTCAGCCGTGCCGAGACCTTTTCCGAAAGGCCCCTGAGAACCGCGACCAGTTCCTCCAGCGACGCGATGTCGGTGTCGAAGGTGGTTTCGGCCGATACGCTCTTGGCATCCTGGTCGGGATCGACGCGGCGGACGTCCTCGCCGCGCGAAAGGTGGTAGAGCCGGTCGCCCATCGTGCCGTAGCGGCGCATCAGGTCGCCGCGATCCATCTGCTGCAACTGGCCGATAGTGCGGATGCCGTCACGCTCCAGCGTGGCGTTGAATGCCTTTCCGACACCCCAGATCATGGTCACCGGCTGCGCCGAGAGGAAGCCGACTGCCTCGGCCTCGCCGATGACCGAGAAACCGCGCGGCTTGCGAAAGTCAGACGCAATCTTGGCGAGGAACTTGCAATAGGACAGGCCGGCCGAAACGGTGATGCCGATCTCCTTCTCGACGGCCTGCGCGAAGCGCGCCAGCACCACAGCGGGCGGCAGGCCGTGCAGCCGTTCGGTGCCGGCGAGGTCGAGAAACGCCTCGTCGATCGACAGCGGCTCGACCAGCGGTGTCAGCGCTTGCATCATGGCGCGCACTTCGCGGCCGACGCGCACGTATTTTTCCATGTTGGGGCTGATGACCACCGCCTCCGGGCAGGCTTCGAGCGCCTTGAACATCGGCATGGCCGAGCGCACGCCTTGGATGCGGGCGATATAGCATGCGGTGGAGACCACGCCGCGCTTGCCGCCGCCGATGATCAGCGGCTTGTCCTTGAGCGCCGGATTGTCGCGCTTTTCGATCGCCGCATAGAAGGCGTCGCAATCGATATGGGCCAGATGCAGCCGGTAAAGCTCTGGATGGCGCGCAAGCCGCGGGCTGCCGCAGCGCTCGCAGCGGCGCGCCTGGCTGCGCTGAAACGTCAGGCAGTCGCGGCAAAAACCGTGATCGGGATTGTTGACAGGGGCCGCCATCGCTGCGAACATAAAGAGAACAGATGCAATGGTACGACAGTGCAAGGCCAGCGACAAGGCTGGCCTGGGGAGAACGCATGAGCACGACCATAGCGCCACTTGCACCCGAGCTTTGGGCTGAATTCGAGGACCTCTTCGGCAAGCAAGGCGCCTGCTACGGCTGTTGGTGCACGCATTTCCGGCTGGCGCCGGCGGTGCGGCGCGAGAGCAGCCGGGAACGCAACAAGGACCACATCAAGGCGCGTATCGAGGCCGGCCCGCCGCCCGGACTGCTGGCATTCGAGGACGGTCAGGCGGTCGGCTGGATGCAGATCGGACCGCGCGCCGACGTGCCCGAATGGAACAATCAGGGCAGGGGCTCGGCACCGGTCGATCCTGCCGACGCCGCGGATCCGGGCGTCTGGGCGATCTCCTGCTTCTTCATCCGCGCCAAGGCGCGCGGCAGGGGCATCACGCATCGCCTCGTCGAAGGCGGCATCGATTTCGCCCGCCAGAATGGAGCCCGGCTGCTCGAGGCGTGCCCGATGGACCTGTCTCGCGATTCGCGCTCGATCGGCCTGTTCGTCGGCTCGTCGCGGATCTTCGAGAAGGCGGGTTTCGAGCGGCTGGTGGAACGCAAGGCCGGCCGCCCGCTGATGCGGCTGGTGCTTTGATGAGGTCCGCTCGTGGCTTGTTGATCTCACCTTGCGGTTGCAGCAGTAATTTCATACCAGACGGACGTCCCTTCTAAAGCGCATGCGCTTTGGGGTTTTGTTTATGCATGTCGTTCTCCCAAACCAGGACCCACTTTGGGCGACATGCATTAGGTCAAACGGAGAATTCGCGTGAACCGTGCCCTGCCATTCGTTTTCCTCCTTGCGTTGAGCGCGCCTGCGTTCGGTCAGACCGTCGACAGTCAGGGTGCGAAGCAATTATCCGACGACTTGTCCCGCTATGTCGGCAAGCAGGCCATCGACAAAGGCATTTTGAAGGTTTCGCTTGAAGGTGGCGCCTACAGGATCCTGTTCGATTTCAAGGCACTTGCGGCATCGTTTCCGGACCAGAAACTGCTGAAGTTCGACTTCGCGCCCTATGCCCTGATGGTCAAGCCGCGCAGCGACGGGTCCTGGGATGTCTCCATGGATTTCTCCCAAACCGCCTCCTTCGAGTTCAATGGACCCGAGGGGCTGCAAAGCACTCAGTTTTCGATCAAGGACGGCAAGGGTTCGGGCGTCTACGATCCAAATCTGGCGGCCTTTACCAGCGGCACCAGCTCGATGGCCGGCATGACGATGGCATCGAAGGATGCCAAGCAGCGCATGGAAGCCAGCACGGGCGCCGGCGTCGCGACCGTTGCCGCGACCAAGTCGGCGACCGGGGGCGTCGATTTCACAACCTCGCAAAAGGTGTCGAGTTTTGTCGAAGCGATCAATTTCGATGACCCCGAGAGCGGGCTGAAATTCCCGGTCACCGTCAGGTCGCCTGAACTGTCGGTCGAAGCCAGCGGCAAGGGCGTGCGGACCAAGCCATTGCTCGATCTCCTGGCCTTTGCGGTGGCCAACGAGGACGAGGCGACGCTGAAGGCCAACCAGGCGCAGCTCAAATCGCTTCTGCTCGCCGCCTTGCCGCTTTGGCAGCGTATCGACGGGACCTACGGTTTCAAGGATTTTGCGGTGGAAAGCCCGGTCGGCAATTTCGGCGCCACCCAGCTCAGCACCGTGTTCGGCACCGATGGCGTCGCCCAGAACGGCACGATCACGTACGGCATCAAGGCATCGGGGCTGACCGTGCCGACCCAGCTTCTGCCGAGCTGGAGCGTGGGGTTGTTGCCCACCGATGTCGATTTGAACTTTGGCGGCGCCAATATCGATCTCGACAGCATGGCGAAGAAGGCGATCGAAGCCTTTGATCTCAATAAGAATCCCCCTCTGTCGGCCGAATTCGGCGAGCAGCTTAAAGTCGACTTCTTGGCCAAGATGCCGAAGGTCGTGCTTGGCCACAGCACCGTGAAGAACAAGGACACGGAGATCGCGCTGGAAGGCGAGATGACATTCCCAGGCGAAAAGCCCGAAGGAAGCGTAACCGTCGATGTCGCCGGCTTCGACAAGCTTGTCGAAGGCCTGCAGGAAGCGGCAAAGTCGGAACCGGAGGTTGGCCAATACGTGCCAGTCGCTCTCATGGCGAAGGGCTTTGGCAAGACGCTGCCCGATGGCCGGCTGGAATGGATCGTCAATGCCAAGGCCGATGGCTCGGTCACCGTCAATGGCGTCATGCTGAAGCCCGCCGATCCGGCCGTGGACGACAGCATGGATGATGGTGACGGCGCCGATGACAGCGGAGACGACAGCGGCGGCGCAGGTGCGAACTGAACCCTGAAGCTGGAGTTCAGAGCCCCAGCGCGCTTGTGATC
>NZ_RZTE01000006.1:0-12060 GCF_003997415.1 Mesorhizobium sp. M7A.F.Ca.MR.245.00.0.0 | reverse complement strand
CTTGTGATCTTGGGCGCTGCCTCGTGCCAGTCCTGGACGACGACCACATCGTCCGTCACCGGCGGCAGGAATGCGCGCAGCGAATTGTCGGCCATCAGGTGGAACAGTTCGGCGTCGGCGACCGATTCCCGTACCGACGCCAGATTGTGCGGCTGATCGTCGACGAAGACCACCGGTCGGCCGGCCTTGCCGCGAAGCTTGGCCACTGCCGGTCCTTTGGCCATTTCAGTGGTCAGAAGCGGGTAGCTCAGCCCAAGCGCGTCGAGATGGACGCGACGCACGGCACGGTGTTTGTGCGGCATGGCCGTCAGCAAGATGATTTCCGCGCGATCGCCAAGCCCTGCCAGGGCTTCTGACGCGCCGTCAGTAATGTTTTGCCAATCGGCTTGCGCGTCAAAGAAATCGGCCAGCAGTGCCGTGACTTCGGGCTGTTCGATCAGGCGGCCGCTGGCGGTCTCTGCGATGTTGCCGGTCAGCCGGAACGAGGCCAGCGTCAGGCCATAGCCGCGCGCCTTGAGGAAATTCGGAAACGGTCGGATGAATTCGAGCACGACATCGTCGACATCGAGGACAAGCAAGGGTCGGTCGTCGGCTGCCAGTTCTTCGATCTGGCGCGCGGTTTCCGGATCATCGCTCATATGGAATGCTCGGGGTTGTCGTCGCCCAGCGGCAGCGACCGCAAGGCTTTGCCGACAGCCGCCGGCGGGGTGCCGGTTTCCTCGGCAAAGCGCATCAGAGTCGGCTCGTGGGCGAGGATGAATTGCAGGACACCGGCCAGAAAACCCGGCTCGCTGGCGGCTTTGCGGATCGAATGGACCTCTATGCCGGTGATTGCCAGAAAGCGCGGCAGAAGCTCCGGATCGGAGGCGACGAAGCCCAGGGCCTTCACGGCAATCGATTCCGCTTCTTCGCGCATTGACGCTGCGTTTGCCATCACTACCTTCGGTGTGTGGAATGAGTCTCTCCCGCAGTAATGGCAAGAGTTGCTTGCGGCAAGCCATTAGAGCGTGGCGCGCCCTTTGGACGCGCAGGGGACGAGGTGGAATTCGCGCTGTTTTCCAGCCGCGGATTTCCGTTTCGTCAATCATATTGCCGTAAAGTGAAGCAGGGTTTGGTGCGTTCAGACATGGGCGCATGACGGTTGCCTTCGAAGCGGAAGGGCAGCCGGGACGGGAAATCGATGCCGAAGAAGGTTATGATCGTCGAAGACAATGAGCTCAATATGAAGCTCTTTCGGGACCTCATCGAGGCAAGCGGTTACGAGACCGTGCGCACCCGCAACGGTCTGGAAGCGCTCGATCTGGCGCGCCAGCACCGGCCGGATCTGATCCTGATGGATATCCAATTGCCTGAAGTGTCGGGGCTTGAAGTGACCAAATGGCTGAAGGAAGACGACGAACTGCACGTCATCCCGGTCATTGCGGTGACCGCCTTCGCCATGAAGGGCGACGAGGAACGTATCCGCCAGGGCGGCTGCGAGGCTTATATTTCGAAGCCGATCTCGGTGCCGCGTTTCATCGAAACCATCAAATCCTATCTGGGCGATGCGTGATGTGCCCCTTCAGCCGAGCCGGAGCCTTGTGAAATGACTGCTCGGATCCTCGTCGTCGACGATATCCCTGCCAATGTGCGGCTGCTGGAAGTGCGGCTGCTGGCCGAATATTTCGAAGTGCTGACCGCCACCAACGGGCCGGATGCGATAGAGACCTGCGAGAACGGCAAGGTCGATGTCGTGCTGCTCGACGTGATGATGCCGGACATGGACGGCTTCGAGGTCTGTCGGCGGCTGAAGAGCGATCCGGCGACATCGCACATTCCGGTGGTGATGATCACCGCGCTCGATCAGGTCTCCGACCGCGTCCGCGGGCTCGAGGCCGGTGCCGACGACTTCCTGACCAAGCCGGTCAACGACCTGCAGCTTATGACGCGCGTCAAGAGCCTGGTTCGCCTGAAGTCGCTCACCGACGAGTTGCGGCTGCGCGCCTCGACGACGCACAACATCGGCATCGAGGAGTTGCTCAGCCGCAATTTCGCATCCGAGGACACGACGCCCAAGGTGCTTTTGATCGACGAGCGCAAATCATCCGTCGAGCGCATCCAGAAGATGCTGCGCGACCGGGCCGATCTCGACGTCACACATGATCCGCATGCCGGTTTCTTCCAGGCCGCCGAGACGTCCTATGAATGCGTGATGATCTCGACCGCGTTCGCCGATTTCGATCCGCTGAGGCTCTGTTCGCAGTTGCGCTCGCTCGATCGCACCCGTTTCGTGCCGATCATCCTGTTGGCGGAGGAGGGCGAGGAGGAACGCATCATCCGCGGCCTCGAACTCGGCATCAATGATTATCTGATGCGGCCGATCGACCAGCAGGAGTTGACGGCGCGGCTGCGCACCCAGGTGCGCCGCAAGCGTTACAACGACCAGCTGCGCGCCAGCGTCACCCAGACCATCGAAATGGCGGTGACCGATGGACTGACCGGGCTCCACAACCGCCGCTATCTGGACAGCCACCTGCAGACGCTGTTCGATCGCGCCGTGGCGCGGCGCCGGCCGCTGTCGGTGATGATCACCGACCTCGACCGCTTCAAGGCGATCAACGATGCGCACGGTCATGACGGCGGCGACGAGGTTCTGCGGGAATTCGCACGACGGCTGCGCAAGAATGTCAGGGGTATCGACCTTGCCTGCCGCTTTGGCGGGGAGGAGTTCGTCGTGGTGATGCCGGACACCGAGGGCGCGGTGGCCGAGAAGGTAGCCGAACGCATTCGCGCCGAAATCGCCCAGGCGGCTTTCGCCATCGGGCAGGACGGCAAGGCGATCGAAGTCACGGTCAGCGTCGGCGTGTCGTCGGTGTTGAAGGGCGTGGACACGGTGGCGGCGCTGATGAAGCGTGCCGATCTCGCGCTCTACGAAGCCAAAAGCGGCGGCCGAAATCGCGTCGTCGCCAAGGCGGCGTAGCGATCCAGCCCCGATTATCCTGTCAACCCGACAGGGTTACCCGTTTACCTTAATCCAAGCGATTCGCGAGCCTTGGTTAAGAAACTGTTGATTTTCATAAACTCTTGCGCAACTGTGCAGGCCAAGACGAAGCCGGCACGAGGATAGAAAACCGGCTCCGATCCTGGGAATACCCCATGATGCTCAGGTCCGCCGCATCTCCTGGGTCCGTGGGGTCGGCCGGCCGGCGCTGGCACATAGTGGCCTCCTCGTACCGCTGCCAAACGCCGACCGGCCCCCTTCTCTCCAAAAGAACATCAGAACTCCGTGCTAAAGCACGGAGGACTCTGCGTTTTTGCATGTGAATCGGAACACCCGTTCTAGCCGTTCCAACACAGCTTCGCTGTGAGAGCAGCCAACGATGAGGGGAAGAGCACCCCTTCCATTTCATAGATATGGCGCACAAGGGGCTTGCGGCAAGACCCGGCTCCTCCCGTAAAACCGCGACCCAAGCCAGGGTGCGGAAAACGGGAGTTATGATAATGATTTCAGATCATGCGGTTGTGATCGCCGGGGGTGGTCCGACGGGATTGATGCTGGCAGGCGAACTGGCGCTGGCAGGCGGGGACGTTGCCATTTTCGAAAGGCGACCGGATCAGAAATTGGCAGGATTGCGCGCAGGCGGCCTGCATGCGCGCACTCTTGAGGTGCTCGACCAGCGCGGAATTGTGGATCGGTTTCTTTCACAGGGACAGATATCGCCGTCCGTGGGCTTCCACATGATCCGGTTAGGCATCAGCGATTTTCCCACGCGCCACAATTATCTGCTGGCACTGCGGCAAAACCTCATCGAGCGCATCCTGGCCGACTGGGTCGGCGAGTTGAAGGTGCCGATCTATCGTGAACACGAGGTTGCGGGGTTTACCCAGGACGACAGCGGCGTCGATGTCGAACTGTCCACCGGTCACCGCCTGAGGGCCGCATATCTGGTCGGGTGCGACGGAGGCCGCAGCACCATTCGCAAGGCGACCGGTATCGAGTTTGCCGGATGGGATCCGACGATGAGCTGGATGATTGCCGAGGTCGAAATGTCGGAAGAACCGGCATGGGGCTTCCGCAGCAACGCCTCCGGAATTCATGCTCTGGGTAAGATCGAGGGCGGCAGGAAGGTTGGCGTCGTGCTGACGGAGCCATGCCTGGAGGCGCGCGGCGAACCGACCCTGCGCGAGCTCAGCGAGGCGCTGACTGCCATCTACGCCACCGACTTCGGGGTTCACAGCCCGACCTGGCTCTCCCGCTTCACCGACATGACGCGCCAGGCCACCGCATATCGCGACAGGCGCGTGCTGCTGGCGGGTGATGCCGCGCACATCCATCCGCCGATGGGCGGACAGGGCCTCAACATCGGCGTGCAGGATGCGGTGAACCTTGGATGGAAGCTGGCCCAAATCATCAAGGGGACATCGCCGCAAAGCCTGCTCGACAGCTATCACGCCGAGCGTCATCCGGTCGCCGCCCGCGTGTTGCGCAACACGATGGCGCAGGTTGCGCT
Source organism: Mesorhizobium sp. M7A.F.Ca.MR.245.00.0.0 (assembly GCF_003997415.1). NCBI lineage: Bacteria > Pseudomonadati > Pseudomonadota > Alphaproteobacteria > Hyphomicrobiales > Phyllobacteriaceae > Mesorhizobium > Mesorhizobium sp. M7A.F.Ca.MR.245.00.0.0. Next base: position 7,570 of record NZ_RZTE01000006.1, on the reverse strand, counting down.
TCGCCGCACGGATGACCGCAGCAAGGCCTTGGCCGATACCGTTGCCGAGTTGCTCGGCATGGATGAAGCTCGCAAGAAAATCGCCGCGGAGATGTCTGGTTTGGGTGTTCATTACGACCTTGGCGAGGGGCATCCACTGCTTGGGCGGCGAATACCCGATCTCGATCTGACCACCGCCGGCGGACTGTTGCGGGTCTTCACCTTGCTGCACGACGCGCGGCCCGTGCTGCTCAACCTCGGTGAGCCCGGCAGGCTGGACATCGCGCCCTGGGCTGATCGGGTCCGGCAGATCGACACCGGTTACGCCGGTATCTGGGACCTCCCGGCTCTCGGGACGGTCGTTTCGCCCGACGCGGTCTTGATCCGGCCCGATGGTTATGTGGCTTGGGCCGGGGCGGGAACCCAACAGGGCCTGGTGGACGCGCTGACCACCTGGTTCGGGCCGCCTGCCACCGCAGGTTAGCAGACACGATCGAAGTGCGACCGCGCGATCGCCTTGAGAGTATTGCGTCCCTCGCTCCCACAGTGCTCTTGACAGTTGGTTGACAGGAGCTTCCTTCTGTGCAGAAATTGGTTGGACCATTGGACCACTTGGAGGAATTGTGGACCAGAACAGCCTGCCACCCATTCAGACCACGGCGCGCGACGACGCCGTGCTGAAGGCGTTGGTGGGCTTTGTTCGCGCCGAGGCCTTGCAGCCGGGCGAGCGGCTTCCAACCGAACGCATTCTGGCCGAGCGACTGAAGGTCAGCCGCAACACCGTGCGCGAGGCACTGACACGCTGGGAAGGGCTCGGCCTCGTCGAGCGCCGGCAGGGCAGCGGCACCTATCTCAAGGCGGCTGTTTCACACGATATGCTGCACATGCCGCTGACGCTGGCGGGCGGCAATGATTTCACCAGTCTGATGCAGACGATGGAGATCCGCCGCGCGCTGGAGGCGGAAGCCGCAGCCCTTTGCGCCGAACGCGCCAGCCAGGCCGACATCGCCGAGATCGCACGCAAGCTCGACATCATGGAGCAGGCGTTCCGCACGCGCGACGGCATGTCGTCGGAAGAGGATTGGGAGTTCCACCAGGCGATCTACCGGGCTTCGGGTAATCCGCTGTTCGAGCAGATCATCGCCGCCATGTACGAATTGTTCCACCGCTTCTGGGAGCATCCGCTCGGCGTGCGCGATTTCGGCCACGCCAGCTTTCCTTACCATCGCACCATCTACGAATACATTGCCGCGCGCGACCCGCAGGGCGCTCGCGCCGAGGCGCTCAAGCTGATGGCCACCGTCGAGGACGATCTCAAGCGCGGTGCCGCCAAACTCAAACTTTCGAGCCACACATGAACGAGCATCCATCCGGTTTCGATCACGACTATCTCGCCGAGGCGGCGACACTCTTGGCGCATGACGAACCGTTCCCCGGCGGTGCGGTGGTGCCGCCGATCTACCAGACCTCGCTGTTCACCTTCGCCAGCTATGCCGAGATGGCCGATACCTTTGCCGGCAAACGAAAGCAGCCGATCTATTCGCGTGGCGACAATCCGACGGTGATGGAGTTCGAGGCACGTGTCGCCGCGCTCGAAGGCGCAGAAGCAGCGCGCGGCTTTTCCAGTGGCATGGCGGCGATCAGCGCCACGGTGCTTGCATTCGTTGGGGCAGGCGAGCGCATCGTGGCGGTGCGCAATTGCTATGGCGATGCCTATCGTTTGTTCGAGCGGCTGTTGCCGCGGCTCAACATCAAGGTCGACTATGTCGACGGCTCCGACCCGGATGCGGTCGCGGCGGCACTTCCCGGCGCCAAGCTGCTTTATCTGGAAAGCCCGACCTCGATGATGTTCGAGTTGCAGGACATCGCGCATCTGGCGCGGTTGGCCAAGGAACAGGGCATCGTCACCACCATCGACAATTCCTGGGCGACGCCGGTCTTCCAGAAGCCGATCACGCATGGTGTCGACCTGGTTCTGCATTCGGCCTCGAAATACCTTGGCGGCCACAGCGACACCGTCGCGGGCGTCGTGGCGGGTTCGGCCGCTCATATCAAGCACATCAACGAGCAGACCTATTCCTATCTCGGCGGCAAGCTGTCACCGTTCGAGGCGTGGCTGTTGCTGCGCGGCCTGCGCACGCTGCCGCTGCGCCTGCCGCACCACATGAAGAGCGGCCTGACCATCGCCGAACGGCTGAAGGCGCATGCCAGTGTCGAGCGGGTCAACCACCCCATCTATTCGAACCACCCGGGCAAGGCGACGCTGGCCGGCTATGCCGGTCTGTTCTCCTTCGAGGTGACGGACGATATCGACATCCCCGTCTTCGTCGACGCGCTGAAATATTTCCGCATCGGCGTCAGCTGGGGCGGGCATGAAAGCCTGGTCGTACCGGCCAAGGCGTCGCTGGAGCAGACGCCGGGCCTGAATTCGATGGCGCGCTTCGGCGTCAGCCCCCGAACCATCCGCTTCAATGTCGGATTGGAGAGTGTCGAAGACCTGTGGGCTGACGTCGCCCAGGCCTTCGAAAAAGCCAGAAAATAACAAGCGGGTTCAAAATGGGAGTCTTGAACATGAAAAAACTGACCGTCATGCTGGCCACCGTTGCGGGGCTGGCGATTTCCGCCGGAAATGCCGTGGCCGACTCGACCCTGAAAATGGTCGAAGTCATCACCAGCCCGCCGCGCACCGAATTCCTGAAGAAGCAGATCGCCGAATTCGAAACAGCCAATCCGGGCATCAAGGTCGAGCTTATCTCGCTGCCCTGGGGCCAGGCGTTCGAGAAATTCCTGACCATGGTGCAGGCCGGCGATACGCCTGACATCGTCGAAATGCCGGAACGCTGGATGGGCCTCTATGCCAACAATGCCCAGCTCGAGGATCTCGGACCGTATATGGCCAAATGGGATGATGCCAAGACGCTGGGCGACCGCGCCAAGCAGTTCGGCTCGACCGTCAACAACACCCAGTTCATGATCCCCTACGGCTACTATGTGAACGCGCTGTTCTGGAACAAGAAACTGTTCAAGGAGGCCGGCCTCGACGGCCCGCCGGCGACGCTCGACGATTTCATCGCCGACGCCAAGAAAATCTCTGCGTTGCCGGGCAAATACGGCTACTGCCTGCGCGGCGGGCCGGGCGCCTTCAACGGCATGCACATGTTCATGAACATCGCCGCCGGCAAGGGCGGCTACTTCAACGAGGACGGGACTTCGACGATCAACGAAGAAGGCTCGGTCAAGGGCCTGCAGATGCTGGCCGACATGTACAAGGACGGATTGGCGCCGAAGGATGCGGTGAGCTGGGGTTTCAACGAAACGGTCACCGGCTTCTATTCCGGCACCTGTGCCATGCTCAACCAGGATCCGGACGCGCTGCTCGGCATCGCCGACAAGATGAGCGCGGACGATTTCGCCGTGGCGCCTTTGCCGGTCGGACCGAGCGGCAAATCCTATCCGACGCTGGGCTATGCCGGCTGGGCGATGTTTGCCAACTCGCAGCACAAGGACGACGCCTGGAAGCTGATGGCGACGCTTCTGTCGCCGAAGGACAATCTGGAATGGGCCAAGGAAGTCGGCGTCGTCCCGATCCACAACGGCGCCGACCAGGATCCCCATTTCAAGACGGAGCAGTTCAAGGGCTGGTTCACGGAGCTCAGCGACAGCTCCAAATATGAAATGGTCACCCCGCCGACGCATCTGGAGAACCTCGGCAATTTCGTCGACCAGGTGGCGATCAAGAATTTTCAGGAAGTGCTGCTTGGCCAGAAGACGGCCAAGGACGTCGCCGACCAATGGGCTGCCTTCCTGACCAAGGAACAGCAGGACTGGCTGGCGAAGAACAAGAAGTAAGCGCCTCTTTTTTCCTTCTCCCCGTTCTACGGGGAGAAGGTGGCCCGATAGGGTCGGATGAGGGGCGGCGCTATGCCTCGATTGGTTCGCGCTGCCCCTCATCTGCCTGCCGGCATCTTCTCCCCGTGAACGGGGAGAAGGACGCTGTTCCAGACGCCGCTCCAGGGAGCCGATCCTCAGCCAATGACCTACGCCGTGTCCGAAATACGATCCGCCGGCAAGCCGCGTCGCAAGCGGCTATCCCACGCCGCCATCGAGCCATGGCTCTATCTCAGCCCGGCGATCATCCTGCTGGTCGTGGTGCTTTTGGTGCCGCTGGTCATCGGCATCAGCTACTCCTTCCGCAAGTTCTCAGCGTTCAAGTCCGAATATGTCGGGCTCGGGCAGTATCAGGCGATGCTGTCGGATCAGGTGCTGGGGCAGGCGCTGGTCAACACGTTGTGGTGGACGGTCGCCAGCCTTTTCTTCCAGTTCTTCCTCGGCCTTGGCCTGGCGCTCCTGCTCGACAAGCCGTTTCGCGGCCGCAAGGCAGTACAAGCCCTGGTCTTCCTGCCCTGGGCGGTGCCGTCCTTCCTGTCGGGCCTGACCTGGGCCTGGCTGTTCAATCCGATCATCGGCCCGCTGCCGCACTGGCTGTTTGCGTTGGGGCTGAAAGCCCAGCCGACCAATGTGCTGTCCGATCCCTCAACCGCCATGTGGGGACCGATCGTCGCCAATATCTGGTTCGGCATTCCGTTCTTCGCCATCACGCTCCTTGCGGCACTGAAATCCATTCCATCGGAACTGCATGAGGCAGCGGCTATCGATGGAGCCTCGCCCTGGCAGCGCTTCACCAAGGTGACGCTGCCGTTCCTGGCGCCGACCATCGCCATCACCGTAATGTTGCGCACCATCTGGATCGCCACCTTCGCCGACCTGATCTTCGTCATGACGGAGGGCGGGCCAGCTGGCTCGACCAACACGGTGCCGGTCTACATCTATGTCAGCGCCTTCAAATCGCTGGACAAGGGCTATGCCTCGGCGGTGGCAGTGCTGTTGCTGATCCTGCTCATCGCCTATGCGATCGCTCTGATCGGCATCCGTCGCACGCTGGTGAGGCACGTCTGATGATAGCAGGACGTTCAACCTCGCAGCGCTTCTTCGGCGGCATCGGCCTCTACGCGGCAATCGCGGCTTACGTGCTGTTTGCCCTGTTCCCGATCTACTGGACGCTGAAGATCTCGGTCACGCCGGAGCGGCTGCTCTATTCCGAAGGCATCACCTTCTGGCCGTCGCACATGACGCTGCAGAACTTCGTCACCGTGCTCGAGACGACCGATTTCCCGCGCTATTTCCTCAACAGCGTCATCGTCTCGGTCTCGACGGCGGCACTGGTGACGATCATCGCCACGCTCGCCGGCTATGCCATGTCGCGCTTCACCTTTCGCGGCAAGGCAGCCCTGGCGCTGATGTTGCTGCTCACCCAGACTTTTCCGCTGGTGATGGTCATTCCGCCGATCTACCGCGTGATGGGGCAGATCGGCCTGATCAACAGCCTGACCGGGCTGATCATCATCTACACCGCCTTCAACACGGCCTTTGCCACCTTCCTGATGCAGTCGTTCTTCGACGGCATCCCCAAGGATTTGGAAGAGGCCGCGATGATCGACGGCTGCACCCGCGCGCAGGCCATGCGCAAGGTGATCGTGCCGCTGACGCTGCCCGGCATGGGCGCCACGCTCGGCTTCGTCTTCACCGCCGCCTGGAGCGAGCTTCTGTTTGCGCTGATGCTGATTTCCAGCGACGACCAGAAGACCTTTGCCGTCGGCTTGCTCACCTTCATCGGCAAGTTCGCCGTCGACTGGGGACAGATGATGGCGGCGTCCATCCTGGCGCTGATCCCGGTCTGTATCTTCTTCGCCTTCCTGCAACGCTATCTCGTCACCGGCCTGACCGCCGGCGCCGTCAAAGGATAGATCGATGGCCTCTGTTACGCTCGAAAAGGTCCGCAAGGACTATGGCGCCGTCCGCGTCCTGCACGCGGTCGACCTTGAAATCGCCGACGGCGAGTTCGTCGTCCTGGTCGGGCCGTCAGGCTGCGGCAAGTCCACGCTTTTGCGCATGATCGCCGGGCTGGAGGAGGCTTCCGGCGGCGAGATCCGCATCGGCGAGCGGCTGGTCAACGACGTAGCACCCAAGGACCGCGACATCGCCATGGTGTTCCAGTCCTACGCGCTCTATCCGCATATGGACGTGTCGAAGAACATGGGTTTCAGCCTGCTCCTGAAGAAGGCGGAGAAAACGACGATCGACGCCAGGGTGGACGGCGCCGCCAGGCGGCTCGGGCTCGACACGTTCCTGCAGCGCCTGCCGCGGCAACTGTCCGGCGGCCAGCGCCAGCGCGTCGCCATGGGGCGTGCCATCGTGCGCGATCCCAAGGTTTTCCTGTTCGACGAGCCGCTGTCGAACCTCGACGCCAAGCTGCGCGTCCATATGCGCGCCGAGATCAAGGCGCTGCACCAGCAGCTGAAGACGACATCGGTTTATGTCACGCATGACCAGATCGAGGCGATGACCATGGCCGACCGGATCGTCGTCATGCATGACGGGTTGATCCAGCAGGTCGGCGCACCGCTCGATCTCTATGATCGGCCGGCCAACATGTTCGTCGCCGGTTTCATCGGTTCCCCCGGCATGAATTTCCTGCCGGCGATTGTTCGCAAGGGTGGTACCCCGGAGGCTGTACTGACCGATGGCCAGGCGCTGCGCCTGCCGGAAGGCCTGCCGCTGACGGACGGTGATGCCATCACCGTCGGTCTGCGGCCCGAGCATATCAAGTTGGCGGATGAGGGCGCGTTGAAGGGGGAGGTGGGTGTGGTCGAGCCTCTCGGGCTTTCGACGCAGTTCTACGTCAAGCTGGCCAGCCAGCAGCTTTGCGTCTTTGCCATGGGCCGTGCCGGCGTGAAGCCAGGCGACGAGGTGAGGTTGGTTGTCGAACCAGACCAATTGCATCTGTTCGATCCGAAAAGCGGTGATCGCATCGGCTGAGGGGGACTCAGCCGGGCGGCGGGCAGCCGTATGAGGCGCCGATGTCGGGCGGGAAATACAGGTAACGCTACATTTCAATTGGATAAAATAGCGGAACGTCCAACAGACATTTCCGGAACCTAACAGGACCACTCGGACCTTTGCGTCTACAGCGCAAGACCTTAGTCCCGCCGTCTTCTCAAAAGAACGGAGGTCGTTTCGCCACGAATTGGGCCGCCGTCGGAGTTAGTCACACCGACGGCGGCGCCTGCAATATGGGCGAGTGGGTTGTGTGCGGATATGGTGTGATCGCGGAAGAGGATTGTAGACCGCTAACCGCGAGGGCTTCTTTTGGACAGCGGCGAACTGTCCAACGGGTTCTCAGCCGACTTGGCCGATCGCCGCTCCTTCAGCCACAGGGACTTCTTTCTCCTTGCCAGGTTCTCGTCTCGAACGCTGTCGTCGGCGGTCACTCCGCCATGCATCGCGGCAATCACGTAGTCGGCTCTGTTGGTTCGAAAGTCGCCTTTTTGTACGGACATCGTTTTCTCCCAGTGCGAGGCATTTCCCCCCTTTTTGCCTGACGCTGAAACTAACTGCCTATCCGTGGTGCAAGTCTACCAATCGCCGATTGTATTAAAACGATACACTCAAGGTGGCACGATCGCACGAGAGGAGCCAATACTGGCGGGGCTCCTTCATTGACCCTGTTGTTGTGATCCTTGCGGGGGTGCGG
>NZ_RZTE01000069.1:15342-15875 GCF_003997415.1 Mesorhizobium sp. M7A.F.Ca.MR.245.00.0.0 | reverse complement strand
GTGGGGGTCCGTGCCGGGCAGACATCTCAGGCATTCCACATGCGATAGCCGCGCCCGTCGACCGACCAGGCTCCCGCACCGGCCATGGCCAGCGCAACAGATCCGCCTGATATCGCAATGTCCTTCATCAGCATCTGCTGGTGCAGGAAGGCGAGCATCGCGTCGCCGCCGCCCTGGCCATAGTGGCCGATGAAACCGGCGGCAATGCAGAAGGCGGCGAGCAGCAGCGCCGTGACCCGGGTCTGGAAACCGACCAGGATGAGCAGCCCCGCGATCAGTTCGAACAGTCCCGTGCCCCAGGCAGCAAGTGTCGGCAGCGGCAGGCCGAGGCTGGCGAAATAGCCTGTGGTGCCGGCTATGTCGCTCAATGCATGGATACCGGAAGGCACGAACAGGGCGGCGAGCAGCACCCGGGAGAGCAGGAGCAGCGCGTTGCGGGGCATGTTCACCTCCCTTATCGGCCGCAGGCCGGCCTCCCGATAACCCGATCCTATCAGAAACTCCGGCCGACAGATCGGCGGGCATGTACCAAC
>NZ_RZTE01000069.1:10120-15332 GCF_003997415.1 Mesorhizobium sp. M7A.F.Ca.MR.245.00.0.0 | reverse complement strand
GGCTATTGCCGGTTCTTGGCTCAGCCGCGCTTAGCGTCGATCGAATAGGCGCCGGCGCCCGAGGAAGCCAGCACGAGGAAGCCGCCCGCAATGGCGAGGTTCTTGAGAAACTGGATCATTTGCATCTGGTCGGCCCAACCGGTGTGGGCGACCAAGCCGGTAGCGACGGTGAAGATCGCCAGCACCCAGGCAACAATCCGGGTCTTGAAGCCGACGAGGATGGCGAGGCCGCCGAGAAGCTCGATCAGGCCGACGACAATGGCCGTTACGGTCGGCAAGGGCAGGCCGAGGGCACCGAAATAGCCGGCCGTGCCGGCGATGGCGGTCAGCTTGCCGAAGCCTGAAAGCAGGAAGATGACGGCAAGCAGGACGCGGCCGAGGAGGATGGTGGTCGAGGCATTGGATGCGCCGGAACCGGCGACTGAAGTGTTGATGGACATGGTGGCTCTCCGGGATGGGTTGATACCGGGGAGATAGAGCAAGCCGACTGTTCACCAAAGCCACCAGACTGGCGACACATTGTTCACAGTACTTATGTTTCCGTGATCGGGCGGCCTGCGAAAAATTTGCTTCGCGTCACGTCGTGACGGGAGTAAATTCTCCCGTCACGAAACACCCGGCTTTTGGTTGACGCAATTCCGGACCGAAAACCGCAAGACACTTTTCCTGGAATTGACTACCCCGGATGCGTCATGTCCTCCGGCCGCACCAGCCGGTCGTAGTCGGCCTCGCTGACCAGCCCGGTGGCGAGCGCTTCCTCGCGCAAAGTGGTGCCCTTCTTGTGCGCGGTCTTGGCTATCTTGGCGGCATTGTCGTAGCCGATGGTCGGCGCTAGCGCCGTCACCAGCATCAGCGAGCGGTCGAGTGCCGCCTTGATGTTGTCTTCGCGGGCCTCGATGCCGACGACGCAATTGTCGGTGAAGGAGACCGAGGCGTCGGAGAGCAACTGCACCGACTGCAGGAAATTGTAGGCCATCAGCGGGTTGTAGACGTTGAGCTCGAAATGGCCCTGGCTGCCGGCAAAGGTGAGCGCCGCATTGTTGCCGAACACCTGCACGCAGACCTGCGTCAGCGCCTCGCATTGGGTCGGGTTGACCTTGCCCGGCATGATCGACGAGCCCGGCTCGTTTTCCGGCAGCGACAGCTCGCCGAGGCCCGAACGCGGACCGGAACCGAGGAAACGGATGTCGTTGGCGATCTTGAACAGTGCGGCGGCCGCCGCATTGATGGCGCCGTGCGAAAACACCATGGAATCATGGGCCGCCAGCGCCTCGAACTTGTTCGGCGCGGTGACGAAGGCGATGCCGGTAATGGTGGCGATGCGATCCGCCACCCTTTCGGCGAAGCCGACCGGCGCGTTGAGGCCGGTGCCGACGGCGGTGCCGCCCTGCGCCAGCTCCTGCAGGCCGGGCAATGTCAGCTCGATGCGCTTGATCGACGAGGCGACCTGCGCTGCATAGCCCGAAAACTCCTGGCCAAGCGTTAGCGGGGTGGCGTCCTGTGTGTGCGTGCGGCCGATCTTGATGATGTGATTGAACTCTCTGCTCTTGGCGGCGAGCGCCTTGTGCAGATGCTTCAGCGCCGGCAACAAATCGTGCACGATGCGTTCGGCGCAGGCGATGTGCATGGCCGTCGGATAGGTGTCGTTCGACGACTGGCTCATATTGACGTGATCGTTGGGATGCACCGGCTTCTTGGAACCCATGACGCCGCCCAGCATCTCGATCGCACGGTTGGAGATCACCTCGTTGGCGTTCATGTTGGACTGCGTGCCCGAGCCGGTCTGCCAGACCACCAGCGGGAAATGCTCATCGAGCTTGCCGTCGATGACCTCTTGCGACGCCTCGACAATCGTCTTGCCGATCGCCGGGTCGAGCCGCTTCAATTCCATGTTCGCTTCGGCTGCCGCGCGCTTGACAATGCCCAGAGCGCGCACGATCGATGCCGGCTGCTTTTCCCAGCCGATCTTGAAATTGCCGAGAGAACGCTGCGCCTGCGCACCCCAATAGCGATCGGCGGCGACTTCGATCGGGCCGAACGTGTCGGTTTCGGTTCTGGTCTTTGCAGCGGTCACAGGTCTCTCCTTATCGAAGTCGGCAACGGCGTATCGCGTTGCACAAACGGCTTCAAGCGGAGATTGCGGGCGGCAAGTATGCAAATCGGTTGAAGGTGATCTCCCCCCTCGAGGGGGAGATGTCGCCGAAGGCGACAGAGGGGGTCGGTTCGACCGGGCGTGACCTCTTATCGCCGCCGGAAGAGGCTGGCGCTCCACGCCTGCTGCCATCTCCCCTCAAAGGCGGGGGATTCTTGCGAAGGAGGACCCCCACCCTAACTTGCCGGGGCGAGACCCGTGGCTCGCCCCGGCAAGTTAGGGGTGGGGGTTCGTGCCGGGCAGACATCTCAGGAATACCATATTCGATAGGCCAGCCGAGGCCGGTTACGCGCCGGTGGTCGCAAGCTCCCGCAGGGCCAGCCGACCCGCGACATAATTCTTGACCTGGCGGACGGCCTGTTCGCGCGAGACGCTGCCCGGCTGCAGGCCGAGCCGCAGCCAAAGCCCGTCGATCAGCGCCGTGACGCCAAGCGCGATGTCGTCGGCATCCGCCGGCGAGGCGAGGCCGTGCAGGCCCGACAACAGGTTCGAGCGCATGCGCGCATGGATCACCCGCTGGATACGGGCCATCTTCTCGTCGCGCGGCACCTCGGCGCAGAGCGACAGCCAGGCATGGCACAGAGGCGGCTGGAACAGATGCTCCTCGAAATTGCCCTCGATCACCGCATCCATGCGCTCCATCGGCGTACGCGCCCGGCGAAGCCGCGCGATCACCGCCTGGCACAGGACGGCATTGGCTTCGCGCATCGCGTGCTCGAACAGTTCCTGCTTGTTGCGGAAATAGTGCAGCACGATGCCTTTGGAGGCGCCGGCCTGCGCCGCCACTTTTTCCAGGGTCGCGCCGGCAATGCCTTCGCGCTCCAGAACCACGAAGGCCGCCTGCCGAAGCTCCCTGCGGCGTATCTCACTGAGACGCTTGAGTTTCACGGGATCGGTCCATGCATCGCGAATCCACGTTGACATTTTCGTCCGCTCAGATCAAGAATTGACCCGTGGGACAATAAAAAGACCAATTGGTCAATTTGACGACAATGAGGAGAACCGAAATGTTGCGCATCCTTGCAAACGGCGTCTGTTTGGCCGCCCTCATGTTGGCCTCTCATGCGGCTCAGGCGGCCGAGGGCCAAGAGTGCAGGACGGTCCGTATGGCCGAACCCGGCTGGAACGACCTTGCCTTCACCACGGGGGTCGCCAACGTCCTGTTGGAGGCGCTCGGCTATCAGCCGCAAAGCCAGGTGCTCGGCATCAACGTCATCTACGAGGGCATGAAGAACAGGGACCTCGACCTGTTCTTGGGCTACTGGGATCCGGCCATGGTCACCTATTACGAGCCCTACAAGAAGGACGGTTCGGTTGAGAATGTGCGCGTCAATCTCGTGGGCGCCAAATACACCTTCGCCGTCCCGACCTACGCCTGGGACGCCGGCGTCAAGGACATTTCCGATCTGCACAAATTCGCCGACAAGTTCGGCAAGAAAATGTACGGTATCGAGCCCGGTTCAAACCAGTTGATGATGGACGCCATCGCCGATCCGGCCTTTGGCCTGGACGGCTGGCAGGTGGTCGAGTCCAGCGAAGCCGGCATGCTTTCCGAGGTCGGCTACGAGATCAAGGAAAAGCAGTTCATCGTCTTTCAGGGCTGGGCGCCGCATCCGATGAACACGATGTACGACTTCAAGTACCTGACCGGCGGCGACAAGTTCTTCGGCCCGAACTTCGGCGCCGCGACGGTGACGACGCAGGTGCGCAAGGGCTATCTGCAGCAATGCCCGAACGTCGCGCAATTCCTCGGGAATCTCGCCTTCGACATCGATTTCGAGAATGTCGGCATGGGCTATCTGATCAATGACGGCATGAAGCCGGAGGACGGCGCGCTGAAGGCAATCACGGCCAACAAGAGCCGTCTCGATGCCTGGCTCGCCGGCGTCACCACTTTTGACGGCCAACCCGGCCTTGCCACGGTCAAGGAAAAGCTCGGCCTGTGAGAGTGGCCGCGCTCAATGACTTGCCGAAGCAGGATGTGATTGCGGAACAGGACGCCTGGGCCGGCCGCAAGCAGTTCGTCACTGTCGGCGATCTCGACATCGCCTATGTCGAGATATCAGGCGCCGAGCCGGCACTGCTGTTGGTGCACGGCTTCACCGACACCAGCCGCAGTTTTTCGCTTCTGGCGCCATATCTGGCCGGCCGCCGTCTGATCATGCCGGATCTGCGCGGCCACGGCGCCTCGCAGGCTGGCAAGAATTGCGGCATCGCCGATCTTGCCGATGATATCGCCGGGCTGATCCGGAGTTTACAACTCGACCGACCGGTCGTCGTCGGCCATTCGCTGGGCGCCATGGTGGCTGTCGCCTTGGCTGCGGGGCACAAGGAGTTGATCGGCGGGCTGGTGGTCCTGGCCGGCACGTTGAAGCCCGATTTCGCGCCGGGTCATCCGCTGGTGGTGAGCGTTGAGGCCCTGCGCGACCCGATATCGCCGGCCGATCCGTTCTATGTCTGGTGGCATGCCTGTCGTCCCGACGTGCCCGCAGCCTTTCTCGCCGGCTTGGCGCAAGAGGCCTCGGCGATGCCGACCCCGCGCTGGCGCGCGATTCTCGAGGAAATCCGCCGCGCCGACCTGACCGATGCTGCACGGGCCGTGCAGGCCCGGACGCTGGTCATCGCCGGCGCCTGCGACCCCCTGTTCGGCGCGGCGCACCAGCAGGCGTTGCAATCCGCTCTTGCCGGAGCCGTCTTCGTTCGCGCCGAGAGCTGTGGCCACAACCCGCATTGGGAAGACCCGGTCCTTGTCGCAAAGGCGATCATCGAGGCATTTGAAGTCTAACGCCCGACCAATGATTGCGATGTGGGCGACAGCCGCAAAGTCTCCGTTTGTTTGGTCAGGCCGAGCTGCGCGGCCTGCCAAAAATCCTGCCATGCCGAAGAAGCGGCTAGGGCGGCCTGGTGGCGGGCATGCGCCTCGGTGCTGGCAAAACCCATGACGCTGATGAAGACGTTTTCATCAGCCCGTACCGGCAGGCGCGGAAAACTGTTTTCGGCATGCTCGGTAATGAAGGCGGCGAGCAGGCGTGCGTCGGCCGTCATCAGGCACGCCGTCTC
>NZ_RZTE01000069.1:0-10110 GCF_003997415.1 Mesorhizobium sp. M7A.F.Ca.MR.245.00.0.0 | reverse complement strand
GTCTCGAAGCGAGTGGCGAAATCTGCCTCCGTGCCGGGCTGCAAATGATGAATCTCGATGACAGCGATGCCGGTCAGCGGTTTGTTTTGAATGGGCTTTTTATCGTCGGCCAGGCTTGGCCGCTGCTTGCCCGCGAGGTCGAAGCCGGCGGCGGGCCACGCCGGCTTCAGCAGCAGCACATCGTCGGAATCGATCATCGTTGCGTTGGCCGCATGGCTGTGCGCCGCCCAGACCGGCCCGCCATAAAAAGCGGCGAGAGCATTTTTCCGCGCATCCATGCCGTCGAAGCCGCGCATCCAGACGAACATGTCAGGCCGATCGAGGTCCCGGAACTGGCCGATGATGGTCATGCCGGCGTCCTCCTGGCCCTCGATCAATTTGCCGTCGAAGATGCCGATGAGCGTGTCGCGCCGACCAGGCTTCAGCGTGTATTGCCGAAGCTCGACGACAGGCGAAGCGAGCGCTGAGGGTTTCGTCGCGACGTTCTGGGGCAGGTTCATCCGACATTCTCCAAAACAGGGTGATCGTCCTGTTTTGTAAAACAGACCGGTTGTCCTGTTTTGTCAACATGCTAAAGTTCGGCAATGTCAGCAGAGATGACCGTCCAGCCAAAACCGCGCCCGGGAAAACGCACCAACGACCCTGAAGGCATGCGCAAGAAAGTGCTCGATGTCGCCGAGGATGCGTTCCAGGCGCGCGGCTATCACGCCTCCAGCATCGGCGACCTGATGGCGGCGGCTGATGTCAGCGGCGGCGCGCTGCATCACCACTTCCCGACCAAGAAGGCGCTGGCGCTGGCTGTGATCGACGAGCGTGTGGCGGCAGCGGTCGAAGAGACATGGATCGCGCCGGTGCTGGCGGCGGCATCGGCGCGCGAGGGCGTGCGCGCGGTGTTCGAGGCCGTGGCGGCGGAACTGGAGCAGCAGGGTTTCGTGCGCGGCTGCCCGCTCAACAATCTGGCGCACGAACTGTCGCTTGCCGATCCCGATTTTCGCACTGCCCTTGCCGGGATTTTTGCCGGGTGGCGGCGCGCGATTGCCGACAAGCTGCGTGCCGACCAGCAGGTGGGCAAGGACGAGGGCACGGACCCCGAACGCTTCGCCGCGCTGACGGTCGCCGCCTATTCCGGGGCGATGTCGATGGCCAAGACGGCGCAGGATGCCGGTGTGCTGCGGGATTGCCTGGCGGGGCTGGAGCGCAGCGCGCCGTCGCCATCGCAGGGCGGATCGGCTGCCAGGCGACGCAACAGGATACTGCCACGGCCGAGAACCCCTTGACTCGCCGGGCTTTGGTTCAGCTACTCGGCCAGCGGCTTGATCGTCTCGTAGCCGTTGACGGATTCCGAACTGGTGCCTTCATCGTAGCGCCGCGCGAGCGCGGCTTGCAGATCGGGCGCATAAAGGGCGGTGAATGAATCCAGCGTCTCGCCGGCGCCGTTCTTGAAGGTCTCCTTGACCGCCAGGACATTGTATTTGCAGTCGCCCAGACTGAATGTCTCCTTGCCCTTGACGACAAGGCTCAGCGTCTTTGTGCCCTTCGGCGGCTTGTTCGGCGACAACTCGACGAACTCTATCGTGGCCTTTGCCCCCGCCTTCAGCGGGAACAGCTTTCGCAGATCGGAAAACGGGATCATCGCCTGCCGGCCGGTGTCGCTGTCGCGAAACACCTCGATCAGGCCGGCGAACAAATATTGGGTTTGCGGCGATTGCGATTCGTAGGTGTTGATAACCGACATCATCCCGCCGGCCACGGGCCGAAATTCGCTGTGGATGCCGGGTCTCGCCAGAACGAAACCCTTCCTGGCGGACTTGGCATCGACGCAACCGGCGGCATGCGCGGTGCTCGCGCACAGCATCGCGGCCAGGATCATGCAGATAGGTGCGGCTTTCATCTTTCGTCCTCCTCCGCTTGCGCAAGCGAGACATGCCAGACCCGTGGCGTCATGTCGATGATGGCGCAGAGGCGCTGGACGACCGGCCGCTGTCCATGCTGAATCAGCAGATGATGAATCGCCGTTCGACTGGATCGCTTTCCCGACGCAACTTCCTGGTACAGGCTGCGGGATTTGCCGCGGCCGGCGCCTTGCCGCGGCCGGCCTTCGGCCAGACCGGGCAACGCGTCCAGGCGATCGACGCCACCTTCCTGTTCATCGCCGATGTCCATGCCTGCCGCATGGCGAGCGGCTTGAGTCCCAACTGCCTGCAGGAAGGCAAGACCGACGCCGCGCTGCTGCGCAACGTGGCGGTGCTGAATGCGCTTGGCGACAAGGACTGGCCGGCCGAGATCAATGGCGTCGCCACCGGCCTGCGTTCCGCCGGCAAGATAGGCACGCCGCTCGGCCTCGTCGTCGGCGGCGACGTCACCGACGATGGCGGCGGCCAGATCACGCAGCCGAGCGAGGGCACCCAACTGCTCCAGTTCAGCCAGCGCTACAGCCAGGGCGTCGGCCCGGATCGCGTGCACATGCCGGTCTATGTCGGGCTCGGCAACCATGATCTCGACCAGAACGGGCCGCCGCACCATGTCGACTGGTACCGGCGCGAACTGCGCGACTATGTCGAGGTCAACCATCGCGCCGGCGTGTTCTTCAAGCCGCCGGTGCCGGCCACCGACTATGATGTCGACACCGACTGCTACTCCTGGGACTGGGGCGGCCTGCATCTGATCCAGACGCATCGTTTCGCCGGCGATACCGGCCACGGCGCCGAGAGCAGCCTGCCATGGCTGAAGCAGGACCTGGCGACCTATGCGGCGGACGGCCGTCCGGTCGTCCTGTTCCAGCATTATGGCTGGGACACTTTTTCGGTGGAACGCTGGGATGCCGCCAAGAGCCACTTCGATGATGACGGCACCGGTGCGCCGCATTGGTGGAGCGAGGCCGACCGGCAGGCGTTGCTGGCGGCGCTGAAGGGCTACAATGTCGTCGGCATTTTCCACGGCCACCAGCACGAAACGCCGCTGATCTATCGCAGGGACGGGATCGACCTGTTCAAGCCGAAGGCTGCCTATATGGGCGGCTTCGCGCTGGCCAGGGTGACCAGCGACGGCATGGACGTGGTGCTGGGCGAGGCGACCGGCGATCATGGCGAGGTTGCCTTCACCAATGCTTTCAGCAAGGGCTGGAGCACATGAAAAAGGCGGCCTTCGCGGCCGCCTTTCCCTCGATAAAGCGCGTTTCTCGATGTCGGATCAGAGCGCCTTCTTGACCTTGTCCTTGACGTCGCCATAGGCCTTCTGCACCTTGCCGGCGATCCGGTCGCCCGTGCCTTCGGCCTGGGTCTGCCTGTTGCCGGTCGCCTTGCCCGCGGCTTCCTTGACCGAGCCCTTGACCTGCTTGGCCACGCCCGCGACCTGATCCTTGTTCACCATTTTTGCGCATCTCCCGGGATTTTGAATTCAGGGGAATTCATTTGCGGGTAGCTAACGAGCCGGCGCCGGTTAGGTTCCAGGCGTCGCCCGGACGGCAGATCAGGTCGCGCGGCCGCCGCCTTGGGGCAAGGCTGGTGGGCTAGGCTGTGAACACACGTCGACCATGATATTGGATGGCCAGGCGTGCGGGGAGAAAAATGGCAGAATTTACGCTCTATATCGGCAACAAGTGTTTCTCCTCATGGTCGCTGCGGCCATGGCTGGCGATGAGGCATCTGGAGATCCCGTTCGAGGAAGGTTTCGTGCGGCTGCGCACGCCTGACACCTTTGCCAATCTGGCGAAAGTGTCGCCGACAGGTCAGGTGCCGGTGCTGAATCACAATGGCAAGATCGTCTGGGAAACCCTTGCCATCCTTGAATATCTTGCCGACCTGTTTCCCGAAAAAAAGCTCTGGCCGGCCGATATCGACGCCCGTGCGCTGGCGCGTTCGGCTGCGACCGAGATGCATTCCGGCTTTCGCGAGGTTCGCTATGGCTGGCCGATGAATTTGCGTCGGCCCAAGGCCCACAAGCCGCTCGACGCCGAGGGCGAGGCGCAACGCGCCCGCATCGAGGCGCTGTGGCGCCAGTGCCGGGAAAAATACGGCAAGGGCGGCCCGTTCCTGTTCGGCCACTTCACCGCGGCCGATGCCATGTATGCGCCTGTCGTCACCCGTTTCGACACCTATGGCGGCACGCTGGCGCCGGATACGCGCGCCTATGTCGACGCCGTGCTGGCAACGCCGGCGATGCGCCACTGGTATGCCGAGGCGGCCAGGGAGACGTGGCCGGAACCCGGTCCGGACGAATAGGATCCAAACGAAAACGCCCCTCGCACCTTTTATCGTGCGGGGGGCGTCTTTGCCATCAACTGTTATTCGATTGCTCTCATGAACTGCTGATGACACCGAATAAATGCGCGTCTGCGCAGATGGTTCCTGGATGCCGGAAAACTTTTCTCAAGTTGGCGCAAGCGCGCTGTTTGGTGCCCGATTTGCCGTCATGCCAGGTGTTTTGGCCAGGTGGTTTGGGAGAATTCCGCAGCTGTGGCTTGATGCAAATTTGACAGCGCGCCAAAAGAAGCCTATAAGCAAATCGTCGATATTTGTTTGACTGACTTTTGTTATCCGCGCTTTCGAGCGCGCCTTTGACGAACTTCCCACATCAAAAATCGGGACAAACGACGTTGTGCATCCGCATGGCGTCGAACGAATATTTGCCATGGAAAGGGTTCGTCATGAGCACCGGCACAGTTAAATGGTTCAACGCCACCAAAGGTTTTGGTTTTATTCAGCCTGACGACGGCTCGGCCGACGTTTTTGTCCACATCTCGGCCGTAGAGCGCGCCGGCATGCGCGACATCGTCGAGGGCCAGAAGCTCGGCTACGAGATGGTCCGCGACAACAAGTCGGGCAAGATGTCCGCCGACCAGTTGAAGGCGGCCTGAAAAAAGAATTCAGCTCTCCCGGTGACCACGGATGTACTGGCACCGGTGAGTGGCGAATTCGGGCGCATGGCCGCGGAGACCTGAGTTTCCACGGCATATCATGCGCATGAGAGGGGCGTTTCGTGCATCCCGGTGCATCCTTTTTGGATGGTCATCTGGTTGCGCGGCGCCTTACGGAAGGTCAGGCGGTGCCTGGCCTTTTTCATTTTGCGGGCCTCGCCGCCGAAAGTGCGCTGCGCGCCAGCCTGGACGTGCTAAGGGACGCTCCAGCAATTTGAATTCGCCGCGCGTATTGCTTTGTGCGTGATCCTGACCGAAGACCCGGTCTCGCTCCATCGGCACAGGCTCCTGACAGGAGAAAGATTTGACCACCAGTTCAAAGACAACCGTCGATCAGGCCGTGTCCCTGTTCAGCAAGACGCAAACCCAGTCGATGTCGCTCAACCGCATCAATTCCGAGCGCGACGCCGTCAGCGAGGCACGTGAAGCCAAGACCGCGCGTCTGCGCGAATTGCGGCTGGAGAAGGAGGCCGACGAGATGGCCGCCGCCGCCGCGCTAGCCGCTTTGCCGAAGCGGGCCGGAAGACGCTGATGGCTACCAAACGCGTACCGCCAACACCGATCGCCGCCGACGCAACCATTGCCGATATGGTCGAAGGCCTCGACAAGCCGGTCGAATTCGTCCGGCGTGTGCTGGAAAAGCTCGAACGCTGCAAGCGTGCCCACGGTGATGCCCAGGTGCGCGTCGGCGTGCGTGGCCGCGCCGAATGCCCGAACTACCTGATCGAATATGTCCGCGAAGACGCCAAGACCCATGAGCGGGTGACTTATCAGGACGCCGCCTACAGCGGCAGCACGCATCGCGAGCTGGCGGCCCATCACATCGAGGCGGTGAAAAACTGGTCGCCCGAGGAAATGAACATCACGGCCGTTTCGGCGCTGATCGGCCGCCTGCGCAATCCGCGCGCCCCATCATCGCGCTTCGCCGACGAGGACTGACATGGCCATAAAATTCTCCTCCAAGGATCAGACGGCAGCCTCGGGTGCTGCGGCAAAACCGGCCAAGCCGGTTGCTGCGCCGAAAGCAGGCGACGCCACCGAGGCCGCGACCGATCTGTTCAAGTCGCCGGCGGATTCGCCGAAGGGCAAGACGGCTAAGAAGAAATAGCGCCTTGCCGCAAGACGCCGATCAAAACCCCGCCGCGCCGGGGCTGTCCGCCCTGGTGACCGCCGCGAGCGTTTTGCCGTCGCAACACGGCACCTTCGATTGCCAAAGCTGCGGTGCCTGCTGTTCCTATTCGGCCGAGTGGCCGCGCTTTTCCACCGAGGATGACGCACAGCTCGACCGTATCCCGGAAAAATATGTCGCATCTGACCTGTCAGGCATGCGCTGCGAGGGCGTGCGCTGCTCGGCGCTGTCCGGCGAGATCGGCAAGTCGACCGCTTGCGGCATCTACGACGTCCGGCCGGACGTCTGTCGCGCCTGCATGCCCGGCGACGAGGAGTGCCTGATGGCACGCCAGGCGCTCGGGTTACCGGTGTAGCCAATCTCCAATCGCCTCCGCTTGTGCGCCGACCCGCAGCCCGATACCTTCCTGGTTGGGTAGGGTGCCGGAGGAACCATCGTGAGCATCGAATTTCTGTTGACGTCCCTGATTGTCGTGGCTTCGCCCGGCACCGGCGTTCTCTACACGCTGAGCGCCGGCCTCTCGCGCGGTGCGCGAGCCAGCGTCATCGCCGCCTTCGGCTGCACGCTCGGCATCATCCCGCACATGGCCGCTGCCATCACTGGCCTGGCGGCGCTGCTGCACACCAGTGCGCTCGCCTTCGAGACGCTGAAATATCTCGGCGTCGCCTACCTCTCTACATGGCCTGGAACACACTCAAGGAAAATGGCGGCCTCAGCGTCGACCAGGATGTGACGCCGCGTTCGGCCGGCAAGGTGATTGCCACCGGCATCCTCGTCAACGTGCTCAATCCGAAACTCTCGATCTTCTTCTTCGCCTTCCTGCCGCAATTCGTCAGCACCACGGAGCCCAACGCGCTTGCGAAGATGCTGGAGCTGAGTTCCGTCTTCATGCTTTTGACCTTCGTGGTTTTCGTCGGCTA
The DNA here is from genome assembly GCF_003997415.1 of Mesorhizobium sp. M7A.F.Ca.MR.245.00.0.0. Classification (NCBI taxonomy): domain Bacteria; kingdom Pseudomonadati; phylum Pseudomonadota; class Alphaproteobacteria; order Hyphomicrobiales; family Phyllobacteriaceae; genus Mesorhizobium; species Mesorhizobium sp. M7A.F.Ca.MR.245.00.0.0. The sequence goes on along the minus strand of NZ_RZTE01000069.1, from coordinate 3,146 downwards.
CGGCATCTTCGCCGCCTCGATCCGCAGCCACGTCGTCTCGCGGCCAATGGTGTTGACCTGGATGCGCCGGACTTTCGCCGGCGCCTTCGTCATGCTTGGCGCGAAGCTGGCGCTGGCGGATCGGTAGAGCCACGGGGAGCGGCTCAGTCCCGCTGATCCGCTCCGCTTGTTGCGCTATTCCGGGCGAAAAGGCGTTATGCGCTTTCGGGAAATTGCTCGGGCGCGCTACCCCCTTCACATAGCCCATCGCTTCGACGATCCGCCCGTCGGCCACGCGCATGAGGTTGACGCCGCGCAGCGAATTGCCGTCGGCCATGAAATAGCGCCAGCGGATCGTTGCCCGGTCGCCGGCAACGAAGGTTTCCTCGACATCGAAGCGCGTGCCGGCCTGGGTTGCTATCGCCGTCCAAAGCCCGACGCACGCCGCTTGACCGGCAAAACGAGCGCCGTCCGGCGCCGGCACGGTGTTCTCGATCACGCAATCCTCAGCCACCAGTTCGGCGAGTGCCGAGGGATCATGGCGTTGGAATACGTCGTTGTAGCGCCGCATGATCTCGGCCGTCTGCTGGGACAGATCGTACGCGGTTGCGTCCATGACAAGCTCCTGTGTCATCTTCTTTCTCCTGGCTTCATTGGCCTTTGGTGGCTTCAACGAGCGTTGCCTTGAGGGTGATCTGAGACACGCCGGCAAGGCCCCGCGAGACGAGGCAGCCTGTCTTGGCGGATTGTGCAAGGCGCTCGAATTCATCTGCGGCGAGTCCTGCGGCCTCCACCTCGGTTTCGAGTTCGATCCGGGTGATCGTCGGCCCGGCCGCGGTCGCGCCGAGATGCACCTTGGCCATCGTGTGGATATTGCGGGCAACATGGCCGGCGCCGCCCAGTATGGCGCTCAGCGCCATCGAGAAGCAGCCTGCATGCGCTGCGGCGATCAGCTCTTCCGGGTTGGTGCCCGGACCGTTCTCGAAACGCGAAGGGAAGGAATAGGCGCCTTCGAAGACGCCGCTGCCGAGCCGCAGCCGGCCCGCCCCTTCCTTCAGCGTGCCTTGCCATTTGGCCGAGGCTTCACGAATTGTCATTGTCGTTCTCCCTTGGTTTGAGGACTTGATGGGTCAGGCGCCGTCGATGATCACCTTCCCGAAGACGTCGCCCTGCTGGAAATAGCGGTAGGCATCGCCGGCCTCGGTGAAGGCGAAGACCTTGTCGATGACGGGCCGCAGGCGATGCTGCGAGACGGCGCGCAGCATGGCTTCGAGATTGGTCCGGTTGCCGACGAACAGGCGGCTGATGGTGGCGAGGCTGCGCTGGTAGAGTGCCGCCGGCAACTGGATCGATCCGCCTTTCGCATCCTGCAGCGTCAAGAGCACGATGTGCCCGTAAAGCGTGCTGGCGATCAGCGACTGGGCGAAGGTCGCCGGGCCACCGGTCTCGATGACGAGATCGATGCCGCCGGTCTGGTCGCGGACAGCCGCGCCCCATTGCGGCATATCCGATGTCGAAATCACCAGGTCGGCGCCCAGCGCCCGCTGCCTGTCCGCTTTCTCACCGCGCGAGGTGACGGCGGCGACATGGCAGCCGAGCAGCTTGGCGAACTGCAGTGCAAAGAGCGAGACGCCGCCCGAGCCGATGACCAGAACCCATTGGCCGGGCTTCGGAATTCCGGCGCCCGTCACGGCATTCCAGCCGGTCAGGCCGGCACAGGTCAGCGTTGCCGCCTCATGCCAGTCGAGATGATCGGGCAAGCGCACCGCCCATTGTTGGTCGAGAACGGCGTATTCGGTCAGCATGCCATCCAGCGTGCAGCCGAGTTGGTCGACGAGCCCGGCATGGATGCGGCCGTCGATCCATCGGGCGAAATAGCTGCCGGTCACGCGGTCGCCGACAGCAAAGCGGGTGACGGTATCGCCGATGGCGACAATGTCACCGGCCCCGTCGCTCAGCGGAACGACGCCTTGGCGCGGCGGCAGCGGATAGGTGCCGTTGAGGATCATCGTATCGCGCCGGTTGAGCGAGGTGGCGCGAACGCGCAGCACGATCTCATGCGGTTTCGGCTCCGGCCCCGGCTCGTCGTGCAGCGCCAGACATTCGGTTCCGCCGGATCCTTCAAGCCGATAGCTGCGCATTTCGAACCTCAGACATATATAGACTGATCTACATATTATGTAGACCGATTGTCATATTTCGCGCAAGGGCTATAATGACCTCTCCTGACAGAGGTTGACATGGCGAACGACACACGAGCCCGCATACTCGAGACGACCGGATTGCTGCTCAGGCAGCGCGGCTATCACGGCACCTCGCTCAATGACATATTGAGCGCCAGCGGCGCGCCGCGAGGCTCGCTCTACTTCCATTTTCCCGGCGGCAAGGACCAACTGGTCATCGAGGTGACGCGCGCCAGCGTTGCCGACGTGACGGAGAGGCTGGGCGAAGCGCTGGCTGCCGAAAAGTATCCGGCGGTGGCTGTCCATCATATCTACCAGTCGGTGGGACGCATGCTGGAAGACAACCAGTTTTCGCTCGGCTGTCCGATCGCGCCTGTCGTGCTGGACTCGCCCACCGACGTGCCGGAACTGGCGGAGTTGTGCCGCTCGGCCTTCGAACAGTGGATAGGCCTGCTGCGGGACGCCTTCGTCAGGGCAGGGGTGCCCGAGCGCCGCGCGCATGCATTGGCGCTGCTGGTCGAATCGTCGCTGGAGGGGCTGATGGTGATCGCCCGCGCCACCCACGACCGCGCCCCGGTGCAGGCTGTGGCCGATGAGGTCGCAGCGCTGATCGAGCAGGCGGTGCTCGCTGGAGCAGGCCGCAATCGCGACACGGCGATTTCCGCGGCCGAGATACCATCATCGCCGGGGTCCTGATGTCGCGACGCGCCTGATGCCAGCGGAAACATTAGTTCAATGTCGCGCCAAGCGTTCCGCGCGGTGTGTCGCCCCAATTCAAGTCCTGGCAGTGCTATTAGTGAAGTAAACGTCCTGGCAGAACAAAAAGGGCGCCTTTCGGCGCCCTTTCCGTAAGCTTAGCCAGATTGGCTGGATTAGAAATCCATACCGCCCATGCCGCCCATGCCGCCGCCCATGCCGCCAGGCATGCCGCCGCCGCCAGCCGACTCCTTCTTCGGAGCCTCCGCGATCATGGCTTCGGTGGTG
>NZ_RZTE01000068.1:0-21381 GCF_003997415.1 Mesorhizobium sp. M7A.F.Ca.MR.245.00.0.0 | reverse complement strand
GCCAGGAACAATGCCCGCCGGCCGTTCGCATTCGGGGGACAGTCGAAGGTTCTCGGAATACTCCGGGTGGTCAAGGCTGCTGTAAGCCGACGAAGCAGCAGACTTCTTGGCCAAGCGACATGGAGAGCGTCACGCCGCGCCCGGAGCAGATGCTATCAAAGACAAGATCTGGGCTTCACGTGATAAGACGCGGCCGGCGGGAGGGCACCGCGCGAACTCCTGGGTGCAGATACTCCAACCACACTCCCCGGTTCGCGGCCAAAAAGGCCGGAAAGGCCTTGCCTTGCCCGTACGGCACTTTGGCGGCCTGCGACCAGCTTCGTCGACCGGAGCGTAGACTCCCCGGAAGTAGGTTGTGAAATATATTTCAACATGTGAATTATATTGACAGCGTCCGCCGAGGCTGTAATGTCCCGATCGTCGGCTTTCGGAGGAAGGTCGGCATCATCAAATCCATACGGCAGCGCTCGCTGAGCGCCTGCGACGGTCATTGAGGATGGCTTCGGCCAAGGGAGGAAACTTGCGCAAATTTCTGAGCACGCTCGCAATCGCGGCGGCTGCATCGACCTGCTTTGGGTCGATGCAGGTACGCGCCGAAACCCCAAACCCGTTCAAATGCGAGCCGGGTGAAAAATATGTCATGAACGTCATGGTCTCGGGCGTCGAATACTGGTTCCCGGTCTATGAAATGTTCAAACAGGCCGGCCAGCAGTTCGGCTGCGAGACCGCCTATACGGGTACGCCGGAATACGACGTCAACAAGCAGATCGCGACTTTCGACCAGGCACTGGCGCAGAAGCCGGCCGGTATACTGGTGCACCCGATGAACTCCGATCCGTTCATCGAGCCGATCAACCGCGCCATCGAACAGGGCACCGCGGTGGTGACCTTCGCCGCCGACTCGCCGAATTCCAAGCGCGTCTCCTACATCACTTCCGACAACAATGCCGAAGGCACCTATGCCGCCGACGCCGTTGCCAAGGCGATGGACGGCAAGGGCGAATATGCGGTGCTGGAGAATCCCGGCCAGGACAACCACGACAAGCGCGTCAACGCGTTCGTTGCCCGCATGGAAGTCAAATGGCCTGACATGAAGCTCGTCGGCCGCGCCGCTTCGAACCAGGATCCGACCAAGGCCTATCAGGCGGTTCTGAGCCTGGCGCAGGCGCATCCTAATCTTGGCGCCGTGTTCATGCCGGAGGCCAACTCGGCCATCGGCGCTGCCCAGGCCGCCAAGGAAGGCGGTGGCAAGATCCGCGTCATGCTCGCCGACGTCAACGCCAAGATCCTCGACATGATCAAGGCCGGCGAGATCTTCGGCTCGGTCAACCCAAACCAGGGCATGCAGGGCTATATGGGCTTCATGCTGTTGTGGATGGCCAAGCATCCCGGCCTGATCGATCCGATGAACGACGCCAAGCGTTCGGGTTTCAACCCGATGAGCGTGCCCTTCGTCGACAATGGCTTCTCCATCGTCTCCAAGGACAATGCGGACGACTTCTACTGGGACAAGTACCTCAAGCGTCGCGGCACCAAGGGCATCGAGGAATAGTCTCGATCTCGCCGCCCGGCCTCGGCATGGCCGGATTAACCGGGAAGGAGGCTTCGGCCTCCTTCCTCCCCCGCAGGTTCATCGCAGGAGCACGGCGTGACCCAGGCGCCCATTCTTGAAATCCGTGGCCTGTCCAAGGCATTCGGCCCGGTCAAGGCGCTGAGCGACGTACGGTTCGAGCTGCGGCGCGGCGAAATCCATGCACTGTGCGGAGAGAACGGCGCCGGCAAGTCGACGCTGATGAACATGATCGCCGGTGTATTGCAGCCCGACGAGGGCGACATCCTGATCGATGGTGAGCGCATTTCGATCCACTCGCCCGCAGCCGCGCAACGTCTCGGCATTGCGCTTGTCCACCAGGAGATCGCGCTCTGTCAGGACGCGACGGTTGCCGAAAACATCTACATGGCCGCGATCAACAGCCGGCGCGCGCCGCTGATGAATTTCCAAAAACTCTACGCCGACGCCCAGAAGGTCATGGACCTGCTCGCGCCCATTCCGGTGCGTACCAGGGTTGCCGACCTCTCCATTTCCAACCAGCAGCTTGTCGAGATCGCCAAGGCGCTCACGCTCGACTGCAAGGTGCTGATGCTTGATGAGCCGACCGCGGCGCTGACCGAAAGTGAAGCGCAGCGCCTGTTCTCGATCGTGCGCGGGCTCAAGGAGCGTGGCATTTCGGTGGTCTATATCAGCCACCGCATGGCCGAGATATTCTCGCTGTGCGACCGCGTCACCGTCTTCCGCGACGGCCGCTACGTGGCGACCGATCAGGTCGCCGCCGTTTCACCTGACGATGTCGTGCGCAAGATGGTGGGCCGCGAAATCACCCAGCTCTATCCCGACAAGCTGGCGCCGCAGGAGCCCGGGCGCCTGCTTCTCTCGGTCGAGGGGCTTTCCGATGGCCGCCGCTTCGCCGACGTCGATCTGCAGCTTCGTGCCGGCGAAATTCTGGGCATAGGCGGCCTGATCGGCGCCGGCCGCAGCGAGATCGCGCAAACGGTCTGTGGCCTGAGGCCAAGGACGTCTGGAACCGTCGCGCTCGACGGAAAGCAGCTCCGGCTGCGCGGTTATGGCGATGCGGTCAAGGCGGGGCTGGTCTACCTTTCCGAGGACCGCAAAGGCTCCGGCGTGTTCCTCGATCTGCCGATCGCCGCGAACATCTCCGCGCTCGACCTCGCCAGGCTGACCGGGCGCCTCGGCCTGCTTGACCGCAAGGCCGAGGATCGTCAGGCGAAGGAGCTGACCGGCAGGCTCGGCGTGCGCATGGCCGGCATCGATGCCGCCGTCTCGACGCTGAGCGGTGGCAACCAGCAGAAGGTTGCCATCGCCAGGCAGCTGTCCGTCAGTCCCAAAGTCATCATCATGGACGAGCCGACGCGCGGGATCGATGTCGGCGCCAAGGTCGAGATCCACCGGCTGCTGCGCCAGCTTGCCGGCAGCGGTGTCGGCGTCATCGTGATCTCGTCGGAACTGCCGGAGCTGATTGGCTTGTGCGACCGCGTTGTCGTGGTGCGCGAAGGCAGGATCGCCGGCGAACTCACCGCCAGCGAGCTCGGCGAGGAAGCCATCATCATGCTCGCCTCTGGCGTTCAAGACAGTTCAAATCAAAGGCAGGCCCAGAATGTCGCCTAGGGAATCAGGAGAAGCGCTCGTGCACGCCGAGATCAAGGCCGCCGGGCGGCGCATCAATTTCGCTCAGCTCGCCTCGATGCGCGAGGCCGGGCTGATCGTCATCATCCTGGCGCTGTGCATCGCCATGAGCTTCGCCTCGCCGCACTTCCTGACATGGGGCAATTTCCGCGCCATGCTGATGAGCTTTTCCATCGAAGGCATCGTCGTCGTCGGTATGACGATCCTGCTCATCGTCGGCGGCATCGACCTTTCCGTCGGCTCGGTCGTGTGTTTCTCGATGGTGGTCTCGGGTGCGCTGTTCCTTGCCGGCCTCGATCCCTGGACGGCAAGCCTGATCGGCATCGGCGTCAGCGCGCTGATCGGCGCGGCGATGGGCTTCTTCGTGACCGTGATCGGCCTCAATCATTTCATCACGTCGCTAGCGGCCATGGTCATCGTGCGCGGCATGTGCCTGGTGGTCACCAAGGGCACGCCGCTGTCGCTGTTCACCCTGCCGCCGGCCTTCAAGGCCATAGGCCAGGGCAGTTTCAATAACATCCCCTATGTCATTCTGATCTTCATCGTCGTGGTGGCCATCTTCGACTTCCTGCTGCGTCGCGCCACGGCCTTCCGCAAGGTTTTCTACACCGGCTCCAACGAGAAGGCCGCGCAGTTCTCCGGCATCAGGACCAATCAGGTGAAGTTCTGGGTCACGGTGCTGTGCTCGACGCTGGCCGGACTGGCCGGTGTCATCTACATGGCGCGCTTCGGCGCGGCGACACCGACCTTCGGCGCCGGCATGGAACTCAACATCATCGCCGCGGCCGTCATCGGCGGCGCCTCGCTCAATGGTGGCTCTGGCACCATCTTCGGAGCGATCCTCGGCATGGCGTTGCTGTCGGTGGTGACGAGCTCGCTTATCCTGCTCGATGTCTCGGTCTATTGGCAGGACATGATCAAGGGATGCATCCTGCTCGCAGCCGTATCGATCGATCACTTCCTGCATCGCAAGAAGTCCTGAACTCTAAAGGCACCGCAGCAAGACCATGGCCCCTCCCAACACCCGCGACGACATCGCCGCTGTTCGTCAAATGCACCAGGCGCTTGTCCTGCATTACGTCGAAGGCAAGACCCAGGCCGAGATCGCCGGGGAACTCGGCATCTCGCACGCCACCGTCAACCGGCTGATCAAGCGCGGTCACCAGCTCGGCCTCGTCGAGATCAAGATCAAGTCACCGATCGACCATCTGGTCGACCTGGAAGCACGGCTGGTTGCGCTGGGCGGCATCGAGCGGGCGATGGTGGTGCCGTCGGTCTCCGAGAATCCGCACACGGCCCTGCAGCGGGTCGGCGAGGCGGCGGCTGGGCTGCTGCTCGACACCATCAAGGACGGCGACACGATCTCGATCACCGGCGGCAAGGGCGTCAGCGCGCTGGTCGCCGGTCTCAAGCCGGGGCGCCGATACGACGTCGAGATCATTCCCGCAACCGGCCTGGTGCAGGGCAAGCACTACACCGACGTCAACCACGTCGCCTCGCTGATGGCCGACAAGCTCGGCGGCCGCGCCTATCAGATTCATGCGCCGCTGTTTGCCGACACCGTGCAGCAGCGCGAAATGCTGATGGGCATCAGCTCCGTCGCCGACGTGTTTCGCAAGGCGCGCGAGGCGGATGTCGCGGTGGTGGGTGTCGGCTCCATCCTGACCGACGATTCCAGCTACTACGACCTGCATCCGTCCTCGAATGCCGATCGCCAGGCGATCGAGAAGTCCGGGGCGACAGGCGAGCTGCTCGCTCATCTCATCGACCGCCAGGGCAAGCTTTGCAACTACTCGCTCAACCGTTCGCTGGTCTCGTTGACGCTTGACGAGTTCGCGACCATCCCGCGCTCGATCGGCATTGCAAGCGGCCCCAGCAAGGTCGCGCCGATCCTCGCCGCCCTGCGCGGCAACCATCTCGACACCATCGTCACGGACGAGGCCACGGGGCTCCAGATCCTCGAGCTGGCCGAACAGGAGGTAGCATGAATTCTCGACAGATCCAGCGGCAGATCGGCAAGTCCGGCATATCGGCGTCGGCCGTAGGCCTGGGCACCTGGGCGATTGGCGGGTGGATGTGGGGCGGCACCGACGAGAAGGAGTCGGTCAGGGCGATCGAAGCCTCGATCGATGCCGGCCTCAGCCTGGTCGACACAGCGCCGGCCTACGGTCTTGGCCGCAGCGAGGCGATCGTCGGCACCGCCATCAAGGGCAAGCGCGACAAAGTGGTGATCGCGACCAAATGCGGGCTGAACTGGCATTCGGGCAAGGGCGGCCATTTCTTCGATCAGGACGGCAAGCCTGTGCATCGCTATCTCGGCGCCGACGGCATCGCCTATGAGGTCGAGCAGAGCCTGCGCCGTCTGGGCACCGACTACATCGACCTCTATATCACCCATTGGCAGGACCCGACGACGCCGATCGCCGAGACGATGGCGGTATTGGAAAAGCTCAGGGCAGCCGGCAAGATCCGCGCCATTGGCGCCAGCAACATCAGCGCCGAGGATCTTGGCCATTATATCGACGCCGGCCAGCTCGATGCGATCCAGGAGCGCTATTCGATGATCGACCGCGACCTCGAGAGTAGCCTGCTGCCGATCACCCGCCGCCATGACATTGCCACCCTCAGCTACTCGTCGCTGGCGCTGGGCCTGCTCACCGGCACGGTCGACCCAGAGCGCACATTCGGCGGCGACGACCAGCGCAAGGACAACCCACGCTTTTCCACGGCCAACCGGCAGAAAGTCGCAAAGTTGAAAGAGGCCATCGCCCCGATCGCCGAGAGCCACCAGGCGTCGACGGCGCAGATCGTCATCGCCTGGACGCTCGCCCAGCCGGGCATCACCTTCGCGCTGTGCGGCGCGCGCAATCCCGAACAGGCGCTCGACAATGCACGGGCCGGCGAGATCACGCTTGCGGCAAGCGAGCTAGCGGCGATCGACGCCGCGGCAGCCGCGCATCTCACCGCGATGGATGCCTGAGCAAAAAAGGCAACAGCCCCGATGAACCGTAGTCATACGTTAGCCGGTCTGCGCGACCGGCCTGATATCGCCGTGCTCGTCATCGGTGGCGGCATCAACGGCATCAGCGTCTTTCGCGAACTGGCCCTGCAAGGCGTCGATGTCGTGCTGGCGGAAAAGGGCGACTATTGCAGCGGCGCCAGCGCCGCCCTGTCGCGCATGGTGCATGGCGGCCTGCGCTACCTTGAAAACGGCGAATTCAAACTGGTGCGCGAATCGCTGCTCGAACGCGACCGGCTGCTGAGGAATGCCCCGCACTATGTGGCTCCGCTGCCGACGACGGTGCCGATCTTCGACATTTTCTCCGGTCTCGCCAACGGTGCGGTGCGTTTCCTGGGGCTGACGCGGCGGCCCAGCCGGCGCGGGGCGCTGGTCATCAAGGCCGGGCTTGCCATGTATGACCTTTTCACCGCTGCACGGCGTATGATGCCGACGCACCGGTTCAGGGGCCGCGCCGAAACCCTGAAGACATGGCCGGCGATCAACCTGGCGATCCGCAATTCGGCGACCTATTACGACGCTTGGGTAAGTCGGCCCGAACGCCTCGGCCTGGAGATGCTGCTGGACGCCATGGCGAGCGCGACGAATGCCCGCGCCTTGAACTACGCTCAGGCGTCGTCGACCGGCGACGGCCTTGTCATCACCGAAACGCTGACCGGCGAAAAGTTGCCGGTGCGGCCGCAACTGGTCATCAACGCCACCGGCGGCTGGATCGACCTGACCAACAAGTCCATCGGGGCAACGGCGCAGACGATGATGGGCGGTACCAAGGGCTCGCATCTGATCGTCGACAACGGCGAACTGCTCGACGCGCTCGGCGGCCATATGGTCTACTATGAGAACGAGGACGGGCGCATCTGCATCCTGTTTCCCTATCTAGGCAAGGTGCTGATCGGCTCGACCGACATCCGGGTGGACGATCCGGACCAGGTCCGTTGCGAGGAGGACGAGCAGCGCTACATCCTGCAGTCGCTCGCTTTCGTCTTCCCCTCGATCAAGATCACGGAAAACCAGATCGTGTTCCGCTTCGCCGGCGTGCGCCCGTTGCCCGCCAGCGAGGACAGTTTTACCAGCCGCATACCGCGCGATCATTTCTGCGAGTTCGTAGAACCGGCCGGACATCTGCCGGCGACGTTGTGCATGATCGGCGGCAAGTGGACCACCTTCCGTTCGTTTGGAGCGCTGGCCGCCGATATGGCGCTGAAGCGGCTCGGCCTCGCGCGCAGCCAGGGCACGCAGGACATGGCCATCGGTGGCGGCCGCGATTTCCCCGCCGATCCGGACGCCTGGTGCGCGTCATTCGCCGCCGAGCATGGCCTGCCGGTCGAGCGCGCGCGCACACTTCTGCAGCGCTATGGCACGTCGGCCAGGGATTTCGTTTCGCACCCGGCGGGCGAACAGATGCTGCCGCGGTCGGACTATTCGGCAAACGAGATAGGGCGCATCATCGAGCGCGAGCAGGTCGAGTGCCTCGCCGACCTGTTCCTGCGCCGCACCACCATCGCCATTTCGGGCGGTCTCAGCTTCGACCTCGTCAATGCCGTTCTCGACATGCTGGCGGCGCACAAGGGCTGGAGCGCCAGCGAGGCCGCCACCGAGCGCTCGACCTTCCTCGCCTTGCTGGCCTACCGGCACGGCATCGATCTCCAGACGCATCAAAGGAGCGCCCTATGCGCGTAAACAAGAAAGTCCGCATGAACCGTCTGTTCGGCGGCGGCCGCTGTCTCGACGTCGCCATCGATCACGGCGTCTGCAACGAGCCGAGCTTCCTTGCAGGGCTGGAAGACATGGCCGGTGTGGTCAACCAGCTGGTCAAGGCCGGCCCCGACGCCATCCAGATGAACTACGGCCAGGCCGATCTGCTGCAGGCCGTGCCTGGCAAGGACAAGCCGGCGCTGGTGATGCGCATCGACATGGGCAATCCCTATAACAGGATACGCCACCGGGCGATGTGGGCGGTGCTGCAGAACGAAGCCGAGCCCTTGCTTGGCGCCATCGAGATGGATGCGGCTTGCGTCGTGGTCAATCTGTTCATGCTGCCCGACGAGCCGGACCTGTTCCGGCAATGCGTGCAGAACATCGCCCGCGTGCGTGCCGATTGCGAGAAATACGGCCTGCCGCTGATGATCGAGCCGCTGGCCATGCTGCCGGTCGCTGAGCATGGCGGCTACATGGTCGACGGCGATCCCGAAAAGATCGTCACCTTGACCCGGCTTGCCCGCGAAATGGGCGCCGATATCGTCAAGGCCGATCCGACCACCGATCCCAATGACTTCCACCGCGTCGTCGAGGCGGCGCGCTGCCCGGTGCTGGTGCGCGGCGGCGGCAAGGAGGATCTGCGTGCCGTGTTCGACAAGTCGGCCGCCTTGATGGCACAGGGTGCGCTTGGCATGGTCTATGGCCGCAACATCTACCAGCATGCCAACCCGAGCGCTGTCGTGCGCGGGCTGATGGCGATCATTCATGACGATGCCGATGGCGGCGTGGCCTGGGATCTGTACAACCAGGCATAGGCTGCGGCCTCGGGAGGCGCCAATGGCAAGCTACATCCTCGGCCTCGATGCCGGCAACACCGTCATCAAGGCCATCCTCTTCGACTTGTCCGGCCGCGAACTGGCATTCGCCGCCCGTGACGGCCGCTCGTCCATGCCAAAGCCCGGGCATGTCGAACGCGATCTCGACGAACTCTGGCGCAACGCGGTCTCGGTCATCGGCCAATGCATTGCTGAAGCCGGTATCGACGCCGGCGAGATCGTCGCCATTGGCTGCGCCGGCCATGGCAACGGGCTCTACGCGCTGGATCGCTCGGGTGCGCCGCTGATCGGCATCCAGTCGCTCGACACGCGCGCGGTCGACATCGTTGCCGAATGGGCAAAAGAGAATGTCGGCGACCGCACCTATGCACATTGCCTGCAACGGCCGTGGGCGGCGCAGACACCGACCCTGCTTGCCTGGCTCAAGCGCTTTTCGCCGGCCTTGTTCGCCAGCATCGGAACTGTGTTCCTGTGCAAGGATTTCGTCGTCAACCGCCTGACTGGTGCGCGCAGCAGCGATACTTCAGACATGTCGGGCTGCGGCCTGCTGCAGATGCGGGATCGCCGCTACGAGCCGGACCTGCTTGCCGCCTACGGGCTCGGCGATTGCATGGACCTGCTGCCGCCAGTGCTGGAATCGGCCGACATTGCCGGCCATGTCAGCGCGGAGGTGGCGGCCCTGACTGGGCTGCGCATCGGCACGCCGGTCGTCGCCGGGCTGTTCGATGTCGTCGCCAGCGCGGCCGGTTCGGGCGTGACCAGAACCGGCGCCGCCTCGGTTATCGCCGGAACCTGGAGCATCAACCAGGTCATCACCGACGAACCGATCCGCGACCCTTCGATCTTCATGCTGTCGACTTTCGATCGCCAGCGCTATCTGGCGATCGAATCCAGTGCCACCTCGGCCGCCAATCTCGAATGGATCGTTCGCGAATTCCTCGAACATGGTGGCGAAGCCGGCAAGTCGCCGTTCGAATTGTGCAGCGAACTGGTGGCGTCCGTCGATCCCAACAGCGACATCCCGATCTATCATCCCTTCCTTTACGGCTCGCAGCAGAATGGCCATGCGCGCGCAGGCTTCTATGGCATCGCCGGCTGGCACAGCCGAGCCCATCTGCTGCGTGCGCTGTTCGAGGGCGTTGCCTTCGAGCATAAGCGCCATGTCGAGACCTTGCACAAAGCGGGCGCTGATTTCGACCAGGTGGTGCTGTCGGGCGGGGGCTCGCGCAGCAGCGTCTGGCCGCAGATATTCGCCGATGTGCTCGGCGTGCCCGTCACCGTGGCGCGCAGCCGCGAAACCGGCGCGCTGGGAGCGGCGATCGCGGCGGGCACCGGCGTCGGCATTTTCGCGGACTACAGCGCAGGTGCCGCCGCCATGACGGCGGCCGCCCGACATTTTGTACCCAACGAGGCGGTTGCCGATGCATATGCAGGACGGTATCGACTGTACGGCGAGATCAACCAGGCGATGACCCCGATGTGGGAGCGCATCGCCGGACAGCAGGCGCGCACGTGACCGAAGCTCCACCGTCCCCGTTCGGCAGTTACGACTACGTCATCGTCGGCGCCGGCTCCGCCGGCTGCGTGCTCGCCAACCGGCTCTCCGCCGATCCGCGCAACAATGTGCTGCTGCTCGAGGCCGGCGGCAGCGACCGCTATCACTGGGTCGATATCCCGATCGGCTATCTCTTCTGCATGGGCAACCCGCGCACCGACTGGATGATGAAGACCGAGCCGGAAGCCGGTCTCAATGGACGCAGCCTCAACTATCCGCGCGGCAAGGTGCTTGGCGGCTGTTCATCGATCAACGGCATGATCTACATGCGCGGCCAGGCAGCCGACTACGATGGCTGGCGTCAGGCCGGCAATGCCGGCTGGGGCTGGGACGATGTCCTGCCTTACTTCCTCAAGTCGGAAGACTATCACGGCGGCAAAGGCGCCATGCATGGCAGCGGCGGCGAGTGGCGCGTCGAACGGCAGCGGCTTTCATGGCCGATCCTTGACGCCTTCCGGGACGCGGCCGAGGAACTCGGCATTCCGCGCACCGAAGACTTCAACACCGGCACCAATGAAGGCTCGGGCTATTTCGAGGTCAACCAAAGGAAGGGCGTGCGCTGGAACACATCGAAGGCGTTTCTGCGCGGCATTGCCACGCGCAAGAACCTGCGCGTGGTGCTCGGCGCGGAGACCGAACGGCTCGAATTCGACGGCCGGCGCGTCACCGGACTGGTTTTCCGCCAAGGCGGCCGCCTGCACCAGGTCCGCGCTGGACAGACGATCCTTGCGGCCGGCGCCATCAATTCGCCGAAGCTGCTCGAACTGTCGGGGGTCGGCCGCCCCGACCTGCTCTCGGGCATCGGCGTGGATGTTCGTCATGCCTTGCCTGGCGTCGGAGAAAACCTGCAGGACCATTTGCAGATCCGCACCGTCTTCAAGGTCGCCAACACCGCCACGCTCAACCAGCGCTATCACAATCTGGTCAGCCGTGCGTCGATGGGGCTGGAATACGCGCTCAAGCGCAGCGGGCCGCTGTCGATGGCGCCGAGCCAGCTCGGCATCTTCGCCAGGAGCGATCCGCGTCTCGCAACCCCCGACCTCGAATACCATGTGCAGCCGCTGAGCACCGACCGTCTGGGCGAGCCGCTGCATCGCTTTCCCGCGGTCACCGTCTCGGTCTGCAATCTGCGTCCCGAAAGCCGGGGCAGCGTGCACATGGGTTCAGCCGACGCGCGGGAGGCGGCGAAGATCCGGCCGAACTATCTTTCCACCGAGGGGGACCGCAGCGTGGCCGTCGCGTCGTTGCGTCATGTCCGCAGTTTGATGAAGGCACAGGCGGTGGCGCGCTTTGCGCCGGATGAGATGCTGCCCGGCACGCAGTATGACAGCGACGAAGAGCTCATCCGCAAGGCCGGCGATATCGGCACGACGATCTTCCACCCCGTCGGCACCTGCAAGATGGGTTCGGATACGATGGCGGTGGTCGACGACGGCCTGCGTGTTCACGGGCTTGGCGGGCTGCGCGTGGTCGATGCCTCGATCATGCCGACAATCGTCTCGGGCAACACCAACTCGCCGGTCGTCATGATCGCGGAAAAGGCAGCCGAGATGATCCTGCAAGAGGCCCGCTGACCGCCATCGGCTTCAAGCCGCGGCAACACTGCGCGATCGCCGTCTCTCGGCCGCCGCGAGCAGATCGACGAAGGTGCGCACCTTGGCGGGCCGGAACCGGGCCGGCGGAAAGACCGCGTGGATGCCGCCTGACGGCAGGCTCCAGTCGGCAAACACCGGCACCAGCCGCCCCTCGGCGATATCGTCGCTGACGCTATAATCCGGAAAGACGCCGAGCCCGATGCCGACGAGCACGCAAGCCAGGGCGGCGGGGCTCTTGTCGCACATGATGACCGGATTGAGTTCGGTCAGCACCGTCTCAGTGTCCCTGGAAAACAGCCATTGGCCGATGCCGCGCAACTGGGTGTTGCCGACCCAGGCCAGCGATCTTGCCTGGCGCGGCGTCACGTCGGGCGGCAGGCTCGCCGCGAAGCCAGGGCTCGCCACCACGGTTTGCCGGATCGTCCCCAGGCGCCGCGCCTGGTTCGAGGAATCGGTGAGCCAGCCGACGCGGATGCCGAGATCGATCTGCTCGTCCACCAGATTGCTGACTGCGTCGTCGAAGATCGCCTCGACGCGCATATGCGGGTAGGTTCTGAGATAGGCGGCCATGACCGGAGCCACGATCTTGGTGCCGTAGTCGAGTGGCGCCGTCAGCCTCAGTGTTCCGCTCGGTTCGACGGCTCCGCGCGAGATTTCGCCATAGGCCGCCTCCGCTTCGCGCAGGATGATCATCGCGCGGTCATAGAAGAGGCGGCCCTCTTCGGTCGGCGTGACACGCCGGGTCGTGCGCTGCAGCAGCGTTGCGCCCAGCTCCTCTTCGAGCTTGCCGATCTGATGGCTGACCACGGCCTTGGCGACGCCAAGCCGGTCGGCCGCGGCGGTGAATGAGCCGGTTTCCATCACCGTGGTGAAGTAGGCGAGCCGATTGAGGTTCAGAAGTTCGGCCAAGCTGGCTGCCCTTTGTATGATCAGATCAGACAGTTTGTATAATTGGGCGCCATTTATCGCAAGGCTGCCGTCTGCCACATATGAGCGACGGCCTCGACGAGTCCGGTGGCCGGGCAGGAATGGCAGCGACTATGAGCAATTCAGAAGTGACCTATCTTTTCGATCCGCTCTGCGGCTGGTGCTATGGCGCCACCCCGATGCTCGACCGGTTGTCGGCCGCCGGCCTGAACGTCGAACTGCTGCCGACCGGCCTGTTTTCCGGCGCCGGCGCACGTCCGATGGATGAAGGCTTTGCGGCGCATGCCTGGGCGAACGACCAGCGCATCGAGCGCCTGACCGGACAATCCTTCACGCCGGCCTATCGGCACAATGTCCTCAATGTCCGTGGGACCCTGCTCGATTCACATGCCGCCACACTCGGCATCAGTGCCGCTGGCCTGGAAGATCCCAGCCGCCGGCTTGCGGCGCTGAAGACGATCCAGCATGCACGCTATGTAGTAGGACGCGATGTCGTGACGATCGGCGGTGTGGCCGAGGTGCTCGCCGCCGCCGGCATGGCGGACGCCGCCGAAATGCTCAAGGCGCCGACTGAAACATTGCTGACGGCTCACCGCGATCTGGTTGGCCGTGGCCGTGCGCTGTTCCAGCGCCTGCATGCAGATGGCGTGCCTTCGCTCTCGGTCATCCGCAATGATGCGCCCCGGCTCATCGGTTCGAACGCGCTGTTCGGCAGCTTCGACAATCTCGTCGCCCATATCGCGGCGGCGTGATCCCATCCTCCAGACCCCCAACAAGAAATAAGGAAACAGACATGGCAAAAGTCGCTCTCATTGGTGCATCGGGCGCCGTCGGTTCACGCCTTCTCAGGGAACTCTCCGATCGCGGCCACACCGTCACCGGCATTGCGCGCAACCCGGAAAAGATCGCCGCGCTTCCGGGCGTGACGGCCAGGAAAGGCGATGTCTTCGACAGACAAGGTCTCGCCGACCTGATCCGCGGCCATGACGCGGTGATCAGCTCCGTGCATTTCCTGGACAGCGATGCCGATACGCTGATCGAGGCGGTGCGCGCCTCCGGCGTGAAGCGCTATCTCGTCGTCGGCGGCGCCGGCAGTCTCGAAGTGGCACCCGGCAAGCGGTTGGTCGACACGCCTCAATTCCCTGATATCTACAAGGCCGAAGCGCAGAAGGGCGCCGACTTCCTGGACAGATTGAAGACGGTCGACGACCTCGATTGGACGTTCCTGTCGCCATCCGCCATGTTCGTGCCTGGCGAGCGCACCGGCAAATTCCGCCTCGGCAAGGACACACTTCTCGCCTCCGACAAGGGCAGCAGCATTTCCTTCGAGGACTACGCGATCGTCATGGTCGACGAGATCGAGAAGCCAGCCCATATCAGGCAGCGCTTCACCGTCGGCTATTGAGCGAACCGGTGGTGGCGGCCGGAACTCAATCGAGGCCGGCCGACGCCAGCCGCATCAGGGTCCGGTTCAATCTCGGTGCTGCCGCCACCAGCGCCTTGCCGATGGCCGATTGCGGTGCGTCGATGACGGTTTGGGCATCGCCGTTTTCGGCAATCCGTCCGGCATCGAGAAGGATGACGCGGTGGGCGACCGACCTGATGACGCCGAGATCATGTGAAATGAAGAGATAGGCGATCTTTTCCTGGCGTTGCAGGTCGAGCAAAAGCTCGAGGATCTCCCCGCGTACGGAGACGTCGAGCGCCGACACCGCCTCGTCGAGCACGATCAGCGACGGCTTCGTGGCGATGGCGCGGGCAATGGCGACGCGCTGCCGCTGTCCGCCGGAGATCTCATGGATGGCACGCGGGGCGAGGTTCGCCGTCAGCCCGACGCGCTCCAGCAAGGCGGCGATGCGGCGCGGGCGCTCGGCGCGGGAGGCGATGCCATGGACGCGCAAGGGATCGTCGAGCACACGCGCCACCGTGGCGCGCGGATTGAAGGCGGCCAATGGGTCCTGGAACACCATTTGCAGGCGTGCGCGGCCTGCTCGCAGCGCGGCGCCGCTCAAGGCCAGGAAATCACTGCCCTCGAAGTCGATGCGTCCGTCGTCCGGCTCGATCAATCGCAGCACCAACCGCGCGATCGTCGACTTGCCGCTGCCGGAAGGTCCGGCTAATGCCAGCGTTTCGCCGGGGTCGATGTGAAAGGAGACATCGTCGACGGCAGCGATGGTCTTGTTGCCGCGACGGTAGCGCTTGGTCAGGTTGGACACCGCCAGCAGGCTCATGCGTGGAGCCTTGCTCGGTTCAGCAATGGCCTGGTGTCGAGGCCGATATGGGCATCAAGCAGTGCGCGCGTATAGGGCTGGGCCGGGGCGCCGACAATCTGCGCCGTCATGCCAAGCTCGACCAACTGGCCATGACGGAAAACAGCGATACGCTCGGCAAGCTCGGCCGCCAGCGCGATGTCGTGGCTGATGAACAGCAGCGTCATGCCGTCCTCGGTCACCAGGCGTCGGATCAAGGCGACGATCTCGGCCTGCACGATGGTATCGAGCGCGCTGGTCGCTTCGTCGGCGATCAGCAATTTCGGACCGGCCGCAATGGCTGCGGCGATCGCCACACGCTGCTTCTGGCCGCCGGAAAGCTGATGCGGGAAGGCGCGCAAGGCTGAGTCCGGGTCCGGCAGGCGGACGCGCTCCAGCAGGCTTTTGGCCTTGGCATAGGACTGGGACCAGGTGAGGCCGAGATGCGTGCGCGCTACTTCGGCGATTTGCTTGCCGATGGTCATGACAGGATCGAGGCTGGCGGAGGGGTCCTGGAAGACGAAGCCGATGTCGCGGCCGAGGCGGGGGATGTAGCTCTGTTTGAGGGAAGACTTTCGGACTTCGCGCCTTACGAGGCCCCCCTCTGTCCTGCCGGACATCTCCCCCTCAAGGGGGGAGATTACGCCCTTGTCTCCACTTTCGCCCATCGCCAGAGATGCAGAAAGAGGGCCTGCGGGGGAACTGCCAATCTCCCCCCTTGAGGGGGAGATGTCCGGCAGGACAGAGGGGGGTGCCTTGGCGCCAGAGGGTGGCGATGATGGCAAGAACCAGTCGATCCGCCCTCCAATCCTGGAGGATCCCGGCAACAGCCCGGCAATCGCCAGTGCCAGCGTGCTTTTGCCTGAACCGCTTTCGCCGATGATGGCGAGGCGTTCGCCATTGGCAATATCGAGGCTTACACTCCTCAGCGCTGCCACCTCATTGCTGTCACGGCGGTAGGTCACCGTCAGGTCGCGGATCGAAGCGAGCGTGGTCACGACAGGCCTCTCCTGACCGCTGTCGTCTCGACAATGCCTTCGCCGGCGAGATAGACGCCGAGCACGGTCAGCACCAGCGCTATGCCCGGGACAATCGACAGGAAGGGCGCGGTACGCAGGACAGCGCGGCCTTCGGCGATCATTCCGCCCCAGGTGACCCGGTTGGGGTCGCCCAGGCCGAGGAACGACAACGCCGCTTCGGTGAGGATCGCGGCGGCGACGATCACCGACGACATCGCCAGCACCGGCGGCAGGGCATTGGGCAGCACCTCGCGAAAGGCGATCGCCAGCGGGTGCATGCCGATGACCCTGGCCCCGGCGACATAATCGCGTTCGCGAATGGAGAGGACTTCCGCGCGGGCGACCCGGGCAGGTCCGGTCCAGGTGCCGAGCGCGATGGCAATCACGACGATGCCGAGCGACGGTCCGACGACGCTGACGAAGGCCAGTGCCAGCAGGAAGCTCGGCACGGTCTGGAAGGCGTCGGTGATGCGCATCAGCACCTCGTCGACGAGGCCGCCGGCAAAGCCGGCCAACGTGCCGACCACGGCGCCGACGACAAGTGCGGCGGCCGCGGCCGCGAGCCCGACAGCCAGCGATGTGCGGGCGCCATGAAAAAGCTCGGCCAGCACGTCGCGGCCAAGCCGGTCGGTGCCGAGCGGCAGCGACCAGTCCTGGAACGGCGGCAGCAGCGCCGGGCCGGCGATGGCCTGCGGATCTCCGGGGAACAGCAGCGACGCCGACAGCGCCATGGCGATCAGCGCCGCCAGGAGCATGGCGCCGGAGACCGCCTCGGGCGTGCGCAGAAAGCGGCGGAGCGGGCTCACGCACCGACCTCGCTGGCGCCGACGCGCGGATCGAGGAAGGCGTAGGCGATGTCGACGAGCAAATTGATGACAAGAACCAGGACTGCGCTGGTGAGGATAATGCCGAGCAGAAGCGGCGTGTCGCGGGAGGCGACCGCCTCCTGCGCCAGCCGGCCGAGGCCGGGCACGGAAAAAACGCTCTCGATGACGACGCTGCCGCCGAGCATCTGCGCCGACTGCAGGCCGAGCATGGTGACCAGCGGCAGCAATGCGTTGCGGGCGACGTGGGTGAGCACGATGCGGCGGCGTGACAATCCTTTGGCGCGTGCGGCCAGGACGAAATCCTGCCGCCAGACCTCGGCCATGCCGGCGCGCATCATGCGCAGATAGAGCGCCAGGTAGATGAAGCCGAGGGCGGAAACGGGCAGGGCGAGATGGACGGCGATGTCGGCGGCGCGGTCAAGACCGGTCTTGTCAGAGGCCAGGGTTTCGATGCCGCCGATCGGTAGCCAGCGGAGGTCGACGGCAAAGACGACGATCAGCACCAGTCCGAGCCAGAAACCCGGCACGGCATAGAGCGCCAGCGAGCCGATCGACAGGAAGCGGTCGCGGAAACTGCCCGGACGCGCGCCGGCATAGATGCCCAGTGCCGAGCCGAGCCCGAAGGAGAGCGCGGTGGCGCTGACCATCAACAGCAGCGTATTGGGCAGGCGTTCGAGAATCACGTCGCGGATCGGCCTGGAGAAGGTCACCGACTGGCCGAGATCGAGATGCAGCAGTGCCCAGAGGTAATTGGCGAGCCGCGTCAGCTCCGACTGGTCTAGGCCCCAGCCATGTCGCAACAGCTCGATCATGCCGGCGTCGCCACCGGTCGAGACGATATAGGCATCGACCGCATCGCCGGGGGCAGCTTCGAGCAGCAGGAAGGTGCCGACGACGACGATCAGCAGCACGAAGATGCTGCCGACAAGGCGACGGCGGATGAGCGTGAGGGCGCGGGTCATGGGGATGACATGAGGCTGCGTGGACCTGGAGAGGTGCGGTGTCTAGGCACCCCCCTCTGTCCTGCCGGACAGAGGGGCCCCTCGTAGAACTCAATGCCTACCATGATTTCGCGAACTTTCATCCGCGCAATTCTGTCACGATTCCAAATACGTGTCCGCCCAGTTCGACACCGCCCAGCGCGGGTTGTTGGCGATGTTGCCGACCGTGTCGCGCGCGACGCTGATAAAACTCCATTCGGCGACGTTGATCAGCGGCAGGTCGGTGGCCACCTCCTTCTGGAATTCCTTGTAGAGGTCGGTGCGGGCTGTTGCGTCGAGCGTCTCCGATGCCTTGGCGATGAGCGCGTCGAGCGCGTCGTTCTTGTAGCCGCCCTGGTTGGAGAACGGCACGCCGTCCGGAATGCCGCTCTGCACCAGGATGGTGGTCGAGATCGCCGGGTCGCCGCGGAACACCGGCGGGCCGACCGCGAGGTCGAAGGCGTGGTCGGTGTAGACCGCCTTGATGTGCGCGGCCGAGTCGTTGTTGACCAGCTGAGCATCGATGCCGATGGCGGCGAGCGCCTGGCGCAGATAGTCGCCGAACTGCTTGGTCTCGTTGAAATAGGGCGCAGGCAGCAGCTTGAGCGAAAAGCGGTTGCCGTCGGCGCCTTTCTTGTAGCCGGCGTCGTCAAGCAGCGCGTTGGCCTTGGCGACGTCGAAGGCATAGGTCGGCACGTCGGCGGTGTAGAATTGCGGATCGTTCTTCGGCACCGGACCGGTGGCTGTCGCGGCATAGCCGAGGAACACCGTCTTGACGACGAAATCCTTGTCGATGGCATGCGCGATCGCCTGCCGCACTTTCAGGTCGGCCAGTTCCTTGCGGCGATGGTTGATCTCGACGACGAGCTGATAGGTCAGCCCTTCGTAACCCTTGGAGATCACCTTCAGGCCCGGCACCTTGGAGATGCGGTCGAGATCGGCCAGCGGCACGGCGGAAAAGGCCGCCAGCTGAATCTCTTCAGCCTCCAGCGCGCTCGCCGCTGACGTGCGATCCGGCAGCACCTGATAGATGATCTCGTCGAGATAGGGCTCGTCCTTGCCCCAGTAATCGGTGTTCTTCGTCAGCCGGTAATATTGGCCGGCCTTGTGCTCGCCGAATTTGAACGGTCCGGTGCCGATCGGCGCGTTGTTGGCCGGGTTTTCCGCGATCTTGCCGACCTCATAGATGTGCTTCGGCACCACGCTGCTCAGCGCCGGCAGCGCGTTGCGGATCAGCTGGAACGGCGTCGGTTTGGCGAATTTGAACACGGCGGTGAGATCGTCGGGGGTGTCGACGCTGGCCAGATCCTTGAATACGGCGCGGCCGAGATTCTGCAGCGGCTTCCAGATCTGCAGCGCCGAGAAGGCGACGTCGGCCGAGGTGAACGGCTTGCCGTCATGCCATTTGACGCCGTCGCGCAGTTTGAACGTCACCGAGAGCCCGTCGGCGGCACTCTCCCAGCTCAGCGCCAGCCGTGGCGCGAGCCCGTCCTTGCCGTCGAAGGAGGCTTCGGCCAGCGTTTCGACGATCTTGCTGGAGATGAAGAACACGCCGTTGGAGGCGACGATCGCCGGGTTGAGGTTGCGCGGTTCGGAATCGGCGGCAAGCACCAGCCGCCCGCCCTTCTTTGGCGTCTGCGCCCAGCCCGGTGCCGGCATTGCGGTGGAGGCCAGCAGCATTGCCGAGCCGGCAAGCATCGTGCGTCTGGAAATCGTGAAACCTGACATGATCGAACTCCGTCCTCTCCGCGACCCGGTCGGGTGCGCCAACCCCTCGACGCCGGCAAGCCCACCGGCATCCTTGCGGCGGCGATTATGAGCCTTGCCGAGGGTTTCGCCAGAGACGGAATTGGCGCATCCTCGCTTGGCTTTGAAATTTTCGTCCGCTGGACCAGTATGGAGGGCGTGGCTCAATTTGATCATTCTGGTAGGACCAGATTGGTTGAATATGCGACGTATGACGGGACGGAGACATAGAGACGCGACATTTCATCTGTTTCTGGCTGGACCAGAACGGGCAAAATGGTGCAGATTGACCGCTGCCAAGGGATCGGGAGCGGAACAGCGGCGATCCGGCAATTCAGGGAGAGAGAGATGAACATTGCTCCGGGCAAGAATGCGGTCGGCAATATCCCGTTCGACCAGGCAAGGGTCGACCGGCTGATGGAGGAGGCCGGCATCGATGTGCTGCTCGCCACCTCCAAGCACAACACGCAATACCTGCTGGGCGGCTACAAGTTCATCTTCTTCGCCGCCATGGATGCGATCGGCCACAGCCGATACCTGCCGATCGTGGTGTACGAAAAGGGCGGGCCGGACCATGCCGCCTATATCGGCAACCGCATGGAGGGCGGCGAGCATCAGAACAACCCGTTCTGGACGCCGACGCTGCACGCCGCCTGCTGGGGCACGCTCGACGCCGCCAACCTTGCGGTCGAGCATCTGCAGAAGATCGGCAAGGCGGGCGCGCGCATCGGCATCGAGCCGGGCTTCCTGCCGTCGGACGCCTATACGCTGATCCGCAACGCATTGCCGGATGCCAGGCTGATCGACGCGACCGACATGCTGGAGCGCATGCGCGCCATTAAGACCGATGCCGAACTGGAGAAGCTGCGCACGGCCTCTGAACTGATCACCGATTCCATGCTGGCAACCATTGCCTGGGCACGCGAAGGCACGACCAAGGGCGAGATCATCGAACAGCTGCGGCGCGAGGAAACCAATCGCGGCATCCATTTCGAATATTGCCTGCTGACGCTGGGCTCCAGCCACAACCGCGCCGCCTCGCCGCAAGCATGGAAGAAGGGCGAGGTTCTGTCGATCGATTCCGGCGGCAATTATCACGGCTATATCGGCGACCTCTGCCGCATGGGCATTCTGGGCGAACCGGACGCCGAGCTCGAGGATTTGCTGGCCGAGGTCGAGACGGTGCAGCAGGCGGCCTTCTCAAAGGTCAGAGCGGGCACGCTGGGCGGCGACATGATTTCGCATGCCGAGGGCGTGCTGAAGGCTTCGAAGGTCGCGCCCTACACGGATTTCTTCGCCCATGGCATGGGGCTGATCACACATGAGGCGCCGTTCCTGATGACCAACCACCCGGTGACCTATGAAGGCACCTATGCGGCCAAGCCGCTGGAGAAGAACATGGTGCTGTCGGTGGAGACAACCATGCTTCACCCGACGCGCGGCTTCATCAAGCTGGAGGACACGCTGGCGGTTACTGAGGGCGGCTATGTGATGTTCGGGGACCGTGGCAGGGGATGGAACAGGGGCGGGATCTCATAGAACCCGAGGCTGGCGCCGCCCCTCATCCGCCTGCCGGCACCTTCTCCCCGTATAGTGACGGGGAGAAGAGGGCAGCCGCGCCCTCGGCACTTATTTGCGGCGTTTAAAATTGGCGAAAGCGCTGGTGACTGCGTCTTTCTCCCCGTCACTATACGGGGAGAAATGTCCGGCAGGACAATGAGGGGCAGC
>NZ_RZTE01000067.1:18462-21864 GCF_003997415.1 Mesorhizobium sp. M7A.F.Ca.MR.245.00.0.0 | reverse complement strand
TTCATGATCGGCTCGAGCAGCTGCACGCCAAGCTTGGGTGCGGCTTCACGGAAGCAGGCGCGGCCGGCGATTTCGAAGGCCAGAACGCTGGAGTCGACATCGTGGTAAGCGCCGTCGATCAGCGTCGCCTTGACGCCGATCATCGGGAAGCCCGCGAACGGACCCGAGGTCATGACGCTGTTGATGCCCTTTTCGACACCGGGGATGTATTCCTTCGGCACGGCGCCGCCGACGATCTTGGTCTCGAACTCGAACTCGCTGCTGTCCGGGTTCGGCTCGAAGACGATCTTGACGCGAGCGAACTGACCGGTACCGCCGGTCTGCTTCTTGTGCGTGTAGTCCTGCTCGTGCCTGCGGGTGATCGTCTCGCGATAAGCCACCTGCGGTGCGCCGACATTGGCCTCGACCTTGAACTCGCGACGCATACGGTCGACGATGATGTCCAGGTGAAGTTCGCCCATGCCGGAAATGATGGTCTGGCCGCTTTCCTCGTCGGTCTTGACACGGAAGGACGGATCCTCGGCGGCCAGGCGGTGAAGGGCGAGGCCCATCTTTTCCTGGTCGTTCTTGGTCTTCGGCTCGATGGCGATCTGGATGACCGGATCGGGGAATTCCATGCGCTCGAGAATGACCGGATGCAGCGGATCGCTCAGCGTGTCGCCGGTGGTCGTGTCCTTGAGACCGGCAAGAGCAACGATGTCGCCGGCAAAAGCCTCTTCGACGTCGGCGCGCGAGTTCGCATGCATCTGCAGCATGCGGCCGATGCGCTCTTTCTTGCCTTTCACGGTGTTGTCGACCGAGATGCCCTTGGTGAGCCTGCCCGAATAGATGCGGGCAAAGGTTAGCGAACCGACGAACGGGTCGTTCATGATCTTGAAGGCGAGCATCGACAGAGGCTCGTTGTCGTCGGCGTGACGCTCGATCTCGGCGTCGGTCTTGGCATCGACACCCTTGATGGCGGGAACATCGGCCGGCGACGGCAGATATTCGACGACGGCGTCGAGCAGCGGCTGCACGCCCTTGTTCTTAAAGGCCGAGCCACAGAACATCGGGTAGAACTTGACCGCGATGGTGCCCTTGCGGATCAGCGCGCGGATCTCGTCATTCGACGGCATCTTGCCTTCGAGGTAATTCTCAAGCGCCGTCTCGTCCATCTCGACGGCGGCCTCGATCATCTTCTCGCGGTATTCTTCGGCACGAGCCTTGAGGTCGTCCGGGATCTCGACGACATCCCAGGCAGCGCCCAGCGTCTCGTCGCGCCAGACAAGCGCGTTCATCTCGACGAGGTCGACGACGCCCTTGAACTCGGTCTCGGCGCCGATCGGCAGCTGCATGACAACGGCATGCGCACCGAGGCGCGAACCGATCATCTCGACCGAGCGGTAGAAGTCGGCGCCGATCTTGTCCATCTTGTTGCAGAAGATCATGCGCGGAACGCGGTACTTGTCGGCCTGGCGCCAGACGGTCTCGGTCTGCGGCTCAACGCCGGCATTGGCATCGAGCAGCGCGATGGCGCCGTCGAGCACGCGCAGCGAACGCTCGACTTCGATGGTGAAGTCGACGTGGCCGGGGGTGTCGATGATGTTGAAGCGGTGCATCTTGCCGTCACGAGCCTTCCAGAAGGTCGTGGTCGCGGCGGAGGTGATCGTGATGCCGCGCTCCTGCTCCTGCTCCATCCAATCCATGGTGGCAGCGCCGTCATGGACTTCGCCGATCTTGTGCGACTTGCCCGTGTAGTAGAGGACGCGCTCGGTGGTCGTCGTCTTGCCGGCGTCAATATGCGCCATGATACCGAAATTGCGGTAGTCTTCGATTTTGTATTCGCGGGCCATCGTAGCTGCCTCTCAGTCTCGTTCGCGCTTTACCAGCGGTAGTGCGCGAAAGCGCGGTTGGCTTCAGCCATCTTGTGGGTGTCTTCACGCTTCTTGACAGCCGTGCCGCGGTTGTTGGCCGCATCCATCAGCTCGCCGGAGAGGCGGTCGACCATCGTGGTCTCGTTGCGATTGCGGGCCGCAGCGATCAGCCAGCGAATGGCCAATGCCTGGCGCCGCTCGGGGCGCACGTCGACCGGAACCTGGTAGGTGGCGCCACCGACACGACGCGAACGCACTTCAACATGCGGCGCGACATTGTCGAGCGCCTGATGGAAGACGGTGACCGGCTCCTGCTTGGTCTTCGACTGAACCTGGTCGAGCGCGCCGTAGACGATGGTCTCGGCAACCGACTTCTTGCCATCATACATGACGGCGTTCATGAACTTGGTGACGATCAGATCGCCGAACTTCGGGTCCGGATTGATCTCACGCTTTTCTGCACTGTGACGACGCGACATGGCTTTTGTCTCTCAATCTCATAGCCCGACGCACTCAAGGAGCGCCAAGGCCGGAAAATCTTACTTCGGACGCCCCTTACTTCGGACGCTTGGCGCCGTACTTCGAACGGCGCTGCTTGCGGTTCTTCACACCCTGCGTGTCGAGCACGCCGCGGATGATGTGGTAGCGAACGCCCGGAAGATCCTTGACGCGGCCGCCGCGGATCATCACCACGGAGTGTTCCTGAAGGTTGTGGCCTTCGCCGGGGATGTACCCGATCACTTCAAAACCATTGGTCAGGCGGATCTTGGCCACCTTGCGCAGCGCCGAGTTCGGCTTCTTCGGCGTCGTTGTATAGACGCGCGTGCAGACGCCCCGCTTCTGCGGGTTCTGCTGCATGGCCGGGACCTTGTTGCGCTTCACCGGCGCAATGCGCGGCTTGCGGATCAGCTGGTTGACGGTAGGCATTAAACCCTCTTGTCTCTCAATTCCGTGTCTCGCCCGGTCAGGGCCGCTCAAAGCGTCATTTCCATACGCAAATTCGGGCCATAAACCGCGCCTCGCGGTCTTGCCCGAACAAAAGGCAGAGGAAGCGGAAGCCGCTTCGTGCACGCCGGAAATGTCTTTTCGCTCGTAAAACGAACCCTGTTTGAGGCAAACTCCAAAGCGTGTCGCTTCGGAAGGGAGAGCCTCACATCGGTTCTGACTGGGCGGCTTCTACTCGTAAGACCGCGGACCGTCAAGCCCGGAGCATCAAATATTGCGCGCCGACCAAGGCTTGGCAGCCATGCGAAAACCGCATGTAATTTTCTTTCGCATTTTTGCAAGAGCGAGGAAGAAAGTGACAAGCCTTCAGGCAAAGTGAATGGGTTTGCGCTGTTGCGCGGCCTTGCTTCATGCGAAAAGGCCGCATGAGCAGTCAAAACCCCCTCGCCCTCCCACCCGCTGCCAAGAGGAATCGGCCCGTGAACGACAATGAAGAACGCCCGGTCACCATCATCACCGGCCGGGTGTGGAAGAAAAAAGGCGGCAAACCGGAGGGCGTCCACGTCATGCTGGTCGCGCCCGACGACGATTCGGCGGTGCGCCG
>NZ_RZTE01000067.1:17029-18452 GCF_003997415.1 Mesorhizobium sp. M7A.F.Ca.MR.245.00.0.0 | reverse complement strand
GCGCCGGGCACTCGAATCGCTTGCCGCCGAAGGGTACGCCGAGGCCGAGCTCGACCAGATCGGCGACATGGACGGCATCCCCGACGAAGAGCCGCATATCTCAGCCTTCCAGGGCGCGCTCGAAGGCGAAGTGTCGATCGTCACCTTCGACGTGCCGATCTGAACCCGAACCCGGTCCAGCTTTCGAATCGACTGCCGAGACGAATCGGCGACCGAGGCCTTCCCAGCCGACAAAAATGTGCACTGCCGCCTCAAGGAAGGCCGAGCTAGGCTTCTCGGCTTCGGCTTGCCCGGGGCAAGTGTTCTGGTAAGAAACCATCATCATCATCAAACAGACGGAGCGACCGTGTCCCAGCCCATCAAGATAGGCATCGTCGGCGTCGGCAAGATCGTCCGCGACCAGCATCTGCCGGCCCTGGCGAAAGACCAGGACTATCGCCTCATCGCGGCTGCCAGCCGTCACGGCAAGGTGGATGACATCCCGAATTTCCCTCACATCGAAGCCATGCTCGACGCGGTGCCCGAGCTCGAGGCCGTGTCGCTCTGCATGCCGCCGCAGTTCCGCTACGATGCGGCGCGGACGGCGCTGATGGCCAAGAAGCATGTCTTCCTGGAGAAGCCGCCTGGCGCCACGGTCAGCGAGGTCGAGGACCTCAAGACATTGGCCGCGCAGAACGGCGTCTCGCTGTTCGCCAGCTGGCACTCGCGCTATGCGCCGGCGGTCGAGGCCGCGCGTGCTTTTCTAAGTTCAGCCCGCATCCACTCGGCCGCCATCAACTGGAAGGAAGACGTGCGCCGCTGGCACCCGAACCAGGAATGGATCTGGGCTCCCGGCGGTTTCGGCGTCTTCGATCCCGGCATCAACGCGCTGTCGATTGCCACCCATATCCTGCCGGCGATGTTCATCACCTCGGCGGTGCTGGATTTTCCCGAAAACCGCGCCTCCCCGGTTGCCGCGCGCGTCGCCTTCCGCACCTCGAACGGGTTGCCGGTGACGATGGACCTCGACTGGCTGCAGACAGGCCCGCAAAGCTGGGACATCCTGGCCGACACCGACAAGGGCGCGATGGTGCTGTCGGGCGGCGGCTCGAAGCTCGCCATCGACGGCAAGGTGGTTCATGACGAGCCGGAGGCCGAGTACCCGATGCTCTACAAGCGCTTCGCCGAGATCGTCCGCGCCGGCGTCTCCGATGTCGATCTCGCGCCGCTGCAGCATGTCGCCGATGCCTTCATGCTCGGCAAGCGCAACGTGGTCGAGGCGTTCTTCGATTGACAATGGGCTGTGAAGAGCGACCTCGCTCCGATCCCCACTTCCCGGATCATTTGCGAAGGGCGCGCCGCCCCTCATTGTCCTGCCGACATTTCTCCCCGTATAGTGACGGGGAGAAAGGGGCAATGGCGACGCCGGCGTTCGCCCTGCAAG
>NZ_RZTE01000067.1:0-17019 GCF_003997415.1 Mesorhizobium sp. M7A.F.Ca.MR.245.00.0.0 | reverse complement strand
TCACTATACGGGGAGAAGATGCCGGCAGGCAGATGAGGGGCGGCGCCAGCCTGCAAAACAAGGCACCAGACGATGCTCCTCACTTCGCCACCGCCACAAAGTTCGGCTCCAACGCAATGAAAAAAGGCCGCCGGGTCGCCCCGACGGCCTTTTTTGCCTGAGATTCCTGCCGCCGCGCTTACTGCGCGGCGGTTGTCATGTCGGCCAGCATCGGCTCGGCGACTTCCGCACCCGAGGCCTTGCGGCGCTCGTCGATGATCAGTTCGTCGCGCGAGGTGGCGATGCGCCGGATCTGGCTCATCGTGCCGCCGGTACCGGCCGGGATCAGCCGGCCGACGATGACGTTTTCCTTCAAGCCCTGCAGCATGTCGGTCTTGCCGGCAACCGCGGCCTCCGTCAGCACCCGGGTCGTCTCCTGGAAGGAGGCGGCCGAGATGAAGGACGGCGTCTGCAGCGATGCCTTGGTGATGCCGAGCAGCACCGGCAGGCCTTCGGCCGGCTTCTTGCCGTCCTCGACCAGACGCTCGTTGACCTCTTCCAGTTCGATCACGTCGACATGATCGCCCGGAATGTAGGTCGAGTCGCCCTGCACCGTGATCTCGACCTTCTGCAGCATCTGGCGAACGATCACCTCGATGTGCTTGTCGTTGATCGACACGCCCTGCAGACGGTAGACTTCCTGGATCTCGTTGACGAGATAGGAAGCAAGTGCCTCCACGCCCTTGATCGCCAGGATGTCGTGCGGCGCAGGATTGCCGTCGAGGATGTAGTCGCCCTTCTCGATGACGTCGCCGTCCTGGAGATGGAACGGCTTGCCCTTCGGGATCAGGTATTCGACCGGCTCGAGCGTCGAGTCATGCGGCTCGATGATGATGCGACGCTTGTTCTTGTAGTCGCGGCCGAAGCGGATCGTGCCGTCGATCTCGGCGATGATGGCGTGATCCTTCGGACGACGTGCCTCGAACAGTTCGGCAACACGCGGCAGACCGCCGGTGATGTCCTTGGTCTTGGCGCTTTCCATCGGAATACGCGCCAGCACGTCGCCGGGACGAACCTGCGAGCCCGGCTCGACCGAAAGAATGGCCTCGACCGAGAGCAGGAAGCGGGCGTCGCCGCCCTTCGACAGCTTGCCGACCTTGCCCTTGGCGTCCTGGATCGCAATCGCCGGCTTCAGGTCGTTGCCGCGTGGCGTCGAGCGCCAGTCGATGACCTCACGCTTGGTGATGCCGGTCGACTCGTCGGCCGTTTCCTGAACGGAAATGCCGTCGACCAGATCCTCGTACGACACCCTGCCCTCGATTTCAGTGAGGACCGGACGGGTATAGGGATCCCACTCGGCGATACGCTGGCCGCGCTTCACCTTGTCACCATCGTCCACGAAGATGCGCGAACCATAGGTGAGGCGGTGCGAGGCGCGCTCCTTGCCGGCTTCGTCGAGGATCAGCACCGCCATGTTGCGGCCCATGACCATCTGCTGGCCGTCGGAGTTGCGCACCACGTTGCGGTTACGGATCTCGACCTTGCCCTCATACGAGGCTTCAAGGAACGAGCTGTCGACCACCTGCGCGGTGCCGCCCATGTGGAAGGTACGCATGGTGAGCTGCGTGCCCGGCTCGCCGATCGACTGCGCCGCGATGACGCCGACGGCTTCGCCCTGGTTGACAGGGGTGCCGCGGGCAAGATCGCGACCGTAGCAGACCGCGCAGACGCCAACCCTGACTTCGCAAGTCAGTGCCGAGCGGATGCGGACCGACTGGACGCCGGCCTTTTCGATCTGTTCCACGTCACGCTCGTCCATCAGCGTTCCGGCCTTGACCAGGATCTCGCCCGACACCGGATGGGTGATGTCGTCGAGCGACGTACGGCCCAGCACGCGCTGGCCGACCGAAGCGACGACCTGACCGGCATCGACGATCGGCTGCATGGTGAGGCCCTTGTCGGTGCCGCAGTCGACGGAGTTGACGATGCAATCCTGCGCCACGTCGACCAGACGACGGGTGAGGTAACCCGAGTTCGCCGTCTTCAAGGCGGTGTCGGCCAGACCCTTGCGGGCGCCGTGGGTCGAGTTGAAGTACTCGAGCACGGTCAGGCCTTCCTTGAAGTTCGAGATGATCGGCGTCTCGATGATTTCACCCGACGGCTTGGCCATAAGGCCGCGCATGCCGGCAAGCTGGCGCATCTGGGTGGGCGAGCCACGCGCACCGGAGTGCGACATCATGTAGATCGAGTTCATCGGCTTTTGACGGCCATTGTCCTCGAACTCGACCGCCTTGATACGGGCCATCATTTCGTCGGCGACCTTTTCCGAGCACTTGGCCCAGGCGTCGACGACCTTGTTGTACTTCTCGCCCTGCGTGATCAGACCGTCATTGTACTGCTGCTCGTATTCCTTGGCCAAAGCCTCGGTGTCGGAGACCAGCTTGATCTTGGCATCCGGGATCAGCATGTCGTCCTTGCCGAACGAAATGCCGGCACGGCAGGCATGGCTGAAGCCGAGCGCCATGATGCGATCGCAGAAAATGACCGTCTCTTTCTGACCGCAATGGCGGTAGACGGTGTCGATCATCTTGGAGATGTTCTTCTTGGTCATCTCCTGGTTGGCGGTCTCGTAAGGCACGTTGACGTTCTTCGGCAGAAGCTCGCCGATGATCATGCGGCCAGGCGTGGTGTCATGGATCTTCGACACGACCTTGCCTTCGGCGTCGACCGTGCGGAAACGACCCTTGATCTTGGAGTGCAGCGTCACCGCCTTGGTCTCGAGCGCGTGCTGGAGTTCGCCCATGTCGGCAAACACCATGCCCTCGCCCGGCTCGTTCTGGTTGACGATCGAGAGATAGTAGAGACCCAGGACCATGTCCTGCGACGGCACGATGATCGGCGCGCCGGAAGCCGGGTGCAGGATGTTGTTGGTCGACATCATCAGCACGCGGGCTTCAAGCTGCGCTTCCAGCGACAGCGGCACGTGAACGGCCATCTGGTCGCCGTCGAAGTCGGCGTTGAAGGCCGTGCAGACCAGCGGGTGCAGCTGGATCGCCTTGCCCTCGATCAGGATCGGCTCGAACGCCTGGATGCCGAGACGGTGCAGCGTCGGCGCACGGTTCAGCAGCACCGGATGTTCGCGGATGACCTCGTCGAGGATATCCCAGACCTCCGGACGCTCCTTTTCGACCAGCTTCTTCGCCTGCTTGACGGTCGAGGAGTAACCCTTGGCGTCGAGACGGGCGTAGATGAAGGGCTTGAACAGTTCGAGCGCCATCTTCTTGGGCAGGCCGCACTGGTGCAGCTTGAGCTCCGGACCGGTCACGATGACCGAGCGGCCGGAATAGTCGACGCGCTTGCCGAGCAGGTTCTGACGGAACCGGCCCTGCTTGCCCTTGAGCATGTCGGACAGCGACTTCAGCGGGCGCTTGTTGGCGCCGGTGATGACGCGGCCGCGACGGCCGTTGTCGAACAGCGCATCGACGGCTTCCTGCAGCATGCGCTTTTCATTGCGCACGATGATGCCCGGCGCCCGCAACTCGATCAGCCGCTTCAGACGGTTGTTGCGGTTGATGACGCGGCGATAGAGATCGTTCAGATCCGACGTGGCGAAGCGGCCGCCGTCCAGCGGAACCAGCGGGCGCAGGTCCGGCGGGATCACCGGAACCACTTTCATGATCATCCATTCCGGACGGTTGCCGGATTCCATGAAGTTCTCGACGACCTTGAGCCGCTTCAGATACTTCTTCTGCTTCAGCTCGGAGGTGGTCGAAGCCAGTTCCGAACGCAGGTCGCCGGCGATCTTCTCCAGGTCCATGCCCGCTAGGAGGTCATGAATGGCCTCGGCGCCGATCATGGCGGTGAAACTATCCTCGCCATACTCGTCGACGGCGATCATGTACTCTTCCTCGCTGAGCAGCTGGTGCTCCTTCAGCGCGGTGAGGCCAGGTTCGGTGACGATGTAGTTCTCAAAGTAGAGGACGCGCTCGATGTCCTTCAGGGTCATGTCGAGCAGCGTGCCGATGCGCGACGGCAGCGACTTCAGGAACCAGATATGGGCGACCGGTGCCGCCAGCTCGATATGGCCCATGCGCTCACGACGAACGCGCGACAGCGTGACTTCAACGCCGCACTTTTCGCAGATGACGCCCTTGTACTTCATGCGCTTGTACTTGCCGCACAGGCACTCATAGTCCTTGATCGGGCCAAAAATGCGCGCGCAGAACAGACCGTCACGCTCCGGCTTGAAGGTGCGGTAGTTGATGGTCTCCGGCTTCTTGATCTCGCCGAAAGACCAGGACAGAATCTTCTCAGGGCTGGCAAGCGATATCCGAATGGAATCGAACACCTGCGCAGGCGCCTGCGGATTGAAGAGATTCATGACCTCTTGGTTCATGCCGTTCTCCTTTTCGGGGTCCTCGAAAACCCCTTGCATCTAGCGCGGGCCAAACGCCCGCCGTCGTGTGTCGGCCACCGGCCGAAGAATTTGGTGCGTTCGGTCGCGATTTCCGCGACCGAACGTCTTGTTTACTCGGCCGCGCCCCTATTCGGCAGCATCGGGCAGCCGGACAGGGTTGTCGTCGAGCTTGGTGTTCTCCAGCTCGACATTGAGGCCGAGAGACCGCATTTCCTTGACGAGAACGTTGAAGCTCTCGGGAATGCCGGCCTCGAAGGTGTCGTCGCCACGCACGATCGCCTCGTAGACCTTGGTACGGCCGGCGACGTCGTCCGACTTCACCGTCAGCATTTCCTGCAGCGTGTAGGCCGCGCCGTACGCTTCCAGCGCCCAGACCTCCATCTCGCCGAAGCGCTGGCCACCGAACTGCGCCTTGCCGCCCAGCGGCTGCTGCGTGACGAGCGAGTACGGACCGATCGAACGCGCGTGGATCTTGTCGTCCACGAGGTGGTGAAGCTTGAGCATGTAGATGTAGCCCATCGTCACCTTGCGATCGAACGGCTCGCCCGTGCGTCCGTCATAGAGCTGCGACTGACCTGATGTGTGCAGGCCCGCCTGCTCCAGCATGATGTTGATGTCAGCCTCATGCGCGCCGTCGAACACCGGGGTCGCGATCGAGACGCCGCGGCGCATCTGCTCGCTGAGGCGAACGATGCTCTCGTCGTCATAGTCACGAACCGGCTCGTTGCGGTCGTTGGCCGGGATGAAGCTCTCGAGCGTCTTGCGCAGCGGCTTGATGTCGCCGGCTGCCTTGTACGTGTCGATCAGCTCGCCGATCTTCCTGCCCATGCCCGCGCATGCCCAGCCCAGATGCGTTTCCAGGATCTGGCCGACATTCATGCGGCTCGGCACACCCAGCGGGTTGAGCACGATATCGGCATGCGTGCCGTCCTCGAGGAAAGGCATGTCCTCGACCGGAACGATCCGCGACACGACACCCTTGTTGCCGTGACGGCCGGCCATCTTGTCGCCGGGCTGCATCTTGCGCTTCACGGCCACGAAGACCTTGACCATCTTCATGACGCCCGGAGGCATTTCGTCGCCGCGCTGGACCTTCTCGACCTTGTCCATGAAACGCTGTTCGAGCGCCTTCTTGGAATCGTCGTACTGGCCGCGCAGGGCTTCCAGTTCGCTCTGGAGCTTTTCGTTCTCCACGGCAAACTGCCACCACTGCGAACGCGGATACTCGTCGAGCGTATCCTTGGACAGCGTGGAGCCCTTCTTGAAGCCCTTCGGTCCGGCGATCGCTTCCTTGCCGACGAGCACGTCGGAAAGACGCGCATAGACGTTACGGTCCAGGATGGCCTGCTCGTCGTCGCGGTCCTTGGCGAGGCGTTCGATCTCCTCGCGCTCGATCGCCATGGCGCGCTCGTCCTTCTCCACACCGTGGCGATTGAACACGCGCACCTCGACGACGGTGCCGAAAGTGCCCGGAGGCATGCGCATCGAGGTGTCGCGCACATCGGATGCCTTTTCGCCGAAGATGGCGCGCAGAAGCTTCTCTTCCGGCGTCATCGGGCTTTCGCCCTTCGGCGTGATCTTGCCGACCAGGATGTCGCCCGGCTGAACTTCGGCACCGATATAGACGATGCCGGCTTCGTCGAGGTTCTTCAGCGCTTCTTCCGAGACGTTTGGAATATCGCGCGTGATTTCCTCCGGTCCGAGCTTGGTATCGCGCGCCATGACCTCGAACTCCTCGATATGGATCGAGGTGAAGACGTCATCGGCGACGATGCGTTCGGACAGGAGGATCGAGTCCTCGTAGTTGTAGCCGTTCCACGGCATGAACGCGACCAGCACGTTGCGGCCGAGCGCCAGATCGCCGAGCTCGGTCGACGGACCGTCGGCGATGATGTCGCCCTTGTTGACCCGGTCACCCATGCGAACCAGCGGACGCTGGTTGATGCAGGTGTTCTGGTTCGAACGCTGGAACTTCATCAGCCGGTAGATGTCGACGCCGGACTTGCCCGGATCGAGATCTTCGGTGGCGCGGATAACGATACGCGTCGCGTCCACCTGGTCGACGATGCCGCCGCGGCGGGCGCCGATGGCGGCACCCGAGTCACGGGCGACGATCGGCTCCATGCCGGTGCCGACGAACGGCGCCTCGGCGCGCACCAAAGGCACGGCCTGACGCTGCATGTTCGAGCCCATCAGAGCGCGGTTGGCGTCGTCGTTTTCCAGGAACGGGATCAGGGCCGCGGCCACCGACACCATCTGCTTGGGCGACACGTCCATCAGATCGACGTTTTCGCGCGGCGCCATCATCACTTCGCCGGCGCTGCGGCAAATGACGAATTCGTCGACGAAACCACCGTTCTTGTCGAGCTCGGCGTTGGCCTGCGCGACATGGTGCTTGGCCTCTTCCATCGCCGAGAGATAGACGACGTCATTGGTCAGCTTGCCGTCGACGATCTTACGGTACGGGCTCTCGATGAAGCCGTACTTGTTGACGCGTGCGAAGGTGGCCAGCGAGTTGATCAGACCGATATTCGGGCCTTCCGGCGTCTCGATCGGGCAGATGCGGCCGTAATGCGTCGGGTGCACGTCGCGCACTTCGAAGCCGGCGCGCTCGCGGGTCAGACCGCCCGGTCCAAGCGCCGAGAGGCGGCGCTTGTGGGTGATCTCCGACAGCGGGTTGGTCTGGTCCATGAACTGCGACAGCTGCGAGGAACCGAAGAACTCGCGCACGGCGGCAGCCGCCGGCTTGGCGTTGATCAGATCCTGCGGCATGACCGTGTCGATCTCGATCGAGGACATACGCTCCTTGATCGCGCGCTCCATGCGCAGCAGGCCGACGCGGTACTGGTTTTCCATCAGCTCGCCGACCGAACGCACGCGGCGGTTGCCGAGATTGTCGATGTCGTCGATCTCGCCCTTGCCGTCGCGCAGCTCGACCAGCGTCCTGACCACGGCCAGGATGTCGTCCTTGCGCAGCACGCGCACGGTGTCCTCGGCCTTGAGCTCGAGACGCATGTTCATCTTGACGCGGCCGACGGCCGACAGATCGTAGCGCTCACTGTCGAAGAACAGCGAGTTGAACATGGCTTCGGCGGTTTCGAGCGTCGGCGGCTCGCCGGGGCGCATGACACGATAGATGTCGAACAGCGCGTCCTGGCGGCTCTCGTTCTTGTCGACGTTGAGCGTGTTGCGGATATAGGCGCCGACATTGACGTGGTCGATGTCGAGAACCTTGATCTCGTCTTCGCCGGTGCCGAGCAGAACCTTCAGCGTCTTCTCGTCGATCTCGTCGCCGGCCTCGAGGAAGATCTCGCCGGTGGCGTAGTTGACGATGTCCTCGGCCAGATAGTTACCGAGCAGGTCCTCGTCGGTGGCCTTGATCGCCTTGAGACCCTTTTCGCCAAGCGCCCTCGCCTGGCGGGCGGTGATCTTCTTGCCGGCTTCGACGACGACTTCGCCGGTATCGGCATCGACCAGGTCGCCGACGGCCTTGAGGCCGCGGAAACGCTCGACGTTGAACGGAATGCGCCAATGGTCGCCGGCGCGCTTGTAGGTGATCTTGTTGTAGAAGGTCGACAGGATCTCTTCGCCGTCCATACCGAGCGCCATCAGCAGCGACGTCACCGGAATCTTGCGGCGGCGATCGATGCGGGCGTGCACGACGTCCTTGGAATCGAACTCGATGTCGAGCCACGAGCCGCGATAGGGGATGACGCGCGCGGCAAACAGAAGCTTGCCCGACGAGTGCGACTTGCCCTTGTCATGGTCAAAGAAGACGCCCGGCGAGCGGTGCATCTGCGAGACGATGACGCGCTCGGTGCCGTTGACGATGAAGGTGCCGTTCAAGGTCATGAGCGGCATGTCGCCCATGTAGACGTCCTGCTCCTTGATGTCCTTGATGGACTTGGCGCCGGTATCCTCGTCGATATCGAACACGATGAGGCGCAGCGTCACCTTCAGCGGCGCGGCATAGGTGAGGTCGCGCTGACGGCATTCGTCAACGTCGAATTTCGGTCCTTCGAACTCGTACTTCACGAACTCCAGCATCGAGGAGCCGGAAAAATCGGAGATCGGGAAAACCGACTTGAAAACAGCCTGCAGTCCCTCGTCCGGACGCCCGCCCTTGGGCTCCGCCACCATCAGGAATTGATCATAGGATGCCTTCTGAACCTCGATGAGGTTCGGCATCTCCGCAACTTCCGGGATCTTTCCGAAGAACTTGCGTACGCGTCTGCGGCCATTGAAAGTCTGGGTCTGGGCCATCGTCGCTCCTTAGCTCTAAACTCGGGACGAGCCTCGCCGCGGCTCGCCTTGCATTCTGGGCCACCTTGGCGGCAACCCTCTGTCTGTTTTCCCGGCGCCTGTCGGCGGCCGGCTAGAACGGGAGAAAACCCGTTTCCTGAAGGCCGGTTTTCGGCCCTCAGGAAAGAGGTTCTCGTAGATCTCGCGTTACGCGTGCTCCCTCCGGGCGAAGGGAGTGGCGGACGGCGCGAGGCCGCCCGCCGCTTTCACGATTACTTCAGGTCGACCTTGGCGCCGGCTGCTTCCAGCTGGGCCTTGAACTTGTCAGCGTCGGCCTTGGAAACGCCTTCCTTGACCGGCTTCGGAGCCGCTTCGACCAGATCCTTGGCTTCCTTGAGGCCAAGACCGGTGATGGCGCGGACTTCCTTGATGACGTTGATCTTCTGAGCGCCTGCCTCGGTGAGGACGACGTCGAATTCCGTCTTTTCCTCGACCGGAGCAGCAGCGGCCGCTCCACCGCCAGCGGCGGCAACAGCCACCGGAGCAGCGGCGGAAACGCCCCACTTTTCTTCCAGAAGCTTCGACAGCTCGGCCGCCTCGAGGACGGTCAGCTTCGAAAGGTCGTCTACGATCTTTGCGAGATCAGCCATTGTTGTGTTCCTTCATAAGGTTCGAACGTGTGTTTGTGATAGCGAGGAACGGCCTCATGCCGCCTCGTCCTTCCGGGCGTAAGCGCCGATGACGCGCGCGACCGAGGCCGCTGGCGCATTGACGATCTGGGCGATCCGGGTTGCCGGCGTGGCGATCATGCCAACCAGCCTGGCGCGCAGCTCATCGAGCGACGGAAGTGTGGCGAGTGCCTTCACACCGTCGGCATTGAGCGAGGTGGTGCCCATTGCGCCGCCGAGAATGACGAGCTTGTCATTTCCCTTGGCGAAATCGGACGCGACCTTCGGCGCCGCAATCGGATCCTCCGAATAAGCAATCAGCGTCTGTCCCTTGAACAGCTCGATGATCGATGCGGAGTCCGTGCCCTGAAGAGCGATTTTGGCGAGACGGTTCTTCGCGACTTTGACGGTGCCACCGGCGGCGCGCATTTTCGACCGAAGGTCGTTCATTTGCGCGACGGTGATACCGGCGTAGTGGGCCACGACCACTGAACCTGCGTTCGAGAACGCACCGTTCAGGCCCGTGACGAGTTCGCGTTTTTCCGCTCTGTCCACTGCCTATCTCCAGTTGACCCCAATCCTGTTAACGGGAACATCCCATTGACGAGGACAGGCGTCGGGTTGCCTTTTGTCGGCCGGGCCATCCAGTAACGGATCTCCCGAACGACGCTCGAGGATCCTGCCCCCTTTCGCCACATCGACGGTCAAGCCGGCGATGCGCAGACAAAAGGCAAACACGGTTCGAACCTTTCATTGGAGCAATCGCTCCGTTGTCCGGTCTTCACCCGTCTCATGCAGGCCCAAATCGAATTAAGGCTTCTGGGCCGCCTGCAATCTCGGACAGGATGTCCGGAAACCTCTCGGCTTCCGGTACCGGGCCGCCAACTAGGTCGGAGGCCCGGAATTCTTTGCAGATCAGCCGTTTACCGGCCGATCTCGATCAAAACTTATCAGGACGCGTTGAGCGTCGCGACGTCGAGCTTGAGGCCCGGGCCCATCGTCGAGGTGACCGACACCTTCTTGACGTAGTTGCCCTTGGCGCCAGTCGGCTTTGCCTTGGTCACCGCATCGGCGAAGGCGCGGATGTTCTCTTCCAGGGCCTTGACGTCGAACGAGACCTTGCCGACGCCGGCATGGACGATGCCAGCCTTCTCGACACGGAACTCGACGGCGCCGCCCTTGGATGCCTTGACGGCGGCGGCAACGTCAGTGGTGACGGTGCCGACCTTCGGGTTCGGCATCATGCCGCGCGGGCCGAGCACTTTGCCCAGACGACCGACGAGCGGCATCATGTCCGGCGTGGCGATGCAGCGATCAAAATCGATCGTGCCCTTCTGGACGATGTCGACCAGATCCTCGGCACCGACGATGTCGGCGCCGGCGGCACGCGCTTCGTCGGCCTTGTCGCCACGGGCGAACACGGCGACACGCACCGAGCGGCCGGTGCCGTTCGGCAGGTTGACCACGCCGCGGACCATCTGGTCGGCATGGCGCGGGTCGACGCCGAGGTTCATGGCGACTTCGATGGTCTCATCGAACTTCACCGAGGAACGGTCCTTGAGCAGCTTCAGCGCATCGCCCAGGGCATAAGCCTTGTTGGGATCGATGCCTTCGCGGGTCTTTGATACGCGCTTTGCAATCTTTGCCATGATCTTAGCCCACCACTTCCAGACCCATCGAGCGGGCGGAGCCCTCGACCATGCGCATGGCCGCTTCGACGTCGTTTGCGTTCAGGTCTTTCATCTTCGCGGTGGCAATCTCGCGGACCTTGTCACGCGAAACCGTACCGGCCTTGACCTTGCCCGGCTCCTTGGAACCGGACGTCAGGTTCGCCGCCTTCTTCAGGAAGTAGCTCACCGGCGCCGTTTTCATGACGAAGGTGAAGGACTTGTCCTGATAGTAGGTGATGACGACCGGAACCGGCGATCCCTTTTCCATTTCCTGGGTCTGCGCGTTGAACGCCTTGCAGAATTCCATGATGTTGATGCCACGCTGACCAAGCGCCGGGCCGATCGGGGGAGACGGCGTCGCCGATCCCGCTTTCACCTGGAGCTTGAGCTGGCCTGCAATTTTCTTAGCCATCTCTTTTCCTGCCTTTGTCTATGCCGGTCATGCCGGCGGTTGCAGTCTGGTGGTGCGGTTCGCGCAGCCGGCTAAAGCCGCACTCGCCTCCCACCGTCTCAGGCCGCGCGCTTCCGCGCCGCCTCCCCTGATCGCCAAACCGGCGTCAGGGATTTCGGATCAGCCCTTTTCGACCTGTCCGAATTCCAGATCGACAGGCACGGCGCGCCCGAAGATCGAAACTTCCACCTTGAGCCGCGCCCGCTCTTCGTCCACTTCCTGGACGAAACCGTTGAACGACGCGAAGGGACCATCCGAAACGCGGATCGCTTCGCCGATCTCGAACGTGACCGAAGGCTTCGGCCGCTCGACGCCTTCCTGGACCTGGTTCAGGATGCGCTGGGCTTCCGCCTCGGTGATCGGCACCGGCTTGGAGTCGCCCAGGAAGCCGGTGACCTTCGGTGTGTTCTTGACCAGCGAGAACACCGCATCGGTCAAATTGGCCTTCAGCAGCACATAGCCCGGGAAGAACTTCCGCTCGGCATCGACCTTGCGACCGCGGCGAACTTCGACGACCTTCTCGGTCGGAACCACGATCTGGTGGATGTCGGCGGACAGACCCTTCTGCTTGGCCTTGTTCTCGATATCCTCGGCGACCTTCTTTTCAAAATTCGAATAAGCGTGGACGATGTACCAGCGCGCGGTCATTTCAAGACTTCTCCGTAATCGCCGGACTTAGCGTCCGATGCCCAGAATCTGTTCGACCGCAAGGCCCATGAGCTGATCGGCGGTGAAGAAAAAGATCATCGCGATCACTGCGAAGGCCAGAACCATCACCGTCGAGATCATCGTTTCGCGTCGCGACGGCCAAGTCACCTTGGCGGTCTCCGCGCGAACCTGCTGGAGAAAGACGAAAGGATTTGTGGTTTTCGAAGCCATATGCCGCTCTGTCTTCAAGACCCGTTGGCCGGGTCTCCTGGATGATCCCGCTGGCCGGGACGTGCCGCCTGAGCCCAATCTCGCGCCGAATCAGCGCAATCATTTCGCCCATGCAAATCAGACGCGTAAAGCCGGTTTCCCAGCTCCACGCGTCGCGTGTCTGTTTCGTCTACATAAAACCGATTCTTGATCCACGCAAGTGGCAAGTCTCCGCTTTATGACCAAACACCGCCTCGGAACCATCCAGTCGTTCCGTCCCGGCTATGGCGCTCTTATGCCCCAATCGACCCTATATGGCAAGCGGGTCGCCGATTTTCAAAGGCCAGACCATGGAAATATCGTTTTGAAACGCCATTTCGAAATGGCGAAACATTGCGTTGAATGCCATTCCGGAAATGGCACGGGCAGCAGGGCTCGAACCTACGACCTG
The DNA here is from genome assembly GCF_003997415.1 of Mesorhizobium sp. M7A.F.Ca.MR.245.00.0.0. Taxonomy (NCBI): domain Bacteria; kingdom Pseudomonadati; phylum Pseudomonadota; class Alphaproteobacteria; order Hyphomicrobiales; family Phyllobacteriaceae; genus Mesorhizobium; species Mesorhizobium sp. M7A.F.Ca.MR.245.00.0.0. Next base: position 4,283 of record NZ_RZTE01000067.1, on the reverse strand, counting down.
CGGTTTTGGAGACCGCCGCTCTACCAACTGAGCTATGCCCGTATCGTGCGCATGTCGGCGCAGAAGGCGCTTCCTAAAAGCTTCCGCACGCTCTGTAAAGAGCGGTTTGCAAGCAAACGCGCCTTAATCCCGACAAGGCCATCCGGGTCGATCCCAAGCTCCCGCCTGAAGTCGCCAGCGCGCGGTGGCGTGATTGAGAGAGACGTCGCCTGCCCTCTTCGATGTGGAGCGTCCTCAAGCGGCATTCGTGGCAGGCTGCGGTCGCCCGCGTGCCAGCCAAAGCGCCCAGCCGCATATCAGGAGCTCGCATGCGAACGTCCAGTGCAGCAAAAAGCTCAGCACCCAATTGCTGAAGTCCGCCGGTACAGTGACGAGTTCGAACGCCCGCCGATCGAATGGCATCAGCCACAATATCGGCGACGCCAGCGTATCGAGGACCATATGCAGCATGGCGGCGGCAAAGAAGGCAGCCGTGGCTGCCAGATACGAGCGGGCGCGCCAGCTGACGAATAGCAACGACAGCGCCCCTGCGGCCGCCCAGAACAGCGGCCAATGCGTCATATAGGAGTGATGGTGGGTGCGTCCGCCGTCGATGAAATGGAAATACAGCATATCGATATCGGGGATGACACTGCCGACTATGGCGGCCCCGACGATAGCCGGGCTGCCAGGCCACTGCCTGCGCATGAACGTTCCGAGAATATAGCCACTTGGAAGATGGGCGATCAGCATCTCGGGACCGTTCACGGTTGCAGGCCAGTGCAGCATTCCGCCCTATTGTGGCGTTATTCCGGATGCCTGCGCCCGATACGCTTCGTGCCGATCATGGTTTCGTACCCGGTGGCTTATAGGGGCCGCCCGGCACGCCCCAACCCAGGCCGGCATCGATCCTCCGCCTGCCTGGCGCCGCCAGCAGCGACGATAGCATCGGAAGCGGCTCAACCTGCCTCATGGCCGGTTTCCGGCTCCGCCGCACACTACAATTTGGCCGGCGCATCAGCCTCGGCATTGGCGGAAGGCTGGATCCGGCAATTCTCGGGTCTTGGCACCGCCTCGCAAATGGTGGCACCGGTCAGCGCGTCGACCGATTGCAGGCCGGTCGTCAGGCCGACCTTCAGCATCATGCCGGGTTCCAGCCGACGCTCGGCCGAGCGTCGCTCGATCGCTGCGAACAGGGCGGGACCGATCGCCATCTCCTCGAGATAGGCCTTGACCATCTGCTTTTGCCCCATCGGGTAGAGGCTAAGCCGCGCCTGGGGACCGACAAACCGCCTGATGCCGCCGGCAAGCATCAGCGCGCAGGCCGAATCGCACTCCACGCCGGCATCGATGCTCAGCCCGGCATAGGCGCCCTCTTTGGCCAGGCAATTCCACGCTCCTGGGTCACAGCCGACGAAATCGGTGCGGCCAACGGCGACGTCGAGCTTCTTTTCATGGATAAGCCGTCCTGCCGCCAGGGCGCTGAGCAGGTCGCCTCCCCTCGAACTGATCACGACAGGCAGTTGCCGTTTGCCAAGCATGGCGAGCAATTGGCGCAGCTTCTGCGGGGTCCGGGGGGTGATCGCGCCTTCTGCCGAGATCCATTCCGGGCAGTCTGGATTGCAGAGCGGATTGGTGCCGCGAACGACAACGAAGCGCATGTCTTCATCGCGCCGCGCCGCCTCGGGTTCGATCGGTGGCGGCGTGGCTGCGGTCGCCGTCAGGCCATCAGGCTTGTTCCCCGGCGTTTCCCGGCAATTCGCGGCCAGGCGGCCGGGCTCGCACAGGCTTGCCGCTGTCAGCAGGCCTACAGTGTCCGTGCTGGTGACCAGCTTCATCGCCAGCATGTCGTCGAGGGCGATCTGGTGGATTTCGCTGGCCGGGGTGCCCTTCATCGTTTCGAGCATGCCTTGTTCGATGCCCATCTGTTTCAGGTAGGCTGCCAGCTTTTTCTCCACGGACTTGCTCATCTCGTAGGTCTTGTAGCTGCCGGCATTCTTGCGGCTGACGATCTTTGTGTTGAGGATCTTCTTCTTGCCCCCCACGATGCGGTAGGTGGTCCGGTATTGCAATTTCGTGCGGATGTAGGTCGTGGTGATCTGATGGACGCCGAGATAGGCCCATTCGCCGGCCACCCGCCTGATACCGCCGGCAAACATCAGAGGACAGGCGGAATTGCACATGGCGCCATAGTCGATGACATCGCCGAAGTAGCGGGCGTCACGGTCTTGGCACCCCTTCGCACCGGGCTGGCAGCTGGAAAACACCGTCTTGCCGATGGCGATATCGAACTTGTTCTTGCGGATCAGCCGGCCAAGCGTCAGCGCCGCCTCGACATTGCCGCCGGGAGAATCGACGACAACAGGCAGTTTCCGGCCGCCAAGCGTCTTCAGCATGCGTTTGAAGAGTGCCGGCGTGCCGGCTTCTATCGAGCCCTCGGCCGATATCCATTCCGGGCAGATCGGCTCGCACCCCGGTGCGTTGCTGCGAACGATGCCGAACCGCATCGTCGGCCCAAGATCCGGCGCCGCATCCGCCGCAAAGGCTGCCGGGCCTGCGGCAAGCAATGCGAGCAGCCAGGTCAGAGCCAGCGGCCACAATGCCCGACGATGGAAAAACCGCCTTGGAACCATTTGAAAAAAGCCCCTCGATGCAACCTATACTAGTCGAGGCCGAGAGCCTTGCAACAGGGTTCGGCTGACAGGGTCGCAACCGATAGCCCCGCACAAGAAAAGGGCGGCCCGAAGACCGCCCTTTTCTTGTCGATCCGGCGAATGCCGGGCTCGATTATTCCTTGATGGTGACGACGATGCCGGCACCGACGGTGCGGCCGCCTTCACGGATAGCGAAGCGCAGCTTCTCTTCCATGGCGATCGGCACGATCAGCTCGACATCGACCGTGATGTTGTCGCCCGGCATCACCATTTCGGTGCCTTCCGGCAGCGACACGATGCCGGTCACGTCGGTCGTGCGGAAGTAGAACTGCGGACGGTAGTTGGTGAAGAACGGCGTGTGACGGCCACCTTCGTCCTTGGTCAGGATGTAGGCTTCGGCCACGAACTTCTTGTGCGGCTTCACCGTACCGGGCTTGGCCAGAACCTGGCCGCGCTCGACACCTTCACGATCAACGCCGCGCAGCAGCGCGCCGATGTTGTCGCCGGCCTGGCCCTGATCGAGCAGCTTGCGGAACATTTCCACGCCCGTGCAGGTCGTCTTGGTCGTCGGACGGATGCCGATGATCTCCAGCTCCTCGCCGACCTTGACCACGCCGCGCTCGACGCGGCCGGTCACGACCGTGCCGCGGCCCGAGATCGAGAACACGTCTTCGATCGGCATCAGGAACGGCTTGTCGAGCGGACGAACCGGCGTCGGGATGTAGGCATCGACCGCAGCCATCAGCTCGCGGATCGCGTCTTCACCGATCTTCTTGTCCGAATCTTCCAGAGCAGCCAGCGCCGAACCCTTGACGATCGGAATGTCGTCGCCGGGGAACTCGTTCTTGGTCAGAAGCTCGCGAACCTCGAGCTCGACCAGTTCGAGCAGCTCGGCGTCGTCGACCTGGTCGACCTTGTTCAGGAACACCACGATCGACGGCACGCCGACCTGACGGGCCAGCAGGATGTGCTCGCGGGTCTGCGGCATCGGGCCGTCTGCGGCCGACACGACCAGGATCGCGCCGTCCATCTGCGCGGCACCGGTGATCATGTTCTTCACATAGTCGGCGTGGCCGGGGCAGTCGACGTGAGCGTAGTGGCGGTTGGCCGTCTCGTATTCGACGTGCGCCGTCGAGATCGTGATGCCGCGCGCCTTTTCTTCAGGAGCAGCGTCGATCTGGTCGTAGCGCTTGTATTCGCCAAAATACTTGGTGATCGCCGCCGTCAGTGACGTCTTGCCATGGTCGACGTGGCCAATCGTGCCGATGTTCACGTGAGGCTTGTTACGCTCGAATTTACCTTTGGCCATAATCGTTCTCCGTCTATTCTACCCGCTAAGGGGAATTGTTATTCGCTCTTCAGATCCGGCACCGCGCAAGGAGCGCGACCCGGTGGCTAAGAAACCCTTAGGCGTATTTCTTCTGGACTTCCTGAGCCACTGCGGTCGGAACCGGCTCATAGTGATCGAACTGCATGGTGTAGGCCGCACGGCCCTGGCTCATCGAGCGCAGGTTGTCGACATACTTGAACATATTGGCGAGCGGCACCATCGCGTTGATGACGACGGCGACGCCGCGCGCTTCCTGGCCCTGGATCTGGCCCCGACGACCGTTCAGATCGCCGCTGACGCTGCCGACGTAATCTTCCGGC
>NZ_RZTE01000066.1:0-22685 GCF_003997415.1 Mesorhizobium sp. M7A.F.Ca.MR.245.00.0.0 | reverse complement strand
CCTCGGGCAGCGGGGAACTGGCCGGGGGGATCGGGGCGGGTTCTTTCCAGCCGACCGAGCTTGCCGACCTCGTGGCACGCATAGCCGGCTCACGCCGAAGCCGCGTGGACGAAGAAGATTAGAGCATCGGACCCAGAGCCCGATGTTCCGCGCTATAATGCGGCTCATGGAGTGGGGCGAAAGACATGCCGATTACGCTGCTTGACGGAATTCTCGTCGGCTTCACTCTGGTCTCGGCGATGCTCGCCATGGTTCGCGGCTTTTCGCGTGAAGTCCTGTCCGTCGTCTCCTGGGCAGCGGCGGCAGCGGCGGCGTTCTTCTTCTACAAGCCGGTTGTGCCTTACCTCGCGCCCTACATCGAGAATGAAAAGATCGCCATGGCGGCCGCCGCCGGCGTCGTCTTCATCATCGCGCTGATCGTCGTCTCGGTCATCACCATGAAGCTGGCCGACTGGATCATCGATTCGCGGATCGGCGCGCTCGACCGTACGCTCGGTTTCCTCTACGGCGCCGCGCGCGGCATCCTGGTCGTCGCCGTCGCACTGCTGTTCTTCAACTGGCTGGCTGGTGCCAAGGCACCGGCCTGGGTCACGGAGGCCAAGTCGCGACCGCTGCTGGAGCAGATCGGCGCCAAACTCGAAAGCCTGCTGCCCGAGGATCCGGAAAACGCGATTCTCAAGAAGCTCAATCCGAATCAGCCGGCCGCCGAGACGCCAGCTGCTCCGGACGCACCGGCTGCGGATGCTCCGGCGGGCGGCGACGATGCCAACACACCAGCGCCTGACGACAATGACGCAACACCTCCGGCCAACAACGCTCCGGCACCAGCGGCGCCGGCAAACTGACGCCGAAAACGGCGTCAGGATCCGACGATAGTGTGAACGACCGCACGGCCCGCGTTGCTTTCGGCGCGAACCCGCATTATATGGCGATTTTAGCGGAGCTTAAGATGGCAGACGCAGACGACGTGCTTTCCGCCGAGGCCGACGACCATTTCCACGACGAATGCGGTGTGTTCGGCATTTTCGGCCGGCAGGACGCGGCAGCCATCGTTACATTGGGCCTGCATGCGCTGCAGCATCGCGGCCAGGAAGCGGCCGGCATCGTTTCCTATGACGGCAGCCAGTTCCATGTCGAACGCCATGTCGGCCTGATCGGCGACACCTTCACGAAGCAGCGCGTCATCGACAGCCTGCAAGGCAACCGCGCCATCGGCCATACGCGCTACGCCACCACCGGCGGCGCCGGCATGCGCAACATCCAGCCCTTTTTCGCCGAATTGGCCGATGGCGGCTTCGCCGTCGCCCACAACGGCAATCTGACCAACGCCATGACCGTGCAGCGCGCGCTGCAGAAGCAAGGCGCGATCTTCTCCTCCACCTCCGACACCGAGACGCTTTTGCACCTCGTCGCCACCAGCAAGGAGCGCGACCTCAACTCGCGTTTCATCGATGCGGTGCGGCAGGTCGAGGGTGCCTTTTCGCTGGTGGCGATGACGGCCAAGAAGATGATCGGTTGCCGCGATCCGCTCGGCATCCGGCCGCTGGTGCTCGGCGATCTCGACGGCGCCTGGATCCTGGCCTCCGAAACGTGCGCGCTCGACATCATCGGCGCGCGTTTCGTTCGTGACCTGAAGCCCGGCGAGATGGTCGTCGTCACCTCCAAGGGCATCGAGAGCCTGTTCCCCTTCGAGCCGCAGAAGACCCGCTTCTGCATTTTCGAATATGTCTATTTCGCGCGGCCGGATTCCTCGGTGGAAGGCCGCAACGTCTATGAGGTGCGCAAGCGCATCGGCGCCGAGCTGGCGGTTGAAAGCCCGGTCGAGGCGGACATCGTCGTGCCGGTGCCGGATTCGGGCACGCCGGCGGCGATCGGCTTCAGCCAGGCCGCAGGCATTCCCTTCGAGCTCGGCATCATCCGCAATCATTATGTCGGCCGCACCTTCATTCAGCCGGGCGATTCGATCCGCCACATGGGCGTCAAGCTGAAGCACAATGCCAACCGCCGCATGATCGAGGGCAAGCGCGTGGTGCTGGTCGACGACAGCATCGTGCGCGGCACCACCAGCCAGAAGATCGTGCAGATGGTGCGCGACGCCGGCGCCAAGGAGGTGCATATGCGCATCGCCTCACCGCCGACACGCGCCTCCTGTTTCTACGGTGTCGACACGCCGGAGAAATCGAAGCTCCTGGCATCGCGCATGTCGATCGAGGAGATGGCCGAGTTCATTCGCGTCGATTCGCTCGGCTTCCTCACCATTGACGGGCTCTACCGCGCGGTCGGCGAGGCCAGCCGCGACAACGACCAGCCGCAATTCTGCGATGCCTGCTTCACCGGCCAGTATCCGACCCGCCTGCTCGACTTCGAAGGCCACGACAATGTGCGCACGCTGTCGCTGCTGGCGACGAGCGGGACGTAGGCCGGACCGTCATCAGCGTTAGTCAAATTCCCGGAATCCATCGCATGACCCTCGACCTTTCCGGCCGCGTTGCGGTCGTCACCGGCGCCTCGCGCGGTATCGGCTATTTCATTGCCAAGGAATTGGCTGCCGCCGGCGCGCATGTCATTGCGGTGGCGCGCACTGTCGGAGGACTGGAAGAGCTCGACGACCAGATCAAGGCGGCCGGCGGCCAGGCGACACTGGTGCCGCTCGACCTCGCCGACATGGCCGGTATCGACCGCCTGGGCGGCGCCATCCACGAACGCTGGGGCAAGCTCGACATTCTCGTCGCCAATGCCGGCGTGCTCGGCGTCATCTCGCCGATCGGTCATGTCGAAGCAAAAACCTTCGAGAAGGTGATGACCATCAACGTCACCTCGACCTGGCGGCTGATCCGCTCCGTCGACCCCCTGCTGCGGCTCTCCGACGCTGGACGAGCGATCATCCTGTCTTCCAACGCAGCGCACTCGGCGCGTGCCTTCTGGGCACCCTACGCGGCTTCCAAGGCCGCGGTGGAGACGATGATGCGCTCCTGGGCACATGAGACGCAGAGCCTGCCGCTCCGGGTCAATGCCGCCGACCCCGGCGCCACCCGCACCGCCATGCGTGCCCAGGCAGTGCCGGGGGAAGATCCCGAGACGTTGCCGCATCCCTCCGAGATCGCCAAACGCATCGTGCCGCTGGCCAGCCCGGACCTGAAAGAGACCGGATTGATCTTCCAGGCCAAGCACAATCGGTTCGTCGCCTATCGCCAGCCGGAATAAAACTAGAGCCTTTTTTGCCGCATGTCGGTTTCCCAAAAACCACTGCATACTTTTAGGCGACATGCGTAGGGATTAAACAGGCCTCCGGCAACGTTTCTTCTGATGTAACCCGTCGAAGACCAACCGGAGGACCGACATGCGTAAACTGCTTCTCGCCACCGCCGCCACCCTGATCGCAGCCGCGGGCGCCGCTTACTCGCAAGATGCCAAGATGGGCTTCTTCGTCACCAGTGTCGGTTCCGGCAAGGGTGCCGACCTCGGCGGCCTCAAGGGCGCCGACGCGCATTGCGCGTCGTTGGCGGAAGCCGCCGGCGTCACCGGCAAGAGTTGGGCCGCCTATCTGTCGACCAGCGACACCGACGCCCGCGACCGCATCGGCAAGGGGCCATGGGTTAACGCCAAGGGCGTCAAGATCGCCGACGATGTCGCCTCGTTGCACAGCGATGCCAACGGCATCACCAAACAGACAGCGCTCAACGAGAAAGGCGAAGCGGTCAACGGCCGCGGCGACACGCCCAACCGCCACGACGTGCTGACCGGCTCCAAGCCCGACGGCACCAAGATCGCCGACCAGACCTGCGGCGACTGGACGACGAGCGGGGCGGAAGGCGCCGCGATGATGGGCCATCATGACCGCGCCGGTCTCGACGATTCGGCAGCGGCCAAATCCTGGAATTCCTCGCACGCCTCGCGCGGCGGCTGCAGCCAGGAGGCGCTCAAGGGCACCGGGGGCGATGGCTTGTTCTATTGTTTTGCCACCAACTGAGCCGATTGCGCTTCGAAATCGGGCTGGAAACCCCCGTCACATCACGCGGCTGTGATGTGACGGCGGGAAGCTGTGCGGCGGTCAGGCTTTCGTCATTTCCATGGAGTTGGTAGGGTCACAGCGACTCCCACAACAGCGCCCAACTGGCAGAACAAGGAAATCCCCATGGCTACGACCGCAGCAGCGTTGGTCTGGTATCTGGTAATCGCCGGCCCGCAAGGCGGCATGGTCGTGCTGCCCAGCACCTTCGACAAACGCGAACAGTGCACCGCCGCCATCACCGAATATCAGAAGCAGCCGACACCGGCCGGCTGGTCGGTGCAATGCGTGCCGAGCGCCTCGCCCTTCACTGACGAGGGCGACGCCGAAGAACCGTCGGCGCAGTAAGCATCAGCGGCGTGCGCTCACCGTCAGCTCCGGCTTCTGGTTGATGGTCTGGAACACCACGCAATAACGCTCGGTCAGCTTCAGCAGCGAGTCTACCCGCTCCTGCGGCTCAGCGGTGTCGAGGTTGAAATTGAGCCGGATGGCGCGAAAGCCGACCGGTGCATCCTTGGCGACACCGAGCGTGCCGCGAAAATCGAGATCGCCTTCGGCCTCCACCGTGGCGGCGCCGAGCTTGAACTCGAGCGCCGTCGCCACCGCCTTGAGCGTCACCCCGGCGCAGGCGACCAACGCCTCCAGCAGCATGTCGCCCGAGCAGAGCTCAAGACCTGAGCCGCCTGTTGCCGGATGCAGGCCGGCGATGGCGAGCGCCCTGCCCGTCTCCACCTTGCAGGCAACCGACTGGTCGTCGATGGAGCCCTTGGCGCGAAGCGTGATCAGGGCCTGCGAAGCATCGTCACGATAGGCCTGCTTCAGCGGCGCCTGCATGGCCTTCAGTTCGGTCGCATCCATCCGCTTTTCCCTTTCGTCGACTGCTTGCGTCACCGGCATACGCCGTCCGGTCGAGATTTGCGCCGATCACCGTGGCAAGGCAATGCCGTTCCGCAACAGGAGACAGCGGTCAACACCGATATCCCAAATGGGACATTGACGGACAAGGTCCCAAAAACGTCTGATCCGGGCAAGTCATCACTCCATTTCCCAGCGGTCCCAAGATGCCCCGTACTCTCTCGACAAGGCCGAAACAGGATGGGTTTCGCGCGCCCGGCGAATTCGAACCAAAGTCAGGCTGCTGGCTGATCTGGCCGGAGCGGCCGGACACCTGGCGCCTCGGCGCCAAGCCCGCGCAAAAGCTGTTCGTGGATGTCGCCACGGCGATCGCGCAAAGCGAGCCAGTGACGGTGGCGGCCTCCGCTCGCCAGTGGCAGAATGCCCGAGCGCGATTGCCCGGCCATGTGCGTGTCGTGGAGATGTCCACCAACGATTCCTGGCTGCGCGACAGCGGTCCCAATTTCGTCGTCAACGATCAAGGCGGCGTGCGTGGCGTCGATTGGATCTTCAACGCCTATGGCGGTTTTGACGGCGGCCTCTACGCGCCATGGGACCTCGATGATCTGGCAGCGCAAAAAGTGCTCGAAATCGAGAACATGGATCGCTACCGCGCACCGCTGATCGCCGAGGGCGGCGGGTTGCAATGCGACGGCCAGGGCACCCTCATCACCACCGAGCAATGCCTGCTCAACCGAAATCGCAACGCCCATCTCGGCAAGGCCGAGGTGGAGCGCCAGCTTGGCGACTATCTCGGTGTCGACACCGTCATCTGGCTGCCGCGTGGCCTTGCCTTCGACGAAACCGACGGCCATGTCGATGACGTCTGCTGCTTCGTGCGTCCCGGCGTGGTCGTGCTGAGCTGGACCGACAATCGGGAGGACCCGCAATACGAGATTGTGCGAGAAGCCGAAGAGGTGCTGCGTTCGGCCCGTGATGCGCGTGGCCGCGCACTGGAGATCCACCGGCTGCCACATCCCCTGCCGATCGAGATGACGCCGGAAGAAAGCGAGAGCGTGGACCGGCTGGATTCGACCTGGGCGCGACCGGCCGGAAACCGGATCGCGGCGAGCTACATCAACTACTATCCGGGCAACAGCGTCGTGGTGGTACCGCAGTTCGGCTGCGATCTCGATGTGAAGGCCAAGCAGACGCTGGCCGAGCTGTTTCCCGACCACAAGATAGTCGGCATCGAGAACTCACGCGAGATCCTGCTGGGTGGCGGCAATGTCGCCTGCATCACCTTGCCGGTCTATGCCCCGCAACGCCGTTGAGGGACGGGGCACGCCGAAAACAGACAGCGAAAACGGAGGACATTTATGCGCGCTCTGATCTTCTCAACCCTGCTTGCCTGCGGCGTCTGCGCAAATGCGGCTTCGGCTGACGAGGAAAAGATCGTCAACGTCTACAACTGGTCCGACTACATCGCGCCGGACACCGCCGAGAAATTCGAGAAGGAAACGGGCATCAAGATTCGCTACGATGTCTATGACGGCAACGAGGTACTTGAAACCAAGCTGCTCACCGGCGGCTCGGGATATGACGTGGTCTACCCCTCAGCCTATCCGTTCCTGAAGAACCAGGTGAAGGCGGGGGCGTTCCTGGAACTCGACAAATCGAAGCTTGCCAACCATTCGAAGATCGATCCGCAGGCCTTGGCGCTGATCGCGGGCGCCGATCCGCAGAACCTGCATGCCGTGCCCTATATGGCCGTCACCGACGGCATTGGCTACAACGTCGCCGCGGTGAAGCAGCGGCTGCCGGACGCGCCGACGGATTCCTTCGCCATGGTCTTCGACGTGGACGTGGTCAAGAAGCTCTCCGATTGCGGCGTGGCCATGATCGATGCGCCGGCTGAAGTCATCCCGATGGCGATGAACTATCTTCACATCGACCCCAAATCGACCAGTCCCGACGACCTCGCCAAGGTCGAGGACCTGATGGGCAAGGTGCGGCCCTACATCCGCTATTTCCATTCGTCGAAATACATCAACGACCTCGCCAACGGCGACATCTGCGTGGTGTTGGGCTGGTCGGGCGACATACTTCAGGCAAGGACCCGTGCGGCGGAATCCGTGAAGAAGCTGGAGATCGCCTACTCCATCCCCAGAGAAGGCACGCTCATCAACTTCGATACGATGGTGGTGCCGAAAGATGCGCCGCATCCCGACAACGCCCAGGCCTGGATCAACTTCAATCTGCGGCCCGATATCGCCGCGGCCAATTCCAGCTATGTCTCCTATGCCAATGCGATACCGGAATCCCTGCCGCTGATGGACAAGGCCATAGCCAGCGATCCCGGCGTCTTTCCGCCTGATGCCGTGAAGGCCAAGCTGTTCGTGGTCGACAACAACGACCCAAAGCTGCTGCGATCACAAAACCGCATGTGGACGCGCATCGTGACGGGGCAATAGAGTCGGCGGAAGCCGTCAGGCTCAAGCGGCTTCGCGGAAGGCCGCCAGCAGCTCGACCTGGGAGTGCACGCCGAGCTTGCGGTAGATCTGCTTGATGTGGTTGCGGACGGTGCCGGGCGAGACGGCGAGGCTTCGCGAAATCGTCTTGGCGTTGCCACCCTCGACCAGATGCCGCGCAACCTCGGCCTCGCGCCTGCTCAGCCGCGAGCGTCCGTCACCGATTGCGGCGCCCTTGTCCCGGGAGCGGCACAGATGAAGCAATCTTTGCAGAATGAGCCTCGTCGCGCTGCTTGCCGCGCAAGCCATCTCCAGATCCTGATCGCCAAAGGCCGGTGCCCCGTTTCGCCGCAGGAAGGTGACATAGCCAGCGGTCAGCCCGTCGAGATTGAACACGCCGGTGATCTCGTCGAAACTGTCGGAAGGGCCGAAGAATTCGCGATAGTAGGGGGTACGCTGGAAGTCGCCATTGCGGAGTGCCGACAGCGGCAACAGGAAATCCTGTCTTGTGCTGGCGAACCTCTGGAAGAAGGGATCCTGGCGATACAGTCGTGCATCGTAGTCGCGGTTCCAGCGATCGGGGCCGGCATCGTCGATGGTCAGGGATGTGATGTCTCGACGGTAGAAGCCGACATAGGCGCGGTCGGAGCCAAGCAGTCCGCTCGCCGCCGCTGTGAAGCGAGCGGACAATTCTTCGGGCGTTGCAGCCATGGCCGCGGCGGCGACACCACCGCTCCAGTGTCCAAACCGATCGAGAGAGATGTTCGACTGCATTCCGGCTCACATTAGCGCAAGCCGTTGCAGGTTCAAGACAGCCATTTCCTTTGACTTCGATCCTCTCGGCCATACCTATGCGGGAGTCGTTGTCGCGGAGCCATCATGCTGGTCAAGCTGAAACTGATCTTCCTCATCCTGCCGATGCTTGCCGTCCTGGCGCAGCCCGTCCTGGCTGAAACGGCGGAGCGGCCGGCACCTGCGGGCGGTGTGCTGTCCCTGCTGCCGCCGCCGCAGACCACCAACCATTCGATCACACTGGCCGGGCGCAAGCTGGATTACCAGGCAAAGGCAGCGACCCTGTCGCTGCTGTCGGGCAACGGCGACGTCACGGCGGAGATCTTCTATGTCGCCTACACGCTGGAGCCGCCGGCGAGCGTGGCCAAAGACCCGCAGCGGCCGATCACCTTCGTGTTCAATGGCGGCCCTGGAGCAGCGTCCGCCTATCTGCATCTCGGCGCACTCGGTCCACGGATAATCGCGACGAGAGCCGATGGCGAACTCCTGCCCTCACCGCAAAGACTGATCGACAATCCGGACAGCTGGCTCGACAGGACGGATCTCGTCTTCGTCGATCCGGTGGGGACCGGCTACAGCCGCGAGGCACCGGGGCAGGACACGCGCGATTTCTGGGGCGTCAACCAGGATGCCAGCTCGATTGGCGCCTTCATCCGGCTCTATCTCGCGCAGAACGGCCGCACCGGGACGCCGCTGTTCCTCGCCGGCGAAAGCTATGGCGGGTTCCGCGCGGCGCTGCTCGCCAGGACATTGCAGGAAGATATTGGCATCAGTCCGAACGGCATCGTGCTGATCTCGCCGGCACTGGAGTTCACGCTGGTGCAGCCCGACGAATTCGAGCCGCTGCATTGGGCGCTCGAACTGCCGTCACTGGCGGCGGTGCGGCTACGCACCGAAGGCGTCAGCGGCGATGCATTGCGGGAGAAGCTGGCCGAAGTCGAACATTATGCGATGGGCGATTACCTTACGGCAATCACCAGCGGACTGGAGCAAGGCAGGCGGCTGGCGAGCCAGCGCGTCGCTGAGATCACCGGCCTGCCACTCGATTTGGTGCAACGGAACTCCGCTCGCATCCCCACCAGCCTGTTCGCAAGGGAGTTCGCCCGTGCCAGCGGCAAGGTGCTCAGCCCCTATGACGCCACGATCGGCACAGCCGATATCGCGCCTGAGAGCGCCCGCATCGCCGGCCCGGATCCGGTGCTCGACCGCAGCGTGCCGGCGCTGACGTCGGCTTTCGTCGGCTACATCCGTGACGAATTGAATTTCCGCACCGATGTCAGCTATCGGCTGCTCAATGGCGAAATCAGCCACAAATGGGATTACGGGACCAGCGCCTCGCGGCAAGGCTATGCCGGAGTGATGGACGATCTGCAGCGCGCACGCTCACTGAACCCTTCGCTTGGTGTCGTGATCGTCAACGGCTACACCGACCTGGTCACGCCTTACCTCGCCTCGCGCTACCTGGTGAACCAAATCCCATCGCTCGCCGATGCCAAGCCTATCCGCCTCGATGTCGTCGAGGGCGGGCACATGATGTATTTCAGGTCCGACGGCCGACGCGCGCTGAAAGAAGCCGCTTCGGAGCTTTACCAGGCGACGCAGTAGGCATTGCGACAGTGCAGCTCGGCATGGCCCCCTGCCCCAACATAACCAGCGGGCTGGCGTAGCGCCGCAGCGATTTTCGCCCTTATAGCTTGGTGCCGAGGGAACTGAATTCACAGCTCCTCGTGTCGCTCCTCACAGCATTCTGCCGCTCCGGCAATTTGGTCCCACGCGCCTTATGGCCGATATCGCCATTCTCGAAACACGCGAGCGGGTGCTTGCAGGCATCCTGCTGACCGGTGCGGCCTATTTGCTGTTTTCGACACAGGATGCTTCGATCAAGCTGTTGGTCGTCGGCATGAGCGTCTGGCAGATCATGTTCTTCCGCAGCATTGCCATTCTGGGCGCGTGCGCGGCGATCGGCGGACGACAGTTGTTTGCCGACACGATGCGCTCGCCGATCGTGCGGCCGATGCTGGTGCGCAGTGCCTTCACGCTTGCTGCGTGGCTCTGTTACTACAACGCCGCGCGCAGCCTGCAGCTCGCCGAGCTGACCACCGTCTATTATGCGGCCCCGATCATCGTCACAGTGCTTTCAGTGTTCCTGCTCGGCGAAAAGGTGCCGATGCTGCGCTGGCTGGCGGTGCTGATCGGCTTTGCCGGCGTGTTCATCGCTTGCGATCCGACCCATCTCGGCCTGTCCGTGCCGGTGCTGCTGGTGCTGGCGGCGGCCTTCTTGTGGGGCATCGCCATCGTGCTCTTGCGCAAGACCGCCCTTGCCGAGCGCTCGATCATCCAGCTCCTGCTCAACAATTTCTATTTCCTGCTGTTTTCGGCGGTGCCGGCATTGTTGTTGTGGCGGACACCGGACGGGGCTCAGTTGCTGCTCCTTGCCAGCGTCGGCGCACTCGGCGGCCTGGCACAATATCTTCTGTTCGAAGGCATGAAGCGCACACCGGCTTCGGTCCTTGCGCCGCTGGAATACACCTCGCTGTTGTGGGCATTCGCACTCGGCTTTGCGATCTGGGGCGACGTGCCGCGCCGCGAGGTGTTCCTGGGCGCTGCGCTGATCGTCGCCGCCGGCCTGTTGATCGTCGGCACCGAGCATTTTCGCAAACGCCTATGATGTGGATCACCATCATTGCTGACACTACGATGTCAGGACCAAGCGGCGTAGGCTGGTTGCATGACTGACATTGCAGCCGCCACCGACACCGCCGCAGAGCGCACACTCGGCATCATCCTGGTGTCGTCCTCAGCTGCCGTTTTCGGCCTGACCGGTGTTCTGACAAAGTCGATCCATGCCGACCCGTTGACCATCATCTGCTGGCGCGGCTTTGTCGGCGCCATCCTGATCAGCTTCTATGTGCTGTGGCGGCGTCACCGTTCCGGTAACCGCGAAACGCTGCGGCTTGGCTGGCGTGGCTGGCTGCTGGCGGTAGAGGGAGCTCTGGCCAGCATCGCCTTCATCTCGGCGTTCAAGTTCACCTTCGTCGCCAATGTCGCGGTCATCTATGCCACAGCACCTTTCGTCACCGCGCTGCTGGCTTGGGTTCTGACGCGCGAACCCTTCCGGTTGCAGACGATGGTCGCCGCCGCCGTGTCGCTGTGCGGCGTGGCGATCATGGTCTGGTCCGGCTTCGGCACCGGCAATCTGTTCGGCGACGGACTGGCACTGCTGATGACCATCGGCAGCGGCCTCTACATGATCATGGTGCGCGCGTTCCGCGACACGCCGGTGGTGTGGGCCGGCGCGGTTTCGGCGTTCCTGCTGTTCCTGCTCGGCTGGTTCGTCACCGATCCGCTGGCGGTTTCGCAAAGGGATGCCGTTCTGCTCGCCACGTTCGGCGCGTCCTTTGCGTTGTCCTCGATCCTGTGGACGGAGGGCGCGCGGCTCATCCCGCCGGCCGAATCCGGACTGCTCGGCTCGGCCGAAGTGCCGTTCGCGATCCTGTTTGCCTTCCTGTTCCTGGGCGAGATTGCACCAGCCGCCAGCATGATCGGCGGCGTCATCGTGTTGTGCGCGGTGTTCGCCCATGCGGGGCGGGATTGGCTGAGGGCCCGCTCGCAACGCATGGCCGGCCCGCAACGCGTGGCGTCAAATATTTCTTAAAAAAGTGACACAGTCACGGAACCATCATCCGGGTCAGGCATTATGGGTGCGACGGGCCATCCCCAAGTCCCCCCAAACCCCTCGGCCCGTCCTACTCCAAGCCGACCGTAAGGTCGGCTTTTTCTTTGGGCATTCAGCCCGACAAGGCAAGGTTGCCGCCGAGCAGAGCCGCCAGATCGCCCGCCGGACCATCGGAGCCAGCGCGCAACCGGATGGCGAACTCAGCCATTGGAACCTGCGGCAGGCCAAGCTCGCGCGGCGCCTCGACAATGCCGGAATGGGCAAAGCGAGCCGTTCGCAGCGTCAGCGCGACACCGGCGTTCACCGCCGTGCGCAGGCCGGCCAGACTGGCGCTGCCGGCAGCGATGCGGTAGCGCCGGCCGGCAGCATCGAGTGCGGCAAGTGCTGCCTCGCGAAAACCGCAATACGGATCGAGCAGCGCCAGCGGCAATTCCTCCTGCCGCGAAGCCAGCCCTTTTTGCGAACACAGCCATATCATCGGCTCGCGCAGCACGCCGACCTCGTCCAACGCCGCTGCCTGGCGCATGACGATCGCCAGATCGAGGCCGCCAGACTGCAGCGCCTGCGCCAGTTCGGCGGAGCGGCCGACCCGCAATTCGATCCTGACGCGTGGATGGCTGCCGGCGAAGGCACGCAGCAGGTCCGGCAAGCCGCTGTCGGCGAAATCCTGTGTCGTGCCGATGGCGACGCGTCCGGCAGCGCGCGCCCCCTTGAGCGCCAGCCAGGCCTCGCGATGGGCGGCAAGAATGCGCCTGGCATGGCCGACGAGGTCTTCGCCTGCAGGGGTCAAGCCGCGCCCTCGCCCTTGCGGCGCCAGCAGCGGCTCGCCGAGGATTTCCTCCAGCCGCTGCATCTGGGTGGTCACCGCCGAGGGCGAACGGCCGATGCTTGCAGCCGCCTGGGCCAGTGAGCCGCTGTCGACGAAAGCGAGGAAGGTTCGGAGCAGATCGTGATCGAGCGTTTCCATACTTCGATGTTATCGAATCTTCAATTAAAAACAATTTGATTTTTTTGATCTAAAGATGGTGGCATGGCTGTTTCAACGGCAATCGGACGCCGCTCAAGCCAAGGAGAAGAAAAATGCCCATCATCAACATCAGCGTCACCGGCAAGCCCGACGCAGCTCTTTCAGCCAGCATCGCAAAGGAGATCACTGAAATCACCGCGACGCAGCTGCGCAAGGACCCGACGATCACGGCAGTTGCCGTGTCCTATGTCGATCCGCAGCACTGGTTCGCCGGCGGCAAGTCGCTGGCCGAGCACGGCACCAGCACGTTCTGGCTTGATATCAAGGTGGTCGACGGCACCAACACCAAGCTTGAGCTGGAGGCCTATCTGAAGGCGATTTTCGCGGCCTTCGGCCGTCTGCTGGGCGGCGTGCACGAGGAGAGCTACGCCTTCGTACATGAAGTGCCGGCAGCCGCTTACGGCTATGGCGGCAAGACGCAGGAATTTCGTTTCATCAGTGGACGGCTGCAGGCGGCATGACAAGCAGCTTCCCGCACCAAGGGAAGCAAAAGCTCCGCATTGACCTTGCTCCCACATCGTCTAGGTTCTGGCCGACACGGCCGCAAAGAGCCGAGATGCTAAAAACGTTGGGAGAGACGCGGCATGATCCTGACACTGGCGCTGCTTGCGGGTCTTGTTCTGGCCTGGCTGCTGATCGGCGTGGCGGAAAAATTCCGCCTCGGCCTGCGCTTCACCCAGGCGCTGCTCTATGTGCCGTTCAAGCTCGCCTACCGGATCGGGGATAGCCGCATCAGGATCGCCCGCAAGGCACAGGCTCCAGTCATCTACGTCATCTCGCATCAATCGCGCTTCGAGCCGGCGCTGATGCTGTCGCTGCTGCCGGAAGACACGCTGCATATTCTCGATGAGGTCTCGGCGCGCTCGCCGTGGCTCGAACCTTGGCGAGAGCTTGGCCGTACCATCGCCTTCAACGCCGAACATGTCTTCGTCAGCCGCCGGTTGGTGCGGGTGCTGAAGGGCAAGGGCCGGCTCGCTGTCTATCTGCCGGATGCGGTCGAGCCTGATGTCAAGACGTTTCGGCTGTTTCGTGCAGTCACCCGCATCGCCATGCAGGCCGATGCCAAGATCGTGCCGATCTTCGTCGGCGGCGCGCGCGGCCTGCCGGTGTCGCTGACACCCGCGGACAAGGCGCCACGACACTGGTTTCCGCAGCTGTCGATCAGCGTGCTGGAACCTATGACCATCGCCGAACTGGTGGCGCGCAACCCCGATCAGGCCTCGAACACCAACGCGCTGTTCGACCGTGTCGCCGAGGCGCGGCTCTTCGGCACCAACCTCGATCGTGGCCTGTTCCTGGCCATGCGCGATGCCGCCGACCGCGTCGGCGCTTCGCATATCATCATCGAGGACGTGATCTCCGGGGCGCTGAGCTACCGCAAGCTGTTCATCGGCGCCCGCGTCCTGGGCAGGCGCTTTGAGGCGGTGACGGCTCCGGGCGAGGCGGTCGGCGTGATGCTGCCCAATGCCAACGGCGTCGTGCTGTCGCTCACCGGCCTTCTGTCGTCCGGCCGGGTGGCGGCGATGATCAACTATACAGCCGGACCGGCGAGCGTCACCGCTGCCGTGCGCACGGCGGTGATAAGGACCGTGATTTCCTCCCGCGCCTTCGTCGAGAAGGCCGATCTGGCCGATATCGTCGCGGCGGTCGAAAAGGGTGGTGCCAGGCTGCTGTGGCTGGAGGATGTGCGGGAGAGCGTTACCGCGCTGGACAAGCTTGCCGCCGCTCTGCTGTGGCGCTGGCCGCTGCAGCGGCAGGATGCGGCCAAGCCGGCCGTGATTCTGTTTACCTCGGGCTCGGAAGGCACGCCGAAGGCGGTCGTGCTGTCGCACAAGAACCTGTACGCTAACGCCATGCAGGCCGAGGCGCGGATCACCATCTCGCCGGCCGACATCCTGCTCAACGTGCTGCCGGTGTTCCACTCCTTCGGCCTGACGGGCGGCACCATCCTGCCGCTGGTCACCGGGGTAAAGCTGTTCCTCTACCCCTCGCCGCTGCACTACAAGATCATCCCCGAGGTGGCGCGCAAGGTGAAGCCGACCATTATGTTCGGCACCGACACGTTCCTCGCCAACTATGCGCGCACCGCCAAGGACGGCGATTTTTCCAGCCTGCGCTTCGTCGTCGCCGGCGCCGAGGCGGTGAAGCCGGAAACCCGCCGCGTCTATCGCGAGCGCTTCCAGGCCGAGATCATCGAAGGTTTCGGGCTGACCGAGGCGGCACCGGTGGTTGCCGTCAACACGGCAATCCATGGCCGCGACGGCACGGTCGGCCGGCTGCTGCCTGCCATGCGCATGAAGCTGGAGCCGGTCGAGGGCATCTCCGACGCCGGCCAATTGTGGCTCGACGGGCCGAACCTGATGATGGGCTACATGACGTCGGACCGCCCCGGTGAGTTGCAGCCGCTGACCGGCTGGCACGATACCGGCGACATCGTCGCCGTCGACCGCGAGGGCTTCATCACCATTCGCGGCCGCGCCAAGCGCTTCGCCAAGATCGCCGGCGAGATGGTGTCGCTAGGGGCGGTCGAGATGCTGGTGCAGTCGCTGTGGCCGGAGGAGCGCCACGCGGCTGTGGCGGTGCCGGATAAGAGACGCGGCGAGCGCATCGTGCTGGTCACCACCGCCGACGATGCGAATCCCGACGAGCTGCGCAAATTCGGCAAACAGGCGGGCGCCGCCGAACTGATGGTGCCGAACGACATCGTCAAGGTGGAGGAAATCCCGGTGCTGGGTTCCGGCAAGACCGACTATGTGTCGACGAGGAAATTGGCGATCGACAGGCTGGGGCTCGGCGTCGCGGCCTGAGTCAGATCAAGCACTTCTGCGAATTTTCTAACCTATATCGGAGGGCGGCACTTTCTCGCCCTCGCGCTTGGCGCGCTTCGAATAGGCGCGCACGCTGAATGGCAGGAAGATCAGGTAGCCGGCGACCGAGGCGGTCAGCGTGTACCAGGGATAGGTCATCAGCAGGAGCACGTAGAGTACGACACCGAGGATGATCGGCAACACCCTGTCGCCCGGGATCCTTAGGCTCTTGCCGGAATAGACCGGCAGCCGGCTGACCAGCAGGAAGGCGACCAGGATGGTGAAGCCGGTGGCGACGAAGGCGGCGGGGCGACTGGGCTCCAGCCCTGTGCGCAGGAAATAGAGATAGAGCGGCAGCATCACCAGCACGGCGCCCGCCGGCGCCGGCACGCCGACGAAATATTCGGACTGCCATATGGGGCGATCGCCCTTCTCGTCATCGAGGACGTTGAAACGGGCGAGCCGCAACCCGCAGGCGATGGCGAACAGCAGTGCCGCGATCCAGCCCGGCGAGCCGGCGCGGTCGAGCAGGAAGGCATAGAGCACCAGAGCCGGCGCCACGCCGAAATTGACGATGTCGGCCAGCGAATCCATCTGAGCGCCGAATTTGGAGGTCGCCTTCAACATCCGCGCCAGGCGGCCGTCGATGCCGTCGAGGAAGGCGGCAAGCAGCACCATCACCACCGCCGGCTCGAAGCGGCCTTCGAAGCCGAAGCGGATGCCGGACAGGCCGGCGCAGATGGCGAGCACGGTGACCAGATTGGGCAGCACCATGCGCATCGGGATTTCGCGGATGCGCGGACCGCCGCTGGCATGGGCCTCGAACTTTTTGTATTGCGTGCCCACCGGTCAGGAAACCCGAACAAGAGGCGTGCCGGCAACACCGCCGAATTCGGCCAGCACGGTTTCGCCGCCAACCGCCGTCTGGCCGACGGCAACGCGCGGCGTGGCGGTCAGGGGCAGGAACACATCGACACGCGAGCCGAAGCGGATCAGGCCGAAACGCTCGCCAGTGCCGATTGAGCCGCCGGCCTCGGCCCAGCAGACGATGCGGCGCGCCACCAGGCCGGCGATCTGGACGGCCGCGACCGTACCGTTGGGGCTCTCGATGACCAGGCCGTTGCGCTCGTTCTCGGTGCTGGCCTTGTCGAGTTCGGCATTGAGGAATTTGCCCGGCCGGTGCTCGATTTTCGCAATACGGCCGCGCACCGGGGCGCGGTTCACGTGGCAGGAGAAGACGTTCATGAACACCGAAATGCGGGTCATCTCTGCATTGCCGAGGCCGAGTTCGCGCGGCGGCACGGCGGGTCCTACCGCCGAGATGATGCCGTCGGCGGGGCTGACCACCAGGCGGTCATCGACCGGCGTGACGCGCTCGGGATCGCGGAAGAAATAAACGCACCAGGCCGTCAGGATCAGACCGATCCAGAACAGGATCGAGGAGAAATAGCCGAGGAAAAGCGTCGCCGCGCCAAAGGCCGCGATGAAGGGATAGCCTTCGCGATGGATCGGTACGAACGCGTTCTTGACCGTATCGACAAGGCTCATCGGGTGTAAACGGGCTCCGTTTCAGGTGGGGCCTCAATAGCCGAAAGCCCCCCTCGCCGCAACGCAACAATAGGGAATGCCGTATTGGGTGCGCCGGCAGGGGTCGCGATCCGCTTGCCCGGTCAGTGTCGTTGTCGGCAGAATTCGGGACACCGACGGTTCAAGGCGCGGGAAAAGGTTGCCCGTCCATGATCCCAAATCCCAAGACGTTCTGAAGCCCGTACCGGCCAGGTGCTCAAAGTCGAAGCGCCGGCACCTGGCATCGGTTGGCCGTAACGGCTTTTCTACAGCCCAGGTACTCTCTGATAGTTGGCGATGTCGGCGCGCACGCCGAGCCGGGCGATCGTCTCGTGCGGGTTGAAAGCGATGCGCTCGTGCGCGGCCTTGACGATCGGCACGACGTTGTCGATGGCTGCCTGGCTTTCCCATTCGACGATGGTGACGAGGTTGAATTCGCCCGGCCCGGAGAATTGCTCGAGCAGGAAGTCCTGGACGAAGCCCTGTTGCAGGCGCAGCAATTCATGCGTTGTCCTGACCTTGGCGAGTATCTCCTCGCGGGCGGCGGCAGGCACAACGAATTTGTCCACCCTGAACACGCTGCGGCCGTCAACGCTCTGATTTGTCTTGCTCATTCCGATTTCTCCGTTCCTGGATCATGGTGTTTTTTGGGCTCCAGGAACGGCCTACAATCTCAACTTATGTTGAGGTCAAGCGCAAAAATCAGGTCATGCGCCGAACTTTCAATTCACCTCCGACGTTCGCCGACGAACGACAACGCCAAGCTCGTCGCCCTCGCGGGCGATGCGTAGGCGCTCCTCGGCCTCGGTCGCCTCGCGCTGGCGGTCCCACATCGAGGCGTAGAGGCCATGCTTGCGCATCAACTCGGCATGGGTGCCGCGCTCGGCGATCTGGCCGTCCTGCAGCACGATGATCTCATCGGCCGTGATCACCGTCGACAGGCGGTGGGCGATGACGATGGTGGTGCGGCCACGGCTGACCAGATCGAGCGCGGCCTGGA
This sequence comes from Mesorhizobium sp. M7A.F.Ca.MR.245.00.0.0, assembly GCF_003997415.1. NCBI lineage: Bacteria > Pseudomonadati > Pseudomonadota > Alphaproteobacteria > Hyphomicrobiales > Phyllobacteriaceae > Mesorhizobium > Mesorhizobium sp. M7A.F.Ca.MR.245.00.0.0. The sequence continues at coordinate 4,503 of NZ_RZTE01000066.1, read as the reverse complement.
TCTCCTGCTCGGTGTGGCTGTCGAGCGCCGAGGTCGCTTCGTCGAGCATCAGGATCGGCGGCGCCTTCAGGATGGTGCGGGCGATCGCCACGCGCTGCTTTTCGCCGCCCGAAAGCTTCAGCCCGCGTTCGCCGACCATCGACTTGTAGCCGTCAGGCAATCGCTCGATGAACGGACCGATCTGGGCTAGTTCAGCGGCTTTCTGCATGTCCTCCTCGCTGGCTCCGATGCGGCCGTAGCGGATGTTGTAGGCGATGGTGTCGTTGAACAGCACGGTGTCCTGCGGCACCATGCCGATCGCGCCGCGCAGGCTCTCCTGCGTCACTTCCCTGATATCCTGGCCATCGATCAGCACCTGGCCGCCCTGCACGTCGTAGAAGCGGAACAAAAGCCGCGAGATGGTCGACTTGCCGGCACCCGAAGGCCCGACAATGGCGACGGTCTTGCCGGCCGGCACCGCGAAGCTGATGCCCTTCAGGATCTTGCGGTTCGGGTCATAGGAAAAATGCACGTCGCGGAACTCGACCTTGCCGGCGCTCACGGCGAGCGGCCTGGCATCCGGCTTGTCGACGATCTCCTGCGGCACATCCAGAAGGTCGAACATCTGCTCGATGTCGGTCAGCCCCTGGCGGATTTCGCGGTAGATGAAGCCGATGAAATTGAGCGGCACCGACAGCTGCATCAGCATGGCGTTGATGAAGACGAAGTCACCGACCGTCTGCGTGCCGGCCTGCACTTCAAGCGCCGACATGCACATGACGATGACGGTGCCGAGGCCGAAGATGATGCCCTGGCCGAAATTCAGCCAGCCGAGCGAGGTCCAGATGCGCGTCGCGGCGACCTCGTAGCGTGCCATGGAGCGGTCGAAGCGCTCGGCTTCCATGCTTTCGTTGTTGAAATATTTGACCGTCTCGTAATTGAGCAGCGAGTCGATCGCCTTGGTGTTGGCGTCGGTGTCGCTGTCGTTCATGTCGCGGCGGATCGAGATGCGCCAGTCGCTGGCGCGCACCGTGAACCAGACATAGACCCAGACGGTGACCGCGACGACGACCACATATTTCCAGCCATAGGTGTAGGCGAAGATGCCTGTGGTCAGCGCGAATTCGAGGATGGTCGGCGCCGTGTTGAGCATGATGAAGCGCACGATCGTCTCGATGCCCTTGGTGCCGCGCTCGATGATGCGCGACAGGCCGCCGGTGCGACGCTCCAAGTGGAAGCGCAGCGATAGTTGGTGCATGTGAACGAAGGTGCGGAAGGCGAGCTGGCGCACCGCGTATTGGCCGACGCGTGCAAACAGCGCGTCGCGCAGCTGATTGAAGCCAAGCTGCACCAGGCGCACGACATTGTAGGCGACGACCAGCATGACCGGCGCCAGCAGAAATGTCGGCAGCGGTGGCACCGATTTGGAGTCGCCGGCCAGCGCGTCCGTTGCCCATTTGAAGAAATAGGGACCGGCGACCAGCGTCAGCTTGGCGACGACGAGCAACAGCGTCGCCCAGGTGACCCGGGCTCTCAGATCGGCGCGATCCGCCGGCCACATATAGGGCCACAAATTGAGCAGCGTCTTGAAGGTCGAGGAGTCGGAGACGGTTTTTTCGGCCATTTTTGGCGCCTTCTTCTTATTTTCAGCGGCCGGAGCAGCAGGAATTGACGAGGGCGGCCACCGATGCAGAAACATCGGCGAGCGCGGCACGGTCGATCGCATAGCGCGAACGCTGGCGATCGGGCTCGAAGCGAACCAGCCCGGCTTCGACCAGTATTTTCAGATGTTGTGACACGGTGGACTGCGCCAGATCGAACCGATCGACGACTTCGCGGCAGTAGCAGGAGTTGCTTGCGGACAAGTATTTCAGGATTTCGATCCGAGCCGGGTGCGAAAGTGCTGCCAGCCGGGTGGCAACGGCTCGGCTGTCCGGGGTGCAGCCAGGTGCGTTTGTTTCCATAAGGGATTCAGTCATCGTCCATCGGCGATAGACGATGAGCAGGTCTGCGGCAAGCTACCCCGATGGGTAGAGCGACCTAATCTCCCCCCCCTTGAGGGGGAGATGTCACCAAAGGTGACAGAGGGGGTCGGTGCGTCCTGACGCGACGTCGTTTGGAGAAAAGAGAAGGTCGGCGCTTCACGCGCGACGACCCCTCTGGCCTGCCACCTCCCCTCAAGGAGGGAGATTGGCCAATCGCCAACCCTACTGCGTCTTGGCCGGCGCTGTCGTTGCCTGCTCGCCCATCGCCTTGAGGTCGGCGGCTTCGCCTTCCTTCGACTTTTCCGGGACCTTGAACACCTGCCCCGGCCAGATGCGGTCGGGATCGCTGATCTGGTCCTGGTTGGCGAGGTAAATGGTCGAGAAGCGCACGCCATGGCCATAGACGCGCCGTGAAATCCGCCACAGCGTGTCGTTGCGGCGGATGATGACGGCGCCGTCGGCATGTTCAAGTTTGGGCGCCACGGTCTCGGGCACATCGCTCGGCGGCGTCGCCTCCGCCACAACGGCCGGAGCGTCGGTGGCGGGAGCAGGCGTCGTGGCCGGAGCCGTTTCGGCCGCGGCCGGCGCCTCGGCGGCGGCCGGTGCGGCCGGCTTGGGCTGAACGGGCTTCGGCGCAGAGGGTGCCACGGCGGCGACCGCTTCGCCCGGCTCGCGCTCGAACGGCACGGCTGCGCGGGCCACAACTGTCACACCGTCGGTATCGAGGCCGTCGACACGGATTGTGTAGCTGCCGACCGGAATGTCGCGGGTCGCCTCGACCAGGAAATGACCGTCCGTCGACGTTTGCGCATCACCGAGCAGGATGTCGTTGGCATAGGCGCGCACCTTGCGGCCGGCATCGGCGAGACCGGCGACAAAGATCTTGCTGCCGTCGATCTCGACCGCCTCGACGACGATCTTGGGCTCGGTCACGCCTGCAGCGGGCGGCGTCGCCGGCGCTGCAGGAGCCGGTGCTGCTTCCACCACGGCAGGTGCTGGGGCGGCTGGTGCCGGAGCAGTTGCGGGCGCTTCGGCTGCGGGAACAGCCGGCGCGGCGGCCTGAGCAGCCGGCTTTGCCGCGGGCGCGGGAACGGTCAGCAATTCGGCCGGCTTGCCCGGCTCCTCGACCATGGCCAGCACCTGGCCGGCCGCATCCTTGGGAACCGAAACCACGGCGGTCTGCACCGAGGGCGTTACGACATCGCCCGTGGTCGCGCGCAGCGCGATCGTATAATCACCGTGCTTCAGCGGATCGTCGAGAATGATAACGAAGGCGCCATCGGGACCAGCGACCGTCGAGCCAAGCACCGTCGAGCCGTTGAGGATCTCGACCTTGGCGTTGGGCGCCGCATTGCCGGCGACGACAATCGAGCCATTGCTTTCGACGCGCACGACATCGAAGGACGGTGCGACCGGACCGGCCGCAGCCGGCGCCGCCGCGTCCGCGGCCGGTGCGGCCGGTGCCGTTGCCTGGGGCACCGCGGCGGGAGCCGCAGGGACCTCCGCGGCGGGCAGCCGCGCTTCGGTGCCGGGATCGGCCGATTTTGGCGCTGCGGGCGGCGTCTGCGCCGCCACTTGCGCCGGCGGCATGGGATTGAGATACGGGTCAAGTGCGCCCGATACATAGGCGGTTCCCGCGGCCGCAACGGTCCCACCCGCCGCGAACAGGAACGCCTTCAGTGGATTGCTTGCCATACTTCCCTACCCCTTAGCCACCTAACGCCGGTCTAGCCTGTTTTATCAATACCGACAAGAAAAAGCCCGGACTTGTTAACTCTTGGGGCTTGACCCGGCTTTCAGACCCAATCACCAATCATCGGCATGAACACGATTCGATCCGTCTGCGTCTATTGCGGCTCGTCTCCGGGCCGCGATGAAACCTATATCAAGGCCGGACACCTGCTCGGACGCTCGATTGCCAAAGCGGGACTGCGGCTGGTCTATGGCGGCGGCACCAAAGGCATCATGGGCGCTGTCGCCGAAGGCGCGCTCAAGGCCGGCGGCAAGGTAACGGGCATCATTCCGCGCTTCCTGATCAACAAGGAAGCGAGCGAAACCGCGCTTGACCGGCTCGATGAACTCTTGATCACCGACAACATGCACGAGCGCAAGCACAGGATGTTCGAGAAATCCGACGCCTTTGTGGCGCTGCCGGGCGGGATCGGCACGGTCGAGGAGATCGTCGAGATCATGACCTGGGGGCAGCTTGGCCATCATCGCAAGCCGATCGTCTTCGCCAATGTCAAAGGATTTTGGGATCCGATGCTGGCGTTGCTCGATCACATGGCCGCCGAAGGCTTCATCCACACCGCACAGCGGGTCAAGCCGCTGGTTGTCGACGACCCCGAAGCGATCGTCGCCGCCATCATGGTGGCAGGGTCCTCCGTCGATGCTCCGACCGAGGGCGTGCAGTCGGTGATCGATAAAATGTAGGGGAGTAAGGGAATAGGGCAGTAAGGCAGTATGTGAATTGCCTGGAGTGTCCTGCCCTACTGCCCTACTGCCCTACTGCCCTACTGCCCTACTGCCCTACTGCCCT
>NZ_RZTE01000065.1:0-23279 GCF_003997415.1 Mesorhizobium sp. M7A.F.Ca.MR.245.00.0.0 | reverse complement strand
GGGTCCGCCTCTGCCCGCCAGTAGGGGCGGACCCACTGCAACATGGCTCCGAAAATTAAGTTTGGATTGCGCTCGGTTTCCCTGGCCGAGCATAACACCGGAAGGCCCGTTACTGCTCCCTTTTCAATGGCAGGTTGGCCGGTAAAGCATCACGTCCCGGTTCTCAGGAACCCGTAACGCTACCCTGAATTGCTGGGTTTCGTTGCCCTTGGCATCGCAGACCTTGCATATCAGATCGAGACGGGCGCCAGCACCAGAACGGGCCAACTCTGCCAGAATCTCGGTCGGCACTGCGGTGTCGGAAAGGTCGAAGACATAGCCAGCCATCCCACATGAAGTCGAACAGACCGGAAAGGGTTGCTGTACGGTTTTTACCAAATGGCGCGAAGCTGATCACGGACGGTGGAACAAAATCGCGCTGTCAAACTTCGGCCGTTGCACTGTTCCCATTCAGTGCTTTCCCCATGAGAACTGCCCGCTGGCCTGGCGGCCGGCGGGCTTTTTTATGTCATGTGCTGCGCGACGGTCGGACCCTATTCGTTTGAACGGCCGCTTCGGTGGCTCTGAGACAAAACGGGTAGCTGTCGAAATAGGCAAGCGCCGACGACAGCGCCGGCACCGGCGAGCCGGCTTCGGCCGCCCTTGCCACGACACGCCGAAGCGACGGGTGTGCCTCCTGCATCAAGGAAACGAAAGCCGACGCCATCAACAGGTTGGTGGCTGCGGCCCCAGTGCCGAATGCTTCTGCCATCGTATCCAGCAGTTGCGAACAGATGATGCAGCCGGCCCGCCAGATCTCGGCGATGACCGGCATCGGCAGGTTCCGGTTGAATTTTTTCGACGCGCCGCTCATCACCGCGAAGCCTTGGGCATAGGCGGCGATCGTGCCGGCAAACAGCGCCAACTCGAGATCCCCAACCGGGCGTCCCTGTCGCCGGAGATTTGCCCACGCCGCGGCCACAGGACTTTTCGGCGACCAGCCGCTCGTCCTTGATCGACGACAGCACGCGCGCCGCCACCGCCCCCTCAGAACCTGACCGACCATCGCTGCGCCAACTACCGCAACCCTGCCGCTGGAGACCTTTATGGCTGGGAGTTGAAAGATGGGAGAGAGCTGAGTGTCCGGGTGGATGGTCCGCTCGCATGCTCTCGGCGCTGAAAGTTGCAGGCTGCCGCGCCGATAGCGGAGATTGCTGACAGGCGATTCGCCAGATCAGAATCAAGCTCGCCTTCCGTCATCCACTCTTTGGATGATAAAAGGTGCTGGGAGACGAGAAGGTCAGTTAACAAGGCGAACTGAAATTCGCCGAAGATCGGAGAATGTGCATGTCGAAGACCGATGCAGTCAACGCATGCGGTGAAGTCGCCAAATGATAGGCGGTTGTTTCAGGCCGCGGGCGGGCGGTTGGCTTGCCATTGCGCTCCTGGCCCTCTTGCCTGACGGTCCGGCCTTCGCTTTTGAAAGCCCGGATGAAGTTGGCGCAGCTAATCCCCTGAACCGCGGAGCACCTGACGATTATTCCGGGTCGAGCGAACGGGTCAGCAACTTCAGCATCAGCGACAAGCGTCAACCCGTCGGTCCGGTCTTTCGGCAAACTAGAAGCAACGTTCCTGATCGTAGGGTTGCGCTTCTACAGAGCGTACTCACGGACAGATCTGTTTACGCCTCAGCGATTGATGGAGTGTTTGGTTCGCAGACAGCCAGCGCTGTGAAGTCCTTCCAGAGCACATATGGAATACCCGTTGACGGCACAGTGGGGATGCAGACCGGCATTGCACTCGGGCTGCCGTTTTGGGAGGCGAACAAAGCGCGCAGTCTAGCCCCGCCATTTCGCGACGATGCGAAATATCCTGAAGGTACTGAATTCAACTTCAGAAGTCTGGTCGGGATTGGCAATTTCTTTAGCAGCCTACCGGACGCTGCCTATAGTTCCTCAAATGCGCTTACTCGGAGGGCCCTTCGAACAAACAATCCCGGCGCCATCAACATCTCGAAATGGCAGCGAGACAGCATGAGAGGATATGTAGGTTGCACTCTGCCAGACCGGTACGGCAACCAAACTGCCATTTATGAAACCCCAGAGCATGGGGTAGCTGCTTGGGGTTTTCTCCTCCGCAAGATCTATTTCCAGGGAAACAAGGCTAAGGTCACCGTCGGCGACGTTGTGGATAAGTATAGAGGCCACAATTCCCGCGATCCTTATATTGACGGATATAAGAAATATTCGGATGGCGAATTGGTCGAAGATTATGAAATCGACCTGTATAGCAATCGTGAACTGGCGCGGCTGGCTATTGCCGCCTACTCGCACGAACTCGGCTCCTGGTATCCTCCGGACAAACAGCTTCTGGCAGGCTTTTCAATTACTGATGATTATATTGACTCTGGCGTCAATGACGAAGTCATCGTGTCTTCTGAAGAGATGAATCCGGATCTCTATGTAAAACATCCTGATAGCGAAGGTCCGGCACAGTCGACGGGCTTAACCGCGGCTCAGTTGAGAACGGCCGATGCAAAAGTACAGGCCGGCCTACAGGAGCTCGTCGATGCAGAGGATGGACCTCCCGGCGCGATCGCCACGCTCTACCGCGCCGGTCGCATGACCGTACTCACAGCGGGGCGCGCCGATGTCATATCGGGTGAGGCGCTGGGGGTCGATCAATATATGCGCATCGCCAGCATCTCAAAAGCATTCAACGGCGCCATTGCCCTGCACCTCGTCCAGAAGGGCCGGCTCGGCCTCGACGACACCATCGGCCAGCACCTGCCTGATCTGCCGGCGGCATGGTCGGGCCGTCACGGTCCGCCAGATGCTGAACCACACCAGCGGCCTGCCCGACTACTTGCAGTCCAAGGGCTTGGCCGAGCAGGTCGCGACAAATCCTCAAGGCTACGTGCAGCCCATTGAGATCATCGGCTGGGTTCGCAACGACCCGCTCGAGCTTACGCCCGGCACCCAGTATACCTACTCCAACACGGACAACGTCGTCGTCGGGCTGATCGCCGAGGCGGTCACAGGAACGCCCTACGGGACGCTGCTGAAGAACATCGCGTTTGGTCCTGCCGCCCTCGCCCGGACGAGTTTCCCGACGCGCGACATCGCGCTGCCTGCGCCCGCCATCCACGGCTATGTCGTCGCGCCCGGATCCGAGCCGAAAGACGTCACGACCTTCGTCAGCCCAAGCGGTGCGTGGGCGTCGGGCGCGATGGTGTCGACGCCTGATGATTTGTCGACGTTCATACGGGCAGATCTCGGACTGAAGTTCTTCGGCGCTGTCGAGCAGATTGAACAGATGAAGTTCGTGGCCGGCAATTCCAGTCCGCCCGGACCCGGGACGAACGATGCCGGTCTCGGACTGTTCCGCTACACCACGCCGTGCGGTGTCGTTTATGGCCACACAGGCAGTTTCCCGGGCTACACGCAGTGGGCGGCGTCAACCGCCGACGGGACGCGCTCGGTCACCACCACGCTGAACATCGCTGAGCCGGCTGGCGCTTTGATCGAACGCTTGCGGGAGGTTCAGGCTCAGTCGGTCTGCGCTTTGTTGGGGCACTGACGCGTAAGCTTTCGCGGGATGACGGACCCCAACATATTTGCTAATTTGCTAATTTGAGTTTCGAGCAATCCTTGATCTACCCTACCACGACATGTCCGCGAGTTTGATTGATGCCTCTTCGCAAGGCGCTGTCTCAGTGGTTCGACGCAGTACGTCGCGTGTCCATCTGTCTTGCAATCAGTGCCTTCATGGTCGGACCGAGCCTTAGCCAGACGGTCCCCGAGCAGATCGATTCGGTGGTTTCGGATCAGAACGAGATCATCCGACGCTATTCCGCTCCGCGGAAGCCCACCGGCGCCGTCGCAACGACGGCACCCTCGCCAATCGTCACCGTCATGTCGGCGCCGATGACCGCGAAAAACGCCGTGATCTCGTGGAAATGCGAGCCGGAACCGCCGCGCCGTCCGCAAGCACGACATGCAGAAAGATGACGGCGAACTGATAGGCGGCCAGCTCGCGGGTTTCGTTGCCGCGGCTTGCGCCCGGCGTGACGTGCGTGGCCAATTCATCCGGGCCGAGTTCTGCAAGCGGTGCTCCGCTGTCGGCCTCTACGACCTCGAGCTTCTCGAATCGGACATTGCCGCCGGTGACGTTCGTCACTGCAAGTTCGTAGACGATGTGAAGCCTGCCGTCGGAGCCTGGAACCACATGCGGGGGAGCGATGATCTCCGCAACGACTGGCGTGAGCTTCGGATTGTCGCTGGCCGCGTGCACCCCGGATGGAAATGTTGCCAACAACAGCACAAAGGTCGAAAGGAGCCAAATTGGAACCCGCATTCGAACGCGCCCTCCTGTGCACACGCTGACTTTGCGACGTGAGGTTACGACAATGAAGGCCGGGAGCCAAGGTGGCGTGCGGCACATGGAAGTTTCGCGGACCTGGGCAACCGCGGCCTGAAGTGCTATCGTCGGCATGTCTGCTTTACGGGGACAAAGCTGCCTACGGCCTCCGATGACAGGCAAAACAGCTGCCCCCTACGACTCGTCCCTCTCATCGCGCAAATTAGACACAACGCGGCGGTTCTGCGACCTGCAGGCGGCGTCGGGGCAGTCGCGGACGAGCCTGTCCTTGCCGTAGCCCTTGGCCCACATGCGATTGCGGTCTATGCCGCCCGCGGCGAGGTAGTCCATCACCGCATCGGCGCGCTGCTGCGACAGCGCCGTTTCACTTGCGCCGGGATCGTCGGCGAAACCCTGCAGCTTGAGCAGCCAGCGCGGATGCTTTGCTAACCAGGCGATCTGGGTGTCGAGGGTGGCCTTGGCGACAGAATCGAGCGCAACCGAACCTTGTGTGAAATAGGTGCGGCGGCCGACATTGAGGATAAAATCCTCCTCGCTGCCCGGCTGCACGTTCTGGAAGCCGGCAATCTCGGCGTTGGTGACGTCTGGCGTGGAAGGGGCCAGCGTGTTGCTGGTCGAGCAGGATGCGACAAACACCAGCAGGCTGGCAGCGAGCAGCCGGCGCGTGTTTTCAATCATGCGGTTCATCAGGCGCCAATCATTCGACAGTTGTGGAAGCGGGCGCCTGGTCGGCGATGTGCGGCAGCACCTCCACCGCGGTGCCGATCGGGCACCGCTGGTAGAGGTCGATGATGTCTTCCGGGAACATGCGGATGCAGCCGCTGGAAGCGTCGGTGCCGATGCTCCATGGCTCCAGGGTGCCATGCAGGCGGTAGCCGATGTCGGCGCCGTCGCGGTACAGATAGAGCGCGCGCGGCCCGAGCGGATTGTTGGACGCGCCGCCTGCGACCATCGGCGGTAGGTCCGGCTTGCGCTTACGCATTTCGGGGGGCGGGACCCATCGCGGCCACAGCGCGCGGCGGTCGATCGTCGCGCGGCCGTACCATTTGAAGCCGTCCTTGCCTACGCCGACGCCGTAGCGGATGGCGGTCTTGTTTTCCATGATGAGGTAGAGGAAGTGGTGGCGGGTATCGACCACGACGGTGCCGACCGGCTCGCTGCTGAAATACTTCACGATCTGGCGATGCCATCTCTTGTCGATCTTGGCGAAGTTGGTCTTGCGATAGACAAAATTGTTGTCGCTGGCGTCACCGGCGAAAAAGGATTTTGCCGTCGCGGCTAGAACAATATTGCCGGTTGCACCGACCGCGACCAGCGCCAGGCCGCCGATCACGACTTCCCTGCGTGATAAAACCATCGGCAATCCCCCATGCCTTAAGTCTGGCAGACCATAGTCGAGAATGATTTCGCCTCAAAGTGGAAAATGCTGCAGCGGGCCGGATGCGACCCGAAGCCGGACCTTGGATACGCCTCGGATTCACGGGCCGAAGCCAATCCTTGCGACTTCGAGCCTCGAACCTGCCACGCATTCAGAAGCCGTATAAAGCGATGACGATTCCGAAGACGATGACGACCAAAATGCCGATGAAGGTCGGTGCTGTTACGATGAAAGCTGCCGGGACCAGGTATAGGTTGCGCCAAGCTAGCGTTGCCGTAACGATCGCGATGATGGGGGAGACCACGAAATAGACCGGGGTACCCCAGTCGTCACCGCCAAAGTCGAGCCCTTGCTCAGCGACCGCAGGCAGCATCGAAAACCAGCCCAGCATGATGCTGCCGGCTAACGCCAGGTTAGTGCCGCGAAGATCGCCTCGAAGAGCCAGCACAAAGGCCGCCATGGCCGCAATCGTCTGGAGCCCGCCTGTCATGGCCGCTGTCCATCCGGCCATCCCGGAGCCCGGGTTTGACACGCCCATGAACACATAGGCTACCAACGACAGACCCAGATACGCCTGCAGCGCCGCCGTTAGAAAGAGAAGCGGCCATACTGCCTTTTCCGCCGCTGATTTGTCTTTCTGCTCCCCGCTTGCCATGTTCTGGTCTCCAAATTCTGGGGCTGCCTCGCCTATCCTGCGGCCTGGTCGGAGCCTGTCTGAAGAAGCGGCTCTCTGCGGGGAGTTCTCACCCGGAGGAGGCGTTTTGCAACCTCACTCCCACGCGAGTCTGGTTCAAAGCGTCTTCAGCAACTATGTCCACATATGGGATCGCAGGAGTTCGCCTCAACGACCGAAACAAGGCGCTTAGCATACGCGGCTCCACTCGGAAATGGAGCTGCATCTGTAGGTTTCCGTAGCCTCAGCAGTTCCAGGGCATCTTCTACCGCGTCGCTCCAGCCATGCGAGAAGGCTGGAGCGTGCGTCGCTCATCAACTCGAACTGAACAGGTCGGCCGGTGTTCTGTTGGATGACCGCTGCGCGCCGGCAGACGGTTGATGAGCGTGGGGCCGCAACTAGAATGGCAGCTTTCAGGATAGATGGGCTACTTTCAGCTCCGGTATTTTGCGGCCGACCAAATTGGCCTAATCCTGCAGGCGTGCGAGACGCCCGCCGTCAAAAACAACGGCTGCGCAGGCCGGATGCCGCCTGATGGCACCTAGGCCCTCCCCAGCGGTCTTAGTTCACGATGCAGGACGGCACCCCTGCGATCGGCTGAATCCGGTCAGCGTGTGCTTCGGGTTCAGGGCGCAACATCAGGCGGTGTCATTTGCACGGATGGCGGCGAACCAACCACCGCGCCAGGGGCGCCAGATTGTTGGATCTCTACTTCGCGGCTCACACCTTGGTGAGCAGCTTGCATCTCCGGAACAGTGAAAACCGGCACCTCGCCCTTGAAACCCTGGAGCTCAAAGGCGCCCGCCTGGACGACCGGCATCGATGCTCCTGCCGCAAAGCCGGGTCCGAGCACCAGGGGGATGCCCAGCTTCTTGGTCGTGGACTCGAGACGTGCCACGCGGTTCACCGGGGAGCCGATTGCGGTGTAATCGAAGCGTCGTTCGGAGCCGAAATTGCCTACCGAGCAGATGCCGGTCTCGATGGCGACGCCGATTTCGATCGAGCGATGGCCATCCGCAGTGAAGGCGGCATCTTCGCGCTTCACCCGCTCGATCAGGGCAAGACCCGCGTCGAGCGCACGCTCGCGATGATCGGGTTGATCAAGCGGCGCGTTCCAGAAGGCCAGCACCGCATCGCCCATGAACTTGTCGATGGTGCCGTCGCGCTTGAGTATCTCATCGGTCGCAATACCAAGGAAATGGTTGACTACCTTGGCGATCTCATGAGTATCGAGCTGTTCGCTCATCGTCGTGAAGCCGCGTATGTCGCTGATCAGGATTGTGATCTCGCGCTTCTCGCCAGACAGGATTGCCTCGGTGTCCGAGCTTGCGAGGCGCTGCACCACGGAGGGCGACAGATATTGGGAGAACTGTCGCGCCAAGGTGGACCGGCGCTGCTCGCTGCGCCTGTAGAGGACATAGCCTTCGAAGCCCGCAACCATGATCGTTGCAAGCGCCGGCTGCAGCGGGTCATAGAGTGCACCCTGCATGCTGTACTCGAGAGCGCCGAACACAAACGGCGTGACGACCAGCAGCGCCAGTGCGAGGGCGCCAAGCACGACACGCCCGGCGAGCACTCCGGACAGCCCGATGAAAACGACGGCACTGAGGAGAAACCAGAGCCGCTCAAGCATACGCGCGTGCGTTGGCTCGGCCAGGTAGCGCCCGGCAAGCATCTGGCCAACCGCATCGGCGTGGAAGTCCGCTCCTGATCGTGCTGGACTCCTTGGCGTGGGCAGGTACTGCGTCAGTCCCACAGCCGACAGGTCGACAATGGCGATGGCGTCGCGCAGCCGCGGATCGCCATGGCCCGAGAGGATAGTGCTGGCAGACAGGCGGGGCGCATCGGTGGCGGTTTGCCAGAGGCGGATGCTCCCCTCCGGCTCGAGCGGCACAATGGCGCCGGCCATCCTGAGTGCGTCGAACCCGGCTGCATTCATCCGGGCTATGTACCCGTCCTGTCCAGCGTAAAGGCGCAGGAGCTCGAGTGCGAAGGACGGCCACAACTGCACGCCTTGAGCGGTGTTGCGAAGCCAGAGCAGCGGCACATGGCGCAGTACGCCGTCGGGATCAGGCAAGGTGCGAATCACGCCGAGGCCCGCGGCAGTGTTCGAGAATTCGGCAAGCGAGCCGGTCAAGCCGGTGAAGCCGGGAAGTGTATCGGGTACTTGCCCGACGATCGACCAGCCGGCTTTGGGTTCTGCTTCTGAAACTGTCGCCTCATTGCCTAGGCTGACGGCAAGCGCCGTTCGATTTTTGGCCAGCGCCGCTGCTAAATGCTTGTCTCCGGCGATGCCCTCAGGCGAGTTGTCGGCCTCGGGGAGTACCAGCGCAAGCCCGACCACCGCCGCGCCGGATTCGGTGATGCCATCGACCAGATCGGCCAAGAGGCCACGGTTCCAGGGCCATCGCCCATGTGCCTTGAGGCTGGCGTCATCTATCGAGACGATCACGACAGGATTGCTCGTCGTCTGGCGTGGGGCGAGAAACTGGTAGAAGTCGTACGTCCGCTCACGCAGACGCGACAACGGTGCGTCAAAAGCCAAATGGCAAGCGAGCAGCAGGAGCACGACCACAAGGCCGGATATTTTGCGCCTGCCAGCTTGCCGCCAATCAGCCCAGGGACTACCGACCAAGCGGCTCATCGTGGGGCCAGTCTAATCGCAGTAGTAACAGCAACGCTCACCCTCACACTCGCCCCTCCGCCCCCCGCTGCCCGCAGGTGGCATTGGGCTGTCAGGGAATTCCAAGACCACTCCTGGCAATGCGCCGTCCGTGGACCCGCAGACTTCGAGCGAGCCGCCGAGTGCCGATGCACAAATTGCGCTTACGTCCAACCCAGGACCCGGTGCCCCTGGCAGGCCGGTGCCCGCTATCCGGTCAATACTGTCCAATATCGGGAAGGTGTCGATGCCACCGTAGCCGGTCAGCAGCTTGCCATCTGCCGACGTGCAGGCGTAGCCCGGATTTGTGATGACCAGCCGTTTGCCATTGATCGTGCAGGTCATGCGGCCGGCGCGCAATATGCCGACAGTCTGGCCGGCTGCCACCAGCACTTCGATGATGCCGCCTCTCGCCCCGAGCACCATGTGCGGCGTCGCAACCTGCATGACGCCCCCTTTAGAAACTTGGCCGCCATAAAAACGTGCCAGGCCGCTGTTCATCCCGATATCGATCTTTCCGGAACCGGAGCCCGGATTGTAGACGAATTCATCGATTGTCAGGCTGGTGTTCGGACCAATCTTGGCGCTCGATTCATCCCGGAACACCAGCATTCCAAGACCGGTGGGGTCACTGCGCAACTGGTCGCCGAGTTCGACGCCAGCACCAACGTTCATTGTCCCACCGTTGTTGCGGACGATGTTGGTCTGATAGGCTGTCATCGACCCGACTGTCTCAGCGGCGGATGGTACCGTGAAAGCAAGGCAGGCGATAAAAAGAGCGATCTGACGGTACCTCATCGAGGCCTCTTTCAATTGAGCGTCAACGTATAGCTCATGAGCATTTCGAACGATTTTCGGTCGCGGTTGGCGATGGCGAAGGTGGTTTCTCGATAGGCGAGATCAACGCTGATCTTCTGGGCTTCCGTCAGCTGAAAATCGCTTTCCGAGGCAATGCGCCAGAAGTCGCTCTTAATATTTGTGCCGATGCCGACCGAGAGATCGGGAATGTCGCTGTGGCCGGCCGAGAAGGCGATCTGGTGTGACCATGCGAAAAGATCCGGTACGTTCATCAACAGGCCGCCATAGCGGACCTCGCCTGAGTAGCTGCGGCCGATTTCTCCAGATCCGGAAGCGAAGTCATTCGAGCCGACAAAGCGCAGTCCGAGCGCCTGGCCATTGCGGAAGCGGTAGCTGCCGCCTGCCTCATAGAAGACCCTGCTGTCGGCGAAAATGCCTTGCGAGGCGCTTAGATCGATGTAGCCGCCACCGGCGAAGAGCGTCGCTTCGACCGTCGGTCGAACGAGGAAACGTCCACCAAAGCCAATGCCGGTTTCCTGAATATCGCTGTCGAAACGGTCTGTAACGGTAAACGCGGAGAGCAGCAGGCGAAGCGAATCGATCCCACTATTGGGCAGCCCCTTGTCCCAGGTAATCGCTGCGTTGCCGTGGACAAAAGTCTTATCGCTACCCGGAACCGACAGGTCTTCCGTGAAAAAACGCTCTGTCGCCGTCAACGACCCTGAAAGCACCAGCGCGTCGGCACTTGGCGTGCCGAGGTCCCACCGGACAAAGCCTTCCGCCCGCCCGTAGGGCGAGACGAAGCTTTCCTCGTCCTGCGCCCCGCCCGGCGCAAAATCGGTGAATGCGCTGAATACGCCGCCGGTCAGGGCGAGTTCCCAGGTGACGCCACGCAACGCACGATCGATCCGGCCGAGGAGGCGAACAGCTTCCTGCTGCTCACCCGCTGTCAGACCGCCGACTTCGATGCCGTACTGCACCTGCCGCCGGGCCAATTCATAGGAGCCGACATGATAGTACAACCGGCTGGCGGCAAGCCGGGCGCGCGCATCGCGGGGGTATTGGATCAGATACTGCTCGATTGAGGAGATCGCCTGATCGTATTGGCCCGCGTTGACCGCAACCGTGACGAATTGGGCGAGCGTTCCATTGTCGGCCGGACTGGCGATGCGGGCCGAAAACGCATCGTCATAGGCCGTAAAAAGACCTTGTGCGCCGGCCGGCAATACCCCGCTAAAAAGCAGCGCTGCGGCGAAGCCGAAAATCGTGCGAGACGAAGATTGCATGCCGAGAACCCACCCCGACCGGACTAGTGCGAAGGAATCGCATGACTACAAGAAAAAAGGCGACTGAACTGCCACCAGATCATGCGAGCCTCAGCAGCTGTTGCAGCTGCGCAACAAGCTAACAGGCTTATTCCTATTTTTGGCTGCGCTGGTCGCAAAAACGTCTGCTTGGAGTTGCTGGACGTAATTGAAGGATTCGGCACCAGTGGCAAACAACCAGATCCTGAGTGGCGGATCGCAAACCGACGAGGTCAATATTGCTTGCGCGATTCTGCGCGTGTTCTGGTCACTGAATAGGCTTCAAGGTCATCCACGGCCTATCCAAAGGTCTTCCGGCGCGTTGCGCAAGGGTCAGAGAGCTGCCGGAGGGTGCTTCTCACGATGCGTGCGCGATGCGGCCTGGCTCTCGCAATTCGCTGAACGCGACGAGATCAGCTTGTTGCCCCAATTCCCAGGGACGTACCTCGCTACAGCACGAGTATGGTGGCCAGCCCCAGCATCAGGCCCATGCCTACAATATCGGTCAAGGTGGTGAGGAAGATCGCCGAAGCGACCGCCGGGTCGGCGCCGACCCGGCGCAGGCCCAACGGGATCAGCACGCCGGAGATTCCAGACATGAGGCACGATCCGGACATGGCAAGCAGGATCACAAGTGCTAACATGGGCGCTTGGGCCGCCGACTCCGGTTGCCTCGAGGCGTAGAACCACATCGCCGCAGCCGCAAGAAGGCCGACAAGCAAGCCGTTGGCGATCCCGAGCGCGCCCTCTCTCACCACCAAGTGCAGCTTCGGTCGTTTGTCCACATCCCCCAGCGCAAGGCCACGCAGCGTCATAGCCAGTGCTTGGCAGCCCGTGTTTCCGCTCTGCCCGGCCAAGACCGGGAGGAATGCCGCCAGCGTGACGATCTTCTCGATGGTTCCTGTGAACGAACTGACCACGAATGCGGCCATGAAGGCCGTCAGGAGGTTCAACTGCAGCCACGGATGACGCTTCAAGAAGGCTGAAAACAGCGGCGTGAAAGAGCGCTCCTCCTTCTGGACACCTACCATTTGGCCAGACTGAGCG
Organism: Mesorhizobium sp. M7A.F.Ca.MR.245.00.0.0; assembly: GCF_003997415.1. Classification (NCBI taxonomy): domain Bacteria; kingdom Pseudomonadati; phylum Pseudomonadota; class Alphaproteobacteria; order Hyphomicrobiales; family Phyllobacteriaceae; genus Mesorhizobium; species Mesorhizobium sp. M7A.F.Ca.MR.245.00.0.0. Next base: position 11,058 of record NZ_RZTE01000065.1, on the reverse strand, counting down.
GAAATCTCAATGACTTGCTGCTCGAACAAGCGCCAGCCGCGAACCTGCCCGAGCAGCCGGTTCTCCGCGTCCACCACCGGATAGACAGGGTAGTGACGCCGTACCGCTGCCTTGCAGGCGTTGCTCAAAGAGAGACCTACATCAAGAGCGAACGGCTTGGGCAGCATGATCTGGTCGACAATGGCGTCCGGTTCGCTCAGCATCAGATCGCGCAGGACCACCAGGCCAACCAGTTTATTGCCCTCGTCCGTGACGTAGAGATAAGTGAGTTCGGTCGGCACCTGGGCGCGTCTGACAGCTTCCACCGAGGCAGCAACCGTCGTCCCGACAGGAACGCTGGCGGAAATCGGGTCCATTACCTCGACAAGCGACTCGGGGATCGCGAAATCCTCGCCATCGTCAGGGGGCCTGATGGGCCGCATATGCGATGGCAAATGCTCGGCCACCTTGCGGGCGTGCCCCTCTGGCAACAGCTCTAGTGTGTCACGGATGAACTCGGGAGACTCTCTGGCCAGCAATTCAGCTGCGTCGTCGGGTGCTCGGGCACGCAGTGTGCGCACCAACTTCTGAACGCCGGTCTCATCTTTCATTCGCTATAACCCCCAGTTGAAGGTCACATAATATGTTAAGTACCGGATCGCACCAGTGTGGAAATACCCAGCTTCTTCCTGCCCCAGCAGTCCGCCTTGGCTCTCGAAGTTACTGCGGCCTAAAACGAGTTGACATACGCCGCCTGACGCAACCGTCGACCCGGCAGACGCCATTTCACCTGGGTGATCCGGACCGGTCCGGAATTCCTGCCTGAGCGATCAATGGCCGTCCTGGGAAATGCATGTGGGCAATGGCGGGTTGGAGAGTCTGATATCGTTGCGCATCGAGAGCTATGGCGCGGTCACTGATGTCTGCTTCTTGGAAGCGGCTGCTAATATCTCAATGACCGAGACGAAGCGCAAAGACGCCATTCGCAAAAGTCTGGTCAGACTGAATGTCTGAGATACGCTTAAGCCAACATCAGGATTCGGCGTGCCGAACGCTCGGCGGTAAGCTGCCGTTCTAGCTTGGCGTCCTCGGGCAAAGTTTCTCTCGTCAGCTCACGACTCCATCCCCCGTCGTTCGCGAGCGAACGGCACTATTCTGATACCCGCCGTCCACCAGGCGGACGACGAACTGGGCTCGAAGTCGACCTGGGACCTGTGCTGCGGTTAAGCATCCCACGTGATGATCGCGGTCGACAACTAGGTCGGCGAGTTGGAAACGACCGCCACTCCAGCAAATCTGCTTAGAGCAAAATTGCACGCCGGCTTACAGGCTGTGCGCAGCAGAGCCAATTCTCTTGCGATGCCGCCCCGCTTACGACAGGATTGCCGCAACTGGAGGTTAGCCTATGACGCCAGACCCCTTGCGGCCCGACCAGCTGCCACTCGACACTCCGCCTGTGCAATACCTGAACCTGGACCCGTCGCTTTATGTACGCGATGATATCTGGCAGCAGGAACGGTGCAGCATCTTCGCGCACACCTGGCAGTTCATGGGGCCTGTCGCCTCGGTCGCGACGTCCGGTCAATACCTTGCCATCGACATCGCCGGCACGCCGATCTTTGCCATCCGGGGCCGGGACGGGACCTTGCGCGGATTTAAGAACGTCTGCCGCCACCGGGGGGCGAAACTTCTGGCCGATGGCGCGGGCAAATGTGGGCTGATCGTTTGCCCCTATCACAAATGGTCCTTTGCCGACACCGGACGGCTGGTGCAGGCCCCATGGTATGGCAAGGATCCCGCGATCATCGCCGAAGACTGGCCGCTGGAGACGGTGCACTTGTCGGAATGGCGCGGGCTGCTCTTCGCGGCACTCGACCCGAAGGAAAGTCTTCTGGATCAACTTGGCTCTCTGCCCGACGAACTGGCGGACGAGCCGTTGGAGACCTATGCCGCCACCGATCAGGCCACCGTCAGCTTTACGGCGAACTGGAAGATCTACACCGACAATTTCGTCGAAGGCTACCACATCCCTGGCACACATCCCTCGTTCTACGCTGCCATCGACTTCGAAGCTTTCCAGACCACCGCCCATCCCGGTTATGTCCGGATGACCGCACCGCCGAAAGACGGTCTGTTCTATCGCGGCAAATGGCTTTGGATGTGGCCGAACTGGACGCTGTCGCTTTTCGATGGCGGCATGAACGTTAGCCGGATCAATCCGACCTCACCGCATCACACAGACCAGCATTACCATTTCTTCTTTGCCGATATCGCTGCAGAAACATCCGAGAGCAGGGCGAAATCTGTGCAAGGCACTCTGGCCGTGGTACGCGAGGACTACGCCATCTGCGCCGATACGCATCGCAACTATGCCGCAGGGGCCTATACCTCCGGCCCGCTCTCGGGGCGGCATGAGCGGGGAGTGCAGTATTTCCAGGAACGTGTCGCTGCGGCACTGGGGCTGTGAGCGCCCCTGGCGTCCTTGTCCGCCGGATAGCTCGGCGCCGGCACGAGAGCCCTCCGGCCAGTCGAATAGGGCGGGCACGGTAAGACGAGTTACGAGCGTCGTGGCAATCGGAGCTCGCTCAATGCGGAGAGCAGATCGGCGCACGCGGCTTTGACGACCAAGTTTAGCGGGCTGGAGCTGATTTGCCCGATCGGCACCGATTCCGTGAGGCGCGGCTGCTGCTGCAACGCCTGCGTTAAACCAGTCGCACGGCCGGCCGAGCACAGCTATCCGGTCATCTTCTGGCCCGGGCGATCAAGGTTTCGTGGTAAGCGACCAAGGACTTGGCATGAAGTCGCGTGCGGTAAGAATGGTAAGCCGGCCCGCCGTGCAACACCCGAAAACGGCGACTTTGGAACGATACCGGCACAAGCAACGTTACAGCTGGTTGAATTGATATCGGGGCCAGAAATATGAATGAACTACCGCAGGCGAACGTTGTCGCCTTCAAAGACCCGGAAATGTCCGGCACTGACAGTCCGAATTTTGATTATCAGGATTTTTTCGAGAACGGCGCGGTTGCTCTCCATCTGGTGAGCGAGGATGGCATCATTCTGCACGCCAACACAGCTGAGCTCGACCTCCTCGGTTATCCCGCAGAAGACTATGTCGGCCGGCACATCGCCGACTTCTACCCCGACCGGCCGGTCATCGAGGACATTCTGGAACGCCTCACCAGGGGCGAAAAGATCGCGAGGTATCCGGCGCGTCTGAGAGCCCGCGACGGAGCCATCAAGCATGTCGAAATCACCTCGAGCGGCCATTTTCGTGACGGCAAGCTAATCAACACCAGATGCTTCACAGTCGATGTGACCGACTTGGAGCGAGCCCGCACCGAACTGAGGCAACAGGACAATACTTATCACCAGATCCTCGACGCCCTTCCGGTCGCCATCTACACAACTGATCAAGACGGTACGATAACTTATTATAATCGCGCTGCTGCCGAGCTGGCAGGACGGGAGCCTAACGTCGGCAAGGACAAATGGTGCGTGACGTTCAAGCTGTTCACTGCCGACGGCAAGGAACTGCCCCACGACGAGTGCCCAATGGCGATCGCTCTCAACGAAAACCGGCCGGTCCGCAACCAGGAGGCCGTGGCGCAGCGACCGGACGGATCTTTTTTCCCGTTCCTGCCCTATCCCACGCCGCTGCGGGATGAGCACGGCACCCTGATAGGTGCCGTGAACATGCTATTGGACCTGACGGACCGCCAACGTGCCGAAGAGGCCAAGCAGCATCTGTCAGCGATTGTGGAATCCTCGTTCGACGCTATTGTCAGCAAGGATCTCAACACCATCATCAAGAGCTGGAACCAGGGCGCCGAACGGCTGTTCGGCTATACCGCTGACGAAGCGATCGGTCAGTCGGTGACGATGCTGATTCCGGATAACCACCAGGACGAGGAACCTCGTATCCTCGAACGCATTCGGCGTGGCGAACGCGTCGAACCGTTCGAAACCACACGGCAGCGCAGGGATGGCAGCCTGGTTCCGGTTTCGCTGGCGATATCGCCCGTGCGTAACGCAGCCGGGCAAATCGTCGGCGCGTCGAAGATTGCCCGGGACATCACGTTGGCGAGGGAAAGCGAGCAACGCATCCACATGCTGATGCGCGAGGTCAATCACCGGGTGAAAAACCAGTATTCAGTCATCCTGTCGATGATCCGTGAGACCAACAAGCGATCGGAGACGCCAAAGCAATTTGAATACCAGGTGCGCGAGCGCATCATGGCGCTGTCGCGCTCCCACGACCTGCTGGTTGCGGCGGACTGGAAGGGCGCCACGATCAGTGACCTTTTGGCGGCGCAAGCCCAGCCATTCCCACGGGGAGACGTTATCGCCATGTCGGGCCCATTGTTGGTCCTCAATGCCAATGCGGTGCAGTATCTCGGGATCGCTTTCCATGAACTGGCTACCAACTCGGCCAAATATGGCGTCCTCTCAGCGGATAAGGGCCAGATCTCAGTCATATGGACCATTACCGGGTCCGGTGCTTCGAGGCTCCTCCATCTCACCTGGGCTGAAACCGATGGGCCGGAAGTTCAGAGCATCGGACAGGGCGGCTTTGGAACCGTGGTATTGAAGCGGGTGGCACCTGCGGCAGTGGGGGGACAGGGAAAGCTTGAGCACGGCCCGCATGGGGTCACCTGGAGCTTGGAAGCCCCGTTGACCGCCGTGGAGCCGGCCGTTGCAAACAGGGGCTAGCCGTCAACGTTTCGACCTCGGCCGCCTTTGCCTTCATCTGTGGCGCCCTGGTCGGGCGGTCACCAGTAGATTCGCTTGCTGCGACCTTTATCGAGGCGGGAAACCCCAGTGTTGCCGCCCCGACTTCCAAATCGGTCATGTCGTCCCATGCCTGAGGCGACTTGTCACAAAAAGCCGGCTTCACTTCCGATGTTAGATCAGTCACCTGAGGTCGTTGTCATGGGCCGCGGGCTGACGGTCAGCTTCTTGCTTACCAGAAAAGTGACCTGCTATCGCGGGGAAGGTGAATAGACGTCTAGTCCCTCAAAACTTGACCATCAGATTTGCATCGAAGCCGTTTTGCTTCATGGCCGATGCGAACTGGCCCTGATAGGCGAAGCCAAGCTTCGCATTGGGGCTGAGTGCGACGTCGATGCCAGCCTCGATCAACGCTGCATTCCTTGCGATCGGGGCGCCGGCGATGGCAAACGTGTCGGAGCCAGCGAAGGCGAAGGTGGAGATCGGTGTAACGTCGCCAAATGCATGGCGCCAGGCAAGTGTACCGCGCGCCGTGACAGTGGTGCCGCCGAGATCGAAGTTGCTGGATGCCCTAAGGCCGAGGGTGGTGAACGTCACATCGGTGTTGGTGCTGGACGTCGTCAGGGCCGCGGCACCGCCTGTCTCGCTGAAGCCGTCGGTGTGGAGTGTCACGTAAGAAAGTCCGGCGAATGGTTCGAAACCGAACTGCCCGGCCTTCAGGTCATAGGCGATCTCAGCAAAGGCCTGTGCGGTGGCGGCATCATAATCGGCGCTCAGACTGTTATCCAAGCCGGCGAAGGCGACGTGGCGGCCCATTGAGATGTCGTGCCAGGTGTAGGCCGCGCCGGCGCGAAGGCCAAAAGCGCCCCATTGGCCACCGCCATAGAGGCCGAGATGCCAGTTCTGGCTGTCGCCCGAGGACGCGCGATCATCGACATTGAAGCTCGAATGGCTGAAGCCGGCGATGACGCCTGCCCGCCAGTTATCGCCGAAGGCGCTGTCGATGCCGGTGAGGAAACCGCCGGTGGAAGACGAGATCGGCGCAGCATTGCCATCGCCGTCATTGTCGCGCCATGAGCCGAAGGCGGTTGCCCAGGCGGCGGCGCGATCCGTGGTGGCCGGCAACAGCATGCCATGGATGGCTTCATTGGATTTGCTGCCTCCCTGCGGCACCTCGCCATAGGCGATGACAGGCGCATCGCTGGCCGCGATCGTGCCGAAGGCCGAACGGATGCGCGCATTGACGGCCTCGGCAACGTGCTGGCTATCCTCCACCAGGACGCCATTGGCACTGGGATATCCATCGCCCGACAACTGGTCGAAGATCTGGCGTACCGTTTCGTCGTCATTGGCTAGAACAACGACGGCCTGGTAGAGCGCGCTCAGCGATCCGAGCGTCTCGAGCACGCCGGCCGTGCTCTTCTGGTTGAATGTCTGGGCAAAGTCGGTGAAGGCAACGTTGTTGCGATTTAGGGTCAGATTCACGTCGTCGCCATCATAGGCCAGGAACGGATCAAGGAAGGCAAAGTCCGAAGTCACGCTGTCGAACTGACCCGAAACGCCACCGTCGGCCGTGAGGATCGTATAGGTCGAAGACGGCTTGTAGCCGCCGTCGACACCAATATGGGCGACAGAGCCGCCGCCGATGGTCGCCGCGCCGGTTACGTGAACCAGATCGCTGGAACTGCTGGCCGGGTCGACCTCGACCTGCAAGCTGGCGCCAGCGTTGAAGACGAGATCCCCGTCAAGCGTTAGTGTGCCGATAGAGGCGCCTGGCGCCAGTGTGCCGCCACTTTGAACAGTCACCACGCTGCCAGCCCCGGAGCCGACCGTCCCGTGGCCGCCAAGCACGGCACCATTCGTCACATCAAGGTTGCCGCCGAGCCTTGCCCCGGAATGTACGTCGTCCGATCCGATGAGGAGGGTGCCGCCGGCCACGGAAGTGGTGCCGGTGAAGCCGGAACCGTCGCCATCATAGGAAAATGTCGCACCCGTCTTGATGAACGTGCCGGTGCCCGAAAGGATGCCGCCATAGCTGCCATCCTGGTCCTGGACAATCGTCAAGGCCTTGGTGCCCAGTTGGACAGTGCCGCCGGAGCCGCTAAGATTGTGGATCGTCATGTCGAGAGCGCCAATACCACTGATGTCGAATACGCCGGCATCGATCTGCAGCGAACCCGGTCCGATCGAGCCCGCTCCCGAGAGCGCAAGCGTGCCGGCCTCGATGGTAGTGCCGCCCGAATAGATGTTGGTTCCGGAAAGCACCAGCGTGCCCGCGCCGGTCTTGCGCAATCCATCGGTGCCCGCGATCACATTGGAGATGGTCGACACATAACCGTTGCTTGCGGCGCTGCCATCGCCGACGCGCACTTCGACCGGCGCCGGATGATCGGCGTCGGCCACCAGCGTCAGCGTGTCGCCGGTTAGCACGTAGCCGCTGGACGCGAACTGCATGCCGGTGGTCTGGACTGCGCCGGCGCTGCCGTCCACCGTTACGGTGCCTGCCTCGCCGCCGAAGACGGCGAAACCGGGCTGCGGCTGCATGGCCGCCGTGAGCGCACCCGTCGCATCGGTCCAATTCGGCGCCGTGTTCGACCAACTGCCAGCGCCGCCGCCCATGTGGGTGGCGTCGGCTTGGCCGTTGGCGTTCCAAAGGTTCAGCGTCAGGCCGGTGGTGTTGATGAGATTGATCTGCTTGTCGGCCGTCAGCATTTGGATCGACAGCGTCGATGCGGGCGGAACGGCGCCCAGAGTGAGTCCGCCGTTGCTCTCGGTGAGCGTGCCCGTGTAGTCGACGATACGATAAAGACCGGGGCCGAAGCCGCCAGCATTGGCGACGTCGAGCACGGCTCCGTTGAGCGTCACGTTTCCGTTGACCATGACGCTATCCGCCTGACCGGTCGTAAAATCCGCGCCCGGTGCTGCCGCCTCGTAGGCCAGACGACTGCCCTGCTGCAGGGTCATGTTGCCGTTCACCGTCATCGTCCCGATCGAGGTGCCCGGTGCGATCGTGCCACCCGAAGCGACTGTCGTCGTGCCCACCGTGCCCGAGCCGCCGAGCGTGCCGCCCGTCAGGACGTCGATCGAGGAACTCGAATCGCCAAGCGTTCCGTTTACCAGCAGCACGCCGCCCGAAATCGTCGTCGTCCCGGTGAAGCCGGAACTGTTTCCGGTCAGGATCGTCGTGCCGGCGACCTGTCCGATGGCCCCCGCACCGGTGATCGCCGGAGAGAACGTGTAGCCCGTCCCGGTATGGTTGAAGGTGAGAGTTCCCGCTCCCGCGCCGAAGCGAACCTCCGCAGCCTGCAGCGTGCCTGGCGCAACGGCCGGCTGCCCAGCGGCCGCGCCGATGTTGAGCGTACCAGTCGAGCTACTCTGAACGGCGATATGGGCAATGCCTGCCCCATTGCCGGTGCTCACTGCGCCACCATCCGCGACGGTCAGCGTGCCAGTGCCCCCATAACCGACATAGAACGTGCCGCTGTTCTTCCAGGTGGAGCCGGCGCCCGTTACAATGGCCGTGCCGCTCGAGGTCACTCCGATAGCCCCTGTAGCATCGCTGACCAGACCACCGTTCGCGACGGTCAGCGTGCCGGTGGCGAAATCGCCGACATAAAGGTCGCCGCTGTTGGTCCAGGTGGAGTTCGCGCCCGTTACCGTGGCCGTGCCCGTGGAACCCGGCTGAAATCCGAGGCGGCCGACCGTGTTGGTGACGGCGCCGCCATCCTCGACGTTCAGCGTCCCGTTGCCGGAACGACCGATAAGAAGCTCGCTGCTGTTCGCCCAGGTGGAGCCAGCGCCCGTCACAGTCACCGTGCCGGTGGAGCCAGCGAGGTATCCGATGTAGCCGATCGTGTTGGTCACGGCGCCGCCGTGCTCGACGTTCAGCGTACCATTACCGCTACTGCCTATGTAGAGTACGCCGCTATTCGACCATGTGGAGCCGGTACCCGTCACAGTCGCCGTGCCGGTGGAACCTGCGTTAAATCCGATGTAGGCAACCGTGTTGGTGACGGCGCCGCCATCCTCGACGTTGAGCGTGCCGGTGCCGGAACGGCCGACATAAAGTTCGCTGCTGTTCGTCCAGGCGGAGTCCGCGCCCGTCACCGTCGCCGTGCCGGTGGAGCCAGCGTCGTATCCGATGTAGCCGACCGCGTTGGTGACGGCGCCGCCCTCCTCGACGTCGAGCGTGCCGGTGCCGGAACGGCCGACATAAAGGTCGCCGCTGTTCGTCCAGCTGGAGTCCGCGCCCGTCACCGTCGCCGTCGCCGTGCCGGTTGAGCTTGCGAAAACCCCGATGTAGCCGTCCGTGTTGCTGACAGCGCCGCCGTCCTCGACGTTCAGCGTCGCGGTGCCGGAACTGCCGACATAAAGCGCACCGCTGTTCGTCCAGGTGGAGTCCGCGCCCGTCACCGTCGCCGTCGCCGTGCCGGTGAAGCTTGCGAAAGTACCGATATAGCCATTCGTGTTGCTGACAGCGCCGCCGTCCTCGACGCTCAGCGTCGCGCCGCCGTTAAAGCCGACATAAAGTTCGCCGCTGTTCGTCCGGGTGGAGCCGGTGCCCGTCACCGTCGCCGTGCCGGAGAAGTCCGAGCCATTGCCGATAAAGCCCTGCTTGTTGGTTACGGCACCACCGGCCGCGACGTTCAGCGTGCCGTTGACAGTAAGATCGAGGCTGCTCGTCCAGGTGGAGCCGGCGCCCGTCACCGTCGCCGTGCCGGAGTCGATGGAGCCCGCCGTGTTGGTGACCACGCCGCCGGCCGCGATGGTCAGTGTGCCGGCGCCACCGGCATAGCCGATAAAGAGCCAGCCGCTGTTCGTCCAGGTGGAGCCCGCGCCGGTTACCGTCACCGTGCCGGTAGAACCCGAGTGATATCCGATGTAGCCGTTAAAGTCGGTGACCTTGCCTCCGTCCTCGACGTTCAGCGTGCCGTTGCCGAAAAGGCCGACAGTGAGCTCGCCGCTGTTTGTCCAGGTGGAGCCGGTGCCCGTCACAGTCGCCGTGCCGATGGAGCCAGGGTCACGACCGACAAAGCCGAATGTGCTGGCGACCGTGCCGCCGGCTTCGATGTCCAGCGTGCCGGTACCGGATTTGCCGACAAACAGCTGGCCCCCTACGTTCCAATTGGGCGATGCGGCGGGGGTCGGATCCACGTCGCCGGAGATCGACACGGATTGGGCCGAAGCGGGAATGCCTGTCGCCAGCGTTGCGAGACTGGTCGCGACCGCCGTGGAAGCCAGAAGCATCCGGATCCGCCTGGTCGATGCCAGGCCGCCCAACAGGGTGACCTTCCTGGAACCGTATTCCATTTTCACCCCACCCCTAAATTAGCTACAACTTACACGTTCGCATGGCCAACACAACCCAGGCCACAGGGCACAACATGGCTCAATTTAGCGGCGGGGAGGTGTCGCGATCCAGCTTGCCAAGCACCTCGGCGCAACCGTTGCGACTACGGCGAGCCGATTTGGTCAAAGGTCCGCGCGAGGCCGACATCGGACCCGAATTTGCCAACGGACCGATCCGTTGCCTAAGCTGATTGCTCTGCCGAAGGCTTGCAATGCTGTCTCTTGAGGCTGAAAGGCAGCGACAAGGTCAGGTGAATTCGTCATCCTGGTCGGCCCGTCGACGTTGCGCCGAAGTCGCGCGACCTCTCCATGGTGTTCCCGAACCATGCGCTCTACCCGCACATGCCAGCGCGCGAGACCGTGGTCTTCGCGCTGACGTTGAAGAAGACCGACAAAAGCGAGATCGGCGAAGTGGTGCTTGGCCACATTCGAGTGGCTTTAACACGATGCTAATCTAGGTGGCGGCGCTCGACGCCGAATCCTGCCGGACCGCTCGATGTTTTGGGCCACTATTTTTTCCGAGCGCTCAATCGCGAGCTCGGCCCGTTCGAGGCGCTGCGTGGCACTGGCGACTTCGGCCGCCATCGCGATTCCCCGGCCTTTCGTGATGTTTTGTCATGAGATTGAAACACCGGGAGGGCGGAATCGTTCCTTGACGCCGGCCAGGTGGCGCTCCAGCGACTGCAGCTGCTGGATCAAGATCACGCTCCTCAAGGTGCTCCGGAGCTGCCCAAGCGTCTGGTGCGTTCCTTTGCAACCATTTTAGCTTAATCTAATTTAAACTCGGTCAGTCCGAGTTTGCGTATGTTGAAGTTCATCCGGCCGATGTTCCCCACGCTTGTCGAGGTGCCGCCGGCAGGGGACAACTGGATTCACGAAATCAAATATGACGGCTATCGTACCCAGGTGATTGTTGAGGACGCAAGGCCAGAGCGATCACGCGAAGGGGCTACGACTGGTCATCGACGTACAAGACGATTGTCGAGGCGGCAGCAACCA
>NZ_RZTE01000064.1:0-23562 GCF_003997415.1 Mesorhizobium sp. M7A.F.Ca.MR.245.00.0.0 | reverse complement strand
AGGCTGGAAGATCCCAATCTCATTCAGTCGAATCGTCCCGCCTTCCCACGCACGGAAGATCGAGGCACTATAGCCCGTTGGTTTTCGCCTTCTGGATCACGGCCATGTTGGAAATCCCGGAAGATCGATGCGAGCGCCATCGCCTGTTCAAGGCTATCGACGATGCCTTCAAGGCCGGCGACTTCGAGGGCCTCGGCGTGGCGTTGGGCGGCTCTTCCCGCTGGTTCGACGAGCGCATGCCGTTCGAGCTCGGCCTCGGGCATCCGCTGGAATATGCGATCTATTGGAGCCCCGTCGGCTTCATCTCGACCTTGCTCGATGCGGGCTCGGATCCGAATTACAGGGATCATGGCGGGTTTCCGTCCATCATTGCGGCGCTGTCCACCGATCGCGCCGATAGGCTGGACATCGTGCGGGTGCTGATCGAAGCTGGCGCCGACCCCAACATGCGGGGCGTCAACGACTGGACGCCGCTGCACTATTCGGTGGCCATCCGCAGTGTCGATGCGATCGGCCTGCTTTTGGCGGCGGGCGCCGACCCGGTGCTCGAAACCCGCATCGATGACTACAGGACCGCGATCGAGGAAGCCGAGATTGCCGGCTTTGAAGGCGGTGCTTCCTTGCTGCGCGATGCGATGGCCGGGCGCAACTGACGGACAGTGAGTTGGGGCGCGACGAAACCACCGCCAGCAAATGCCAGGCTGACCTCAGACCTTCTTCAACCCCGCCTGGAAGCGCTTGCCGTTGGCAACGTAGTGCGCCGCCGAACCGCGCAACCTTGCAACGGCCGCGTCGTCCAGCACCCTGATCGCCTTGGCAGGCGAGCCGACGATCAGCGAATTGTCCGGGAATTCCTTGCCTTCGGTGACCAGCGCGCCGGCGCCAACCAGAGAATTTCTGCCGATTTTCGCGCCGTTCAGCACGATGGCGCCCATGCCGATCAGGCTGTTGTCACCGATCGTGCAGCCATGCAGCAAGGCGCGGTGGCCGATCGTGCAGCCTTCCCCGATCGTCAGCGGGAAGCCGGGATCGGTGTGCATGACAGTATGTTCCTGCACATTGGTGTCGGCGCCGATGACGATGGGCTCATTGTCGCCGCGGATGACGGCGCCGAACCAGAAGCCGGCATTGCGTCCGACCCTGACGTCGCCGATCAGCGTCGCATCGGGCGCGATCCAGTTCGAATCCGCATCGGCGAAGCTGGGCTCTGTTCCATCGATCGCATAAAGCGGCATTTCTGGTCTCCGAATCGTCTCAGCCTGGCAGCTCGGACCCTAGGAGACGGACCGTCCATGAGGCAATGGCAAGCACGACGACGCCCAGCGCCAAGGTCCACGCAATTGCCGTGCAGCCGCAGGACATCAGCGCCAACGTTGAAATGCGGCGCTGACGCCGGGCATCGATGGCATCATTGACCAGCATGAAGGGTCCGGCACAGGCCGTGGCGAGCAGCGAGCGCAAGACATGTGACGGCGACACATAGGGTTCGGTGAAGGCGACCTTGCGGCCCGACACCAGTTCCATAGCCGATCCGGCCAGCCCGCAGGCCGTCAACCCGACGGCAAAAGCAAAGAGTGTGAGTTCCAGCGGTCCCATCTTAACTTTCCATTTACCATGAAATTGCACAGTCGTTCCACGCAGGCTGCAAGAGCCGTGCCGTACGATGTGTGCCGCCCAGGGACACTGGAGGCGGACGGGCGGCCCGAGATCCGAGGACTGAGATGAAGCAGGCAGCGCTCGCCAACGAACTCACCGTGGTCGATTCCACGCTGATGAAGCGGGTGCTCTACGGATTCGCGGCGCTGGCCCTGCTTTCAGCAGCGATCAGCCTTGCAGGCAAATGGTTTGGCCATTCGATCGCCATGGCCGGATACACCGACGACGCAACGATGCACCAGGTGGTGATCGGCAACAATGTCATCACGGTCCCGGCCAACGCCATCCGTTTCGCCCAGGCCCGGCGCGACGGCATCGCCTCGCGGCTCGACCTCTATCTGCGCTATCCCCAGATGGACGGCTACAGCGAGGCCGCGCGGGATGATTTCAACCATACGGGGACAGCCAAAAGCATCGTCTTCCTGTCCTTCGAACAGCAGATGATGTCGCGTGACATGAGTGGCCGCTTCGCGCCGATCTACAGCGCGTTGATCACCCAACCCGGCATTGCCGGACCTGGCGGCACGATGATTTATGATTTTAACGAGAAATCAGGCTATCTGAACGAGGTGCTGGTTGTCGGCAATCGCCCCGGCAAGGAGCCGTTTGTGGCCCGTTGCCTGAGCGGACCGAGTGCCGACCAATCACTGGCGCCTTGCGAGCGCGACATCCAGGTCGGCGACCAACTCAGCCTCACCTATCGCTTCCCAAGGGAGTTTCTGGGCGATTGGCAGGCGCTCGACGCGGCAATCGCCACCGAAGCGGGGCGCGTTCTGAAGGCGGGACGCTAAGAACGCTTCAAGGGAACCGGCTGGCCGGCCGCATGGAGCCGACCGACCGCAAGATTTGCTGGCTCAGGCCAAATCGATGTCGAGAATTGCCATCGAAAAATTGTAGTCGCCGTCGTCCTCGTCCTTGAAGACGATGCCGAGGAATTCGTCGCCGACATAGACCTCGGCCGAATCGTCCTTGCGCGGCCGCGCCTTGACCTCGAGCTTGGGGTTCTGGAAGACGCGCTTGAAATAGGCGTCCAGCTTTCTGATTTCGTCCGGCTTCAACAGTCTTCTCCGATCATCGGGCTTGCTCGTTCGAACGCGCTTCTGGCACGTCGACAATGGCGATGTAAAGGCAAGCGGCCTGATAAGGCGAGACAACCGCCCGCTCCTGCCCGCGGCCGGAATCCGACAGCAGACGACGGCGCCGTGAAAATCAGATGTCGAAGCTGACGACCTGATCCGTCGTCTGCGACGGCAGAAGCTGGTCCATCTGGCGCGACGGCTGATCGCAGCCGGTCTCGCCGACGACGCGGGCCGGCACGCCGGCAACCGTCTTGTTGTGCGGCACAGGCGACAGCACCACCGAGCCGGCCGCTATCTTCGAGCAATGGCCGATTTCGATGTTGCCGAGGATCTTGGCGCCGGCGCCGATCAGCACGCCGTAGCGGATCTTGGGGTGACGGTCGCCGCCGGCCTTGCCGGTGCCGCCCAGCGTCACGCCATGCAGGATCGACACGTCGTCCTCGATGACAGCAGTCTCGCCGACCACGAGGCCGGTGGCGTGGTCGATGAAGATGCCCTTGCCGATGCGGGCGGCCGGGTTGATGTCGGTCTGGAAAACCGAGGACGAGCGGCTCTGCAGGTAGAGCGCGAAATCCTTGCGCCCCTGGTTCCACAGCCAATGCGCCAGCCGATGGGTCTGTATGGCGTGGAACCCCTTGAAATAGAGCACAGGCATGATGAAGCGGTCGCAAGCCGGATCGCGATCGTAATAGGCCTGGATGTCGACACGCACCGTCGTCGGCCACTCCTTGTCGTCGGCCAGCATGGACTTGAACGTCTGGCGGATGAGGTCGGAGCCGATGTCCTGGTGCGCCAGCCGCTCGGCCAGCCGGTGAATGACTGCTTCTTCCAGGCTGTCCTGGTTGAGGATGGTCGAATAGAGGAATGCAGCGAGCAGCGGGTCGCGATTGACAGCCTCCATGGCCTCGTCGCGGATCGAACGCCAGATCGGATCGACGGGCTTCAATGCGCTGTGTCGGGAAATGCTGATGCTGTTCATCGCCGTCTCGTCCTGCGTCCTGCCTGGCTTGCCTGTTGTGCTTGCCTGTTGCCTGGCCGCACATATAAGCCAGATGATAGCACGATTGAACTCAATTTTCCTTAGTGCTTTGTCAAATGGATTTGGTTCGCGGGAATTCAAGCAGCCATGGAAAACGAACCCTTGATCGACGACGCGCTGAAAAGCGAGCTTTCGGCTCTCTACCGGGCGCCAGGCCGCCACTATCACAATCTTTCCCATATCGAGGCGATGCTGGCGCTCGCTGGCGACTGTCGAGAATTGCTCGGCGACCCCCAGGCGATCGAAGCGGCGATCTGGTTCCACGATGCCGTCTATGACAGCAAGGCCAAGGACAATGAGGCGCAAAGTGCTGCCCTTGCCGAGAAAAAGCTGGCGGGCCGCGCAAATCCTTCACGCCTCAACCGCATCTCGGCAATGATCGTCGCCACCGCCACGCACCAGGTGCCGCCGTTCGAAGACGCGGCGGCCACACGGGACGCAAGTCTTTTCCTGGATATGGACCTGTCGATCCTGGGAGCCGCGCCGGACGCCTTCGACGCCTATGAGCGCGCCGTGCGGCGCGAGTACCACTGGGTGGAGGAGCCGATGTGGCGAGCCGGACGCAGTGCGGTCCTGAAGACTTTCCTCGCCCGCCCGCACATCTTCCACACGCAAGAGTTTCGCCAGCGCTTCGAACCGCAGGCCAGGGAAAACATGACGCGGTCATTGCAGGCCCTGCAAACCCCTTTGTGATCTTCGCCGGTGGCGCGCTTGCATGTCTCCCTATCCCGCCACGGGCGTTGCATCGAACAATGCACCGAGAAACGCCTGAACAAGCGAGCGCTGGGCGTCGGTCTTGCGATAGGCGACGCGGTGTATGGAACTGAACGAATAGGCCCTTGGCTTGATGGCCCGCATGTCTCCGGCCGCGACCCAGGGATCGGCAAAATGGCACGGCAGAAAGCCGATGAAGTTGCCCGACAGGATCAGCATCAACTGCGCTTCCATGTGAACGACCGATGCACTCGCCCTGGGATGGCCGACAAGGTAGAGGTCGTCGAAATGGCGATAGCTGCGCACCGAGAACCGCGCAGCGTCGACGGCGCCTTGATCGATCCTTGAATCGGGCATCGCAAAGAGCGGGTGCCGGCGGCCGCAATAGAGAAGATGCGGTTCGCCGCAATAGTCGCGATAGACGACCCCAGGCGCTTTCTGCGACAGCGGCCCGATGACGACGTCGCGACCGCCATCGGCAACTTGTTGCTCGAGTTCGGACGGCGTACCCACCGAAAGGTCGATGAAGACGTCGGAATCCGGCCCCATGAAGCGGCTGAGCGCGTGCTGGATACCCAGTTCGCCACTGGTGAAGACCCCATCCGACGTGCCAACCCGCAAGCGGCCCGACAGGCTGCCGCTGGCTGCATTGATGCGATGTCCGAAATCATCAAGGTCGCGGAACAGCTTCTGCGCCGCATCGTAGGTTGCCTGTCCAACCTCGGTCAGGCGGAATTGCTTGCGCCCGCGATGGCAGAGCTGGGCACCGATGCGTTTCTCCAGTTCCGCCAGATGCGTGCTCAGCGTCGGCTGTGACAGGTTGAGCGTGATTTGCGCAGCGGCGAACCCGCCTGAATC
Organism: Mesorhizobium sp. M7A.F.Ca.MR.245.00.0.0; assembly: GCF_003997415.1. Lineage (NCBI taxonomy): Bacteria > Pseudomonadati > Pseudomonadota > Alphaproteobacteria > Hyphomicrobiales > Phyllobacteriaceae > Mesorhizobium > Mesorhizobium sp. M7A.F.Ca.MR.245.00.0.0. The sequence continues at coordinate 18,216 of NZ_RZTE01000064.1, read as the reverse complement.
GGCCAGCGCCACGAAAACGCGCAGCAGGCGGATATCGATATTGTCCAGCCGGCGCATGCCATTCCCCATGATGCACAGAACGAAGCATCGATGTTATTCGATGTATCGTTCTAAATAAACTCATTTACATCAATGTCTGAAATCGCGAGCCTGTACGGAACAAAATTGGGGAACAATCATGAAACCGTTACTCGGCACCGCCTTGTCCGCAGCCCTGCTGCTCGCCAGTTCGCAACTCGCCCTCAGCGCCGACCAGATCCGCATCCTGGCGCCGACATGGCTGGGATTTGCGCCTGTCCATATCGCCAGCGACCTGGGCTGCTTCACCGCCAAGGGCCTTGATGTCAGCATCAAGTTCGAGGACGACCTGACCAACGTCATGGCGGCGATGGCGCGCGGTGACATCGAGATGCAGATGCGCTCGGTCGGCGAATATCAGGGGCGCCCGCGCGATGCTTCGACGCCCGGCATCATCATCGGCACGATCGACGAATCCGTCGGCGGCGACGGCGTCATCACCGATGACAAGATCAAGTCGGTTGCCGATCTCAAGGGCAAGGTCGTCGCGGCCGAGCCCAACATCCCTTCGCGCCTACTGCTGCAAATGGAGTTGAAGCAGGCCGGCCTGTCGCTGAAGGATCTTCAGATCAAGGACATCGCGACGGCCGATACGGGCGCGGTTTTCGTCGATGAATCGATCGCCGCGATCGCGACCTACGAACCGTTCATGTCGCAGGCGCTGAAGGCCTCGACCCGCACCGGTGCCCGCATGCTGATCTCGTCCAAGGATCATCGCGGCATCATCATCGACGCGATCATCGCCCGCAACGACGACTTCAAGGCGAACCCCGACAAATACGCAAAATTTCTCGGCTGCATCTATGAGGCGATCGATTTCATCAAGGCCGAGCCGGAAAAATTCGCCGACATGGCGTCCAAGCATTTCGGCCTGACGCCTGCCGAAGTGACCGACATCGTCAACTCCAGCCTGTCCTACACGACGCTTGCAGAATCCCTGGCCTACATGGGCAAGCCGGGAGAAAAAGGCACGTTGCACGGGATATTCGACACGGTGATGGATCTAAACCTGGAGAACGGCGCCGCCGACAACAGACTGGTGGCGGCGGACCAGATCGACAGTTCGGCGATCAACAAGATCCCGGCGAAATAGCGGCCGCGCGGCCGGGCCGGCAGCTTGTCTCGGCTGTCGGCAGCGATGTCATTCCGGCTTACCGCCGGTGACGACCGTTCTTTCGATCATCCGGGGATAGTGATTTGTTCAGCAGCCTGTTCGTCTTCCGCGGTCGCGGATCGCCGATGCTGGAGTTTGCCGTCAGTGTCGCTGCGGCTGCGCTCGTTATTGCCCTGTGGGAGCTGGCGGCGCGCGCGGGCATCATTGCCCCGCAGTTCCTGCCGTCGCCGAGCCGCGTCGTCGTCGCGCTGTGGACGATGCTGACCGAACAGAACCTGCTCTGGCACGTCGCGGTTTCGACCACCCGTGTCTGGATTGCCTTCCTGCTGGCCGCCGTCATGGCGATCCCGATCGGCATCATGATGAGCAGCTACCGGATCGTCGGCGCCGCCCTTGAGCCGATGATCGATTTCATCCGCTACCTGCCGGTCCCCGCACTCGTGCCGCTGTCGATCATCTGGTTCGGCGTCGGCGAGGAGACCAAGATCTTCCTGCTCTGGCTGGGGACGTTCTTCCAGCTCGTGCTGCTCGTCGCCGACGACATGCGGCGCGTGCCGCAGGAGTTCGTCGAAGTCGCCCGCACCGTCGGTGCCAATTCGAGGCAGGTCATGGTCGACGTCGCCCTGCGCTGGATGGGCCCGACGCTGCTCGACAATCTGCGCATCACGCTCGGCTGGTGCTGGACCTATCTGATCATCGCCGAGATCGTCGCCGCCGATTCCGGCATCGGCTATGTGATCTGGACGGCCCGGCGCTTCGTCAAGACGCCCGAGGTCATGGCCGGCGTCGTCGTCATCGGCTTGATCGGCCTTGTTACCGACCAGCTTTTGCGCCTGCTTCACCGCCGGCTGTTCCGGTATCTGTAAGGAGCATGACATGACCGGATATGTTCAATTCGTCGACACGGCCAAGTCCTTCGGCCCCGTCGATGTCGTGCGAAACACCAGCCTTGGCCTCGAGCGCAATTCGCTGGTCGTCTTCCTTGGCCCATCGGGCTGCGGCAAGACCACCTTGATGCGCATGGTCGGCGGCCTCGACGAACCGAGTTCGGGCTCAATCCTGCTTGGCGGGGAAAAGGTCGTCAGGCCGGACCGTCGGCGCGGCATGGTGTTCCAGTCCTATTCGTCGTTTCCCTGGTTGACGGTCAAAAACAACATCGCCTTCGGCATGCGCTACAGGAAGGACCTCGGTGCCACCGAAAGAGCCGAGCGTATCAGCCACTATCTCAAGCTGTTCGGGCTCGCCGACTTTGCCAACTCCTATCCAAACCGGATCTCGGGAGGCATGCGCCAGCGCGTGGCCATAGCCCGCACGCTCGCCGCAGGCTCAGACGTGCTGTTGATGGACGAGCCTTTCGGCGCCCTCGACGCGCTGACGCGCGAGCGGCTTCAGGTCGAGCTGCGGCAGATCCAGATCCGCGAGGAAAAGACCATCATCTTCGTCACCCACGACGTGGAAGAAGCCGTATTTCTCGCCGACCGGATCATCCTGTTCTCGCGCCGTCCAGCCTCGATCGTCGCCGATATCGACGTGGCGGCAGAGCTTGGCCCGGACCGGCCGCTGGAGATTCGCGAAACCCAGAAATTCTTCGAGCTGCGCAACAAGGTCCTGCATCTGATCCGCAACGAAACCGGAGTGGTCGTATGAGCCTCTCCTTTTCCGGAAAGACGGTCGTGATCACCGGAGCGAGCCGAGGCATCGGGCTCGGCATCGCCAAGGGCTTCGCCCAGGCCGGCGCCAGCCTGCACCTCATTGCCAACGACGCGGCCGTGCACGAACGGGCCCACGAGTTGGGCGCCACAGGCACGGAGGCCGACATCGCCGACCGCGAGGCGGTCGGGGCGGCACTCGAACCGATCTCCCGGATCGACGTGCTCATCAACAATGCCGGCCTCGAGCTGATGACGCCGATCACCGACAGCAGCGACGAGGCCGAAGCCGCCTTCCGGCGCATCATCGAGATCAACATCATCGGCACGGCGCTGGTCACCGCGCGCGCCTTGCCGCGCATGCAGGCCGGCGCTTCGATCATCAACACCGCCTCGATCTGGGGCCGCGTCGCCGAAGCGCGGTTCGGCGCCTACGTCGCCTCCAAGCACGCCATCATCGGGCTGACGAAAACCTGGGCCAAGGAACTTGGATCGAGGGGCATCCGCGTCAATGCGGTCTGTCCGGGATGGGTCCGCACGGAAGCATCGATGCGCTCGCTTGGCCGCATGGCCGAGCAAGGCGCCGTCAGTGAAGCAGCAGTGCTCGAAGACATCGTCGGCGCGCAAGCCCTGCCCGGCCTGATGGAGCCGGCCGACATGGCCGGCACCTATCTGTTCCTGGCGTCGGATCTCGCGGCCAACATCACCGGGCAGTCGCTCGGCGTCGACAGGGGAGAAGTGCCTTGGTAACTCCATTGCACGGAAAACGCGCGCTGGTCACCGGTGCGGCCAGCGGCATCGGCCGCGCGACCGCGCTCGCCTTACGGGACGCCGGAGCCATGGTTCTCGGCTTCGATCTCAAGGCATCTGAAGGCGATATCCCGATCCTTGCCTGCGACCTTGCCAATGAGGCCGACATCATTGCCGCGGTCAAGCAGGGCGCGCAACGGATCGGCGGCTACGACATCCTGATCAACAATGCCGGCATCCTCCAGGAAGCACCGCTTGAGGCGATTTCGCTCGATCATGTCGACCGCATGTTTGCCGTCAATGTGCGCGGCGCCATCATCGTGGCGCGGGAAGTCCTGCCGTACCTTCCCGATGGCGGCCGCATCGTCAACATCGCCTCCGAACTCGCCTATCTCGGCCGGGCGAACGCCTCGGTCTATTGCGCGACCAAGGCGGCCTTGCTCGGCCTGACCCGCTCCTGGGCGCGCGAGCTTGCGCCTCGCATACTGGTCAACGCCGTGGCGCCGGGGCCAACCGACACGCCGCTTCTCGGTTTCGAGGCGTTGAGCGAGAGCCAGCGCGCGCTTGAAACAACACACCCGCTGGGGCGGATCGGCCGCCCGGATGAGATCGCCTCCGCGGTGGTTTTCCTTGCCGGCCCCGGCGCCACCTTCTTCACCGGACAATGCCTGGGCGCCAATGGTGGCGCGGCGATGCTTTGAAACGAGATGATCATGAAAGACCGAGTTCTCCTCGCTGAACTGCCATGGCCCGAAGCCGAGAAGCGGATCGCCGCCGGCGCTCCCATCTTCCTGCCGCTCGGCTCGACCGAACAGCACGGCCACCACATGGCGATGAATGTCGATGTTGTGCTTCCCACCGCCATCGCCGAGACGGTGGCGAAGCAGGTCGGCGGCCTCGTCGCGCCGACCATCGCTTACGGCAACCGCTCGCAGCCGAGAACAGGCGGCGGCCCGGCCTTCTCCGGCACGATCAACATCACGGCGCATACGTTTTCGCTGCTGGTCAAGGATGTGATCTGCGATCTCTATCGCCAGAAGGTCCGGCGCATCGTTGTCCTCAACGGCCACTACGAGAACATCGGCCCGTCGATCGAGGGCATTGAACTGGCGCTCGACGCCATCGGCCGCGAACGAGCGACGGATCTGACGATCCTGCGCATCGATCATTGGGAAATGGTGCGCACAGAGACGCTGGCGAAAGTGTTCCCCGATGGTTATCCCGGCATCGAGCTGGAACATGCGAGCGTCATCGAAACCTCGATGATGCTGGCGTTGCGTCCCGAGCTCGTCGACCTCGGCAAGGCACTGCATGACGGCCCGGCGCAGTTCAGGCCATATGATCGCTATCCCAAGCCAGCCGAGGAAGTGCCGCCATCCGGCGTGCTGTCGCTGACCGAGGGCTCATCAGCCGAAAAGGGCCGGTGGCTGCTCGCCGACTGCGAGACCCGCATTGCGGAAATCGTCAAACGTGAATTCTTCTGAGGTGCCGACACCATGAGCAGCAATTTCTTCCAGCCGATCGACGCTTCCGCCGTTCCTCGCTTCGCCGGACTTTCGACCTTCATGAGACTGCCGGCCGTGGCAAGCGCGGAAGGGCTCGACATCGCGCTCGTCGGCATTCCGTGGGACGGCGGCACCACCAATCGGGCCGGCGCACGGCACGGCCCGCGCGAGATCCGCAACCAGTCGAGCCTGATGCGGCGCGCCCATCACGTCTCGGGAACGGAGCCGTTCAGCATCGCCAACGTCGCCGATGTCGGCGATCTCTCGGTCAATCCGATCAACCTCGTGGACGGGCTGAAGCGCATCGAGGACGGCATCGCGGCGATCGTGGCAGTGGGCGCCATTCCGCTTGCAGCGGGCGGCGATCATCTGACGACGTTGCCGGTGCTGCGCGCCGTGGCCCGCAAGGCGCCCATCGGCATGATCCATTTCGACGCGCATTCAGACACCAACGACCGTTATTTCGGTGACAATCCCTATACGCATGGCACGCCATTCCGCCGCGCCATCGAAGAGGGGTTGCTCGATCCCAGGCGCATCGTCCAGATCGGCATCCGCGGCTCGATATACGAACCCGGCGAACATGACTGGGCGATCGCCCAAGGCATTCGCATCATCTACATGGAGGAGTTCGTCAGGCGGGGCGCGGCCAGCGTCATGGAAGAGGCGCGCGGCATCGTCGGCGATACGCCCATCTATGTGACCTTCGACATCGACTGCATCGACCCGTCGATGGCGCCTGGGACCGGAACGCCCGAGCTAGGCGGCTTCACCACCCGCGAGGCCCAGGAAATGGTCCGCCTGCTCGACGGATTGACCATTGTCGGTGCCGACGTCGTCGAGGTGGCGCCGCCTTTCGACCTAGGTGGAATGACGGCGCTCGCCGGCGCGACGATGATGTTCGAGCTGCTGTGCGTGATGGCGAAGTCGGTTCAAGCAGGGAGAGCGCCAGACTGAGCGCAAGCGTCAAAGCCGCCTGACGCGTCGCCGCCAGGCAATGCTCAAACCAGGACCATCGCGAACCGCGGCAAGCCGGGATCGCGCAAGATCACGTGAACGCCCCTATTGTCGATGCCAGCATCGCCAGAATGGCTAGGCCCGCCATCACCGACAGCCCGTTGAGGATGATCCCTAGAACGCCAAGCGCGCGGCTGTCGTTCGACCGCACCAGCGCCATCACGCCGAAAACCGCGCCGGTGATGTGCGCCAGCGGAGCGGCGAGCAGAAACACCGCCATGAAGAAACCGGTGGCGATGTTCTGCGCAAGTGTCGAGGCGTCGCTCGGCATCGCCACCAGAATGGTTATGGCAAGTGCCCCTGCCGCGAACGCCAACAATGCCATTATGACCGAACGTTTGCCGAGTCTGCCTTGCGCGACCGCGCCCGGCACGGCAGCCGTGCTTCGTCCCCATTGTCCCACTGTTGCCCGCTCCCCTCGCCGTCCGCTCAGAGCGGATTTTCGGCATAGAACTCCAGCACGCGCTGCTTGAAGGTCTTGTCCCCGACGGCCAGCATATGGTCCCGGCCCTCGATGTGAAAGGCGCTGGCGTTCGGCATCAACGCTGCAAGCTCATCGGGCGAGCCGCCAATGTCGTCGGTGGTTCCGACGGCGACCAGCGTCGGCTGGGCGATGCGGGCGATATCCTGCTCGCTCAGCAATTCGCGCGATTTGGCGATGCAAGCGGCCAAGGCCCGGCGATCGCTGCGGGTCTGGTCGGCGAAGGCGCGCAACGACCGGCCGCGCGGATGGCTGGTGGCGGCCGGATCATCGGCAAGCAAGGCGGCGGCGATCGGATCCCAATCGCCGACACCGTCGACCATGCCGATGCCGAGACCGCCGAAGACCAGCGTCGCCACCTTGTCTGGATCGGACAGCGCCATGAACGCCGCGATGCGAGCGCCCATCGAATAACCCATGACATGGGCGCGCTCGATGCCGAGATGGCCGAGCAAGGCAGCGGCATCGGAAGCCATCTTGACCGGCGTGTAGTCGGCCTCATCATAGCTCTTCGACGACGAGCCGTGGCCGCGATTGTCGAAGGCGATGGCGCGGTAGCCGGCATCGTTCAGCGTCTTGAACCAGCCGGGCGACACCCAGTTGACATAATGGCTCGAGGCAAAGCCATGGATCATCAGCACCGGATCGCCCTCGCCCGATTCCGGCTGGCGGTCGAGGAAGGCAAGGTCGAAGCCGTCATGGATGAAAAACTGCATCTGCGATCCCGCCTGCGTGCTCAACCGCCACCGCCATTGGGCGCATCGCCATTGTCGGCTGGTGGCATGCCGGGGCCGGATACCGTGCCCACGGCCGGATGGCGCAAAAGGTCGCCATACTCGATGCCGTTCCTGGCGGCAGTGCCGGCCTTGAGCTCGAGCACGAAGCGCACCGGTACGCCGGGCGAAATGACGGCGTCCGATTGCGGCTCGCCGTGCTTGACCGCCCGGATCTTGCCATCCTGGCCGACGAAAATCAGATCAAGCGGCATTGGCGTGTTGTGCATCCAGAAGCCGACCTGCTGCTGGACCTCGAAGACGAACAGCATGCCGTGGTTGTCCGCCATGTCATGGCGGTGCATCAAGCCGGCCTCGCGCTCCGCGGCGGTGTCGGCGACTTCGATGGAAAAAGAGCGATCACCGCCTTTCGTCATCACGACCAATGGCGTCGGATCGGCCGGAAGGATCATCGCCCGGCTGTCCGCCGAGGTCGGCTTTTCGGAATAGAAGTAACCACCGGCGGCGGCGATGAAGGCAATCGCGCACATCGCGCCCGCGGTCAGCCAGTTCCTGTAAGCCATTCGAGATCCTCGGCCGGAAACGCCCTAGTGCGAGACCGGCAAGGTCCCCATATCGGGGTGAATTTCGGCGGCCATAAGGCCTTTGTCGCCGCGTCCGAAACGCACCAGCACGACCTGCCCCGGCCGAAGCTCGGTGATACCGTAGCGGCGCAAGGTCTCCATATGGACGAAGATGTCCTCGGTGCCCTCGCCGCGGGTGAGAAAACCAAACCCCTTGGTGCGGTTGAACCATTTCACCAGGGCGCGTTCGAGACCGCTCTCCGGCGTCACCGCGACATGGGTGCGCTGCTCCTGCATCTCGGCCGGGTGGACCGCGGTGGTGACGTCCATAGAGAGCACTCGGAAGGCCTGCAATCCGCGGTCGCCATGTTTGACGAGGCAGACCACGCGTGCGCCCTCCAGGGCCGTCTGAAAGCCATCCCTTCGAAGACATGTCACATGGAGGAGGATATCGCCGGAAATGCCGTCATCCGGCAAAATGAAACCATAGCCCTTGGCCACATCGAACCACTTGATGGCGCCGGCTATTTCGAGCAAGTCCGCGGCATCGCCGCCTTCGTCACGCTGCAAGGCGTCGCCGAGGGGTCCGTCCCGCCCCGTCAAAGAGGCCTTTTCCCCCATAAGAATGCCCCCTTTTTTCAAGAACACCGCAACTGATTCTTGCCAACAGATTAACACTGCGGCTTCCGGTCTGTGCAAGACCTGCCGTGCCTTTTTTCACGGTTCATTTGGGCAATACCGGATTTGTTCTTTGCTGGCATTGCGCACCGCCGCACGATTGCCCTTTGACAGGGCCGACCCTATGTTGCGCCGCAACGCAATTTATCGAGGAAATCACATGCGCTATCTGCACACCATGATCCGCGTCACCGACGTCGATGCCTCGCTCGACTTCTACTGCAACAAGCTCGGCCTCAAGGAAGTGCGCCGCTACGAAAACGAGCAAGGCCGCTTCACGCTGATCTTCCTCGCGGCCTCCGAAGACGAGCAAAGCGGCATCGCCGACAAGGCACCGCTGGTCGAACTGACCTACAATTGGGATCCGGAAGACTACAAGGGCGGACGCAATTTCGGCCACCTCGCTTATGAGGTCGACGACATCTACGCCACCTGCCAGCATCTGATGGACAATGGCGTCATCATCAACCGGCCGCCGCGCGACGGCAACATGGCTTTCGTCAAGTCGCCGGACGGCATCTCGATCGAGCTTCTACAGAAAGGCCCGGCCAAGGCCAAGGCGGAGCCCTGGGCTTCGATGGCGAACACCGGAAGCTGGTAGCCGATCACGCTGTCTTGAGCGAACAATACCAGGCTGACGGACCGGCACCGTTTGGTTTTTCAGGGGCGGCGCCTATCTGTCTGGCTGAGGCGCCAGGCTTGGGCCGGCGCCCAGCCATGCAACAGGCGCTTGCCCAGGAGAATTCATGCCGACCAGCCATGCCGACGTCACCACCGAACATGCCAGCCGCTACCTGCAGCAGCTGTGCAAGCACTGGGCGCACAAATTCCCGGTCGAGTTCGATCCCACCCACGGCACCATCGATCTCTCAATGGGCCGTACCGTCATGGATGCCGATGCGGCGACACTGCATATCACGGTGTCGACTGACGAAGCAGGATCGATCGAGCGCCTGGAGGGCGTTGTCGCCGATCACATCAAGCGCTTTGCTTTCCGCGAAGAACTGACCTTCGATTGGAAACCCGCTCCGGCAGCTTAGGCGGCGACTTACTTCCCACCGGCCGGAGCGGCCATCTCCAGCAGCGCCTGCACCGAGCGCCAGTTGCGCGCGGTGCCCGGCACTTTCAGCGTGCGCGGGATCAGCCCGGCAAACACCGATTTGCCCAGCCCGTCCGGCGCGTGCAAGTAGAGCACATCGCCCTTGATCTCGAAGCGTTCGGGGCCGGTGCACTTTTCGGTCAGTCGCGCCACCTCGTCCGCTGTCGGCTCGCGCTCCATCACATAGGCATGCAGCTTGGTATGGTCCCCGGCAACTTCCGGGTAAGGGTTTTCGTTCACCAGCCGCTCGAACCAGGAAAGATCGCGCACCATGATGCGCGAATAAAAACCCCATTTCTTCTCGAAGGCTGTTTCGAGCTGTTTCGTCAGCGTCGCCGCGTCGCCCTTCTTCGCCCGGAACACGGCATTGCCGCTCTGCACATAGGTGGCGACATCGGAAAAGCCGAGATCCTCGAAGAACGACCGCAGCTCCGCCATCTTGACGATGCGGTTGCCGCCGACATTGATGCCGGAAAACAGCGCGACGAAGATTATTCCCGGATCAATTATTTGATCCCGATCGCTCATATGATGAACCCGGCCAATGTCTCGTTGTCGGTGATGTCCTGATACTGGACGCCCTCGGCCTCGAACTTCGCCTTGAGCAGATCGAAATTGCGGCGGTCCTTGGTTTCGATGCCGATCAGCACCGAACCGAAATTGCGCGCCGATTTCTTCAGATATTCGAAACGGGCGATGTCGTCGTCGGGCCCGAGCAGTTCGAGGAAGTCTCGCAGCGCGCCGGGCCGCTGCGGAAAGCGGATGATGAAGTATTTCTTCAGCCCCTCGAAGCGTAGCGCCCGTTCCTTGACGTCCGGCAGCCGCTCGAAATCGAAATTGCCGCCCGAAACCACGGCAACGATGGTCTTGCCCCTGATCTCCTTCTTGGAGAAATCCTTGAGCGCATCGATCGCCAGCGCGCCAGCCGGCTCCAGCACGACGCCTTCGACGTTGAGCATTTCGATCATGGTGGCGCAGAGCCGGTTTTCCGGGATCAGCCGCACCGTTTCGGCCGGAAAATCCTTGAGATGACGCAACGGCTCGCGGCCGATCTCGGCCACCGCGGCGCCATCGACGAAATTGTCGACCTTGGCGAGCTTGAGCCGTTTTCCCGCCGCAAGACTTTCGCGCAGGCTCGGCGCGCCTGCCGGTTCGCAGAAGACGAAGCGTGCTTCCCTGCCCTGATCGGCGAAATAATGGGTGACGCCCGCGGCAAGTCCGCCACCGCCGACCGGCAGCATGACGATATCGGGCATGCGGGCGCCCGGCATCTGATCCGCGATCTCGTAGGCGACGGTTGCCTGGCCCTCGATAATGTCCTTGTGATCAAAGGGCGGCACCATATGGGCGCCGGAACTGTCGGTGAATTCCAGGGCCGCGCGATAGCAGTCGTCGAAGAAATCGCCGACCAGCCTGATCTCGATGAAATCGCCGCCGAACAGCTTGGTCTTGTCGATCTTCTGCTGCGGCGTCGTCACCGGCATGAACACGACGCCTCGCCTGCCGAAATGGCGGCAGACGAAAGCAAAACCCTGCGCGTGGTTGCCGGCGGACGCGCAGACGAACAGTTCAGCCTCGTTGCCGGCCGCCAGTGTCTTGCGGAAGAAATTGAAGGCGCCGCGGATCTTGTAGGAGCGGACCGGCGACAGGTCCTCGCGCTTCAACAGCACCCGCGCACCGGTCTTTTTCGACAGATAATCGTTTTCCTGGAGCGGCGTTTCAGGAAAGATCTGGCGGATCGCGGCGGCAGCGGCAGCAACGCGGGAAGAGAAACTGTTCATCGGAAACCACCCTTAGCGAAAACCACCTTGCGTTGCATGCTGTCCGCCGACCTCTATCTTTGATCGGGTCGCGCACGTCCAACTGTTGAGCGCCAGGACCAGGTGCGGCGCGAGTTCGCCTATTGCATATCCGGCAACGCGGCGCCATCGTCCATCATTCACGTCCTTCCAAGCGGAAACTTTGCGGAATATTTTCAGTTACTTGTGGGTACATTCTCATGCCCCTGGCATCAGGCGGCTTAAAATCGCTATCTCTGCGGGAATTGGAAGGCCGGCGGCGACGCCGCCATTTTGGCATTCGCGCAACACTGCGATGGCCGCAGCGGCGCGCCGATCACATTTCGACTGGACATGACTTAGTTCTGCCGCACTCTGCCTGTCCGGGAGGTATCGTGAGGATAGACAGGCCTTTCGGCCGGAGTTGGAAATTCAGGCGTGCCTTTGAAGAAGATTTTCACCGTTCTCCTGGCCTTGTTCGTCGCCGGCTGCGCCGGCCAGCAAACACAGGAATTGCTGGGCAGCGCCATGGTGTCCGCGCCGGTGACGGAGATCGCCGGCAACCACTCGATCTTCATCGCCACGACGCGCAAGAAGTCCGACGATCCCAACAAGGTTTTCGACGGCGAACGCTCGGCGACGCTGAACTATGCCCGCGTCAACGTCACCGTTCCGGGGCTTCACAAGACCGGCCAGATCGAGCGCCGCTCGCGCGGCAAGTCGGATGACCCGGCCAAATATTTCATGGCTTCCGAGGTCGTCGGCTACGACACGCAGCCGAAATTCTCCAGCGCGCTCAACGCCGACATCGCGGCGCGTGGCGGCCGCGTCATGGTCTTCGTGCATGGCTACAACACCGGCTTCGATGCCGCCGTCTATCGCCTCACCCAGATCGTCCATGATTCCGGCTATCCCGGCACGCCCGTGCTGTTTTCCTGGGCATCGGGCGCCAGGACCACCGACTACGTTTATGACAAGGAAAGCGCCAGCGCCGCCCGCGACCAGCTGGAGGTGACGCTCAGGATGCTGGAGCAGTCCGGCGCGCGGCGCATCGACATCGTCGCGCATTCGCTCGGAACCTGGGTCACCATGGAAACGCTGCGGCAGATGGCCATCACCGGCGACCGCGATCTCGGCGGCAAGCTCGGCGACGTGGTGCTGGCCTCGCCCGACATCGATGTCGACGTGTTCAAGAGCCAGATGCGGCGCTATGGCAAGCCCGACAAGCCGTTCATCCTGCTGTTGTCGGACGACGACCGCGCGCTGCGGCTCTCCGGCCTGATCGCCGGATCCCGGCCGCGCGTCGGCGACTACAAGGATGCCGCCGATCTCGCCTCCTATGGCGTGTCGGTCGTCGACCTGTCCAAGGTCAAGGGATCGGACAGCTTCAACCACACGAAGTTCGCCGACAATCCGACGCTGGTGAAGATGATCGGCCAGCGGCTGCGCGAGGATGACGGCTTTGCCAGCGACCGTGACGTGACAGACCGCATCAGCCTGCTTGGCCAATAGGTGCGGTCCCGCGGTTTTCGCCGTGCCTGCGCGGCATCGCGGACGTGTGGATTCACTTTGAACTGGACCGCGCCGGTCTCTGGCCTTATCGGAATAGCCAGCGACGTCACGCGTTTGACGTCCCCCTTGGCGGGAGCCGGCGTATGACCATGCGTTCGAAGAGCTACCTCGTCGTTGCATTGGCGCTCGCTGTCACCGGCTGCGCCGGCGGCAAAACGCACGACCTGCTCAACAAGACGATGGTCACGGTGCCCGCTTCCGACATCGCGGCCACGCATGAAATCTTCGTCGCCACCACCCGCCAGAGGGCAACCAAGGACCCGCGACAGGTGTTCGACGGCGATCGCTCGCTGACCACCAGCTTTGCCCGTGTCGACGTCACCGTCCCGAAAAACCACCAGGTCGGCGCCATCGAGCGGGCCAAGGGATCGGCAAACAGCAACCCGGCCAAGGATTTCACCGCCAAGGACGTCACCTTCTATGAAGGCGCGCCGCAGTTCGCCAAGGCGGTCGGCGCCGACATCGCCATGCGCGGCGACCGTGCGCTGGTTTTCGTGCACGGCTTCAACAACGGCTTCGATGACGGCATCTACCGGCTGACGCAGATCGCGCACGACACGAAATATCCCGGCACGCCGGTGCTGTTCTCATGGGCTTCGAGCGGCAAGACCACGGGTTACATCTACGACAAGGAAAGCGCCAACGCAGCGCGCGACGACCTCGAGGCGACGCTCAGGATGCTGGCCAAGACCAAGGTCAAGAGCATCGACATCATCGCCCATTCGATGGGGACCTGGGTGACCATGGAGGCTCTGCGCCAGCTTGCCATCACCGGCGATCGCGATCTCGACGACAAACTCGGTTATGTCATCCTGGCCTCGCCCGACATCGATGTCGACGTGTTCAAGAAACAGATGATCCGTTACGGCAAACCCGACAAGCCATTCGCCATCCTGCTCTCGGCGGATGACCGGGCTCTCAAGCTGTCCTCCCTGATCTCGGGCGATAAGCCGCGCGTCGGCGATTACGGCGATGCGGCCGACCTCGCCAGCTATGGCGTGTCGGTGGTCGACCTTTCCCAGGCCAAGGGCGGTGACCGCCTCAACCACGCCAAATTCGCCGACAACCCAATGCTGGTGCAACTGCTGGGCGATCGGCTGCGGGCGCCTGCCGGCCTTGCCTCGGACGAGCCCGTCCCGACTCAGCTCAACAATCTCGGTCAGGGCCTGGGCAAGGCCGTCGGCTCGGTCGCGGAAATCGTCGTCACCACGCCGTTCAAGGTGCTGACCATCGCCACCGGCGGGTAGCCGGGGGCAGCTTCCTGGTGGAGACCATCAGGTGTCGAAGTCGGCGCTGCCCCTCACCTGCCTGCCGGCATCCTCTCCCCGTATAGTGACGGGGAGAGGGGCGCTGTCATTTATGATTTCGCCAATCACCAACGTTACAGAAATTACGCCTAGGTTGCGGCCAGCCCCTTCTCCCCGTCACTATACGGGGAGAAGTGCCCGGCAGGGCGATGAGGGGCGGCGCCGACGCTCGGCAAAGGTGAATTCGAACCTGAAGCGATTGCCCGCCGGGCATGGCCTGAATATCAACAATCCTAGACGAACAGATCGACCTTCTGGAACGTCGTCACGTCGATCAGGCCGACATCGGAAATCCTGAGTTCGGGAATGACGACCAGCGCCAGCAGCGAGTGCTGCATGTAGGCGTTGTTCAGCGAACAGCCCATCTTGCGCATCGCCTCGGTGAGCTTCTCTGCCTTGGCCGCGACGATCTCGGCCCGCTCGTCCGACATCAACCCGGCGATCGGCATTTCGACCAGCGCCAGTTCCTTGCCCTTGGAGAACAGCACGACGCCGCCGCCGACTTCGCCCAGGCGATTGACGGCCAGCGCCATGTCCTGCTTGTTGGTGCCGACGCAGATGATGTGGTGGGCGTCATGCGCCACGCTGGACGCCATGGCGCAGTCGCCGATATAGCCGAAGCCGGAAACGAAGGCGTTGGTGACGCCGCCCGTGCCCCGGTGACGCTCGAGCAGCGCGATCTGGCAGATGTCGTTGCGGCGGTCCATGGCGACCAGCCCGTCCTCGACCGGCAGATCGGCCTCCAGCGCGCGCGTCGGCGCCTGGTTCTCGATAACGCCGATGACACGCACCCGCACCTCATTGGCGCCCTTGGGCGCCGTGATGTCGAAGTCGTCGCCCTTCAGCTTCTTGCCGAGCTTGACGGTGTTCTTCGCCGTCTTCGGGTAATCATAGGCCGGAATATCGATTTCGAGCTTGCCGCCCTTGGCCACCCTGACGCCGCGAGCATAGACCTCGTCGATGGTCATTGCGGCGAGATCCGAGACGATCAGCAGGTCGGCCAGCCGGCCCGGCGCGATCGAGCCGATCTCGCGCTCCAGTCTGAAATGCTGGGCGGTGTTGAGCGTCGCCATCTGGATCGCCGTCACCGGCTTCAAGCCCTGTTGGATGGCGTGGCGCACCACGCGGTCCATATGGCCTTCCTGGACCAGCGTGCCGGAATGGCTGTCGTCGGTGCACAGGATGAAATTGCGCGGGTCGATGCCGCTCTCCGTCACCGCCTTGATCTGCGAGGCGACGTCGTACCAGGCCGAGCCCAGCCGCAGCATCGCCTTCATGCCCTGGCGCACACGGGCGACGGCATCCTCGGCGCGTGTGCCCTCATGATCGTCCTCGGGACCGCCGGCGGCATAGCCATGGAACGGCAGGCCGAGATCGCGCGAGGCGTAATGGCCGCCGACCGTTTTCCCCGCTTTCACCGTCGCGGCGATCTCGCCCGACATGACAGGATCGTTGGCGGCGACGCCGGGGAAATTCATCACTTCGCCAAGACCGATGATGTTTTCCCAGCTCATTGCCTCCGTGACATCGGCGACCGTCAACTCGGCGCCTGCATGTTCCAGCCCGGGCGCCGAGGGCACGCAGGACGGCATCTGCACATGCACGTTGATGGGCATGGCGACGGCCTCGTCATGCATCAGCCGCACGCCGGGCAGGCCAAGCACATTGGCGATCTCGTGCGGGTCGATGAACATAGAGGTGGTGCCGTGCGGAATAACGGCCCGGCAGAACTCGGTCACCGTCACCATGCCGCTTTCGACATGCATATGCGCGTCGCAGAGGCCGGGCACCAGATAGCGCCCGCCGGCGTCGACCACCTTGGTGCCCTGGCCGATGGCATGGCTGGCGTTCGGCCCGCAATAAGCGAAACGACCGCCGGCGATGGCGATGTCGGTGCCGGCGATGATCTCGCCCGAATGGACGTTCACCCAACGGCCGTTGCGGACGACCAGGTCAGCGGGTTTGCGCCCCATGGCGACATCGACCAGGTGTGTCGCCATCTCGGTCCACGGTCTGGGTTTTGCGAGCGTTGCTTTCGTCATTCGCGATTCCTTCGGTTGTCGCCAGTCTCGCAAATGTCGGCGGGCGCCGCCAGAGCCGTCGGTCCGACACGCCGCGGTCAGGGAGAGCTTGTTGACTAATCCGGCTGGAAGGCGATGCTGACCGCGGACCGAACCATATGAGGGAAGACATGACCCGGTTTTGCAAAGTGTTCGCCATCGTCATCCTGTTCGCCGCCTCGAGCGCTTTTGCCGCCGCCGAGGAACGTTGGCAGACCTTGCCGGAGCCTGCGGCCATGCCCAAACCCGATCAGAGCGGATATGCGCCGGTTAACGGCATCCAGATGTACTACGCCGTTTTCGGAGCGGGTGACCCCGTGCTGCTCATCCATGGCGGCCTCGGCCACGCCGACATCTGGGCCAGCCAGGTGGCCACGTTTTCCAAGAGGCACAAGGTGATCGTCGCCGACAGCCGTGGTCACGGCCGCTCCACCCGCACCGAGCAGCCCTATGGCTATGACTTGATGGCGTCGGACTATCTGGCGCTGCTCGATTACCTGAAGATCGACAAGACCGCGCTCGTCGGCTGGAGCGATGGCGGAATTATCGGTATCGACATCGCACTGCATCATCCGGAGCGGCTGACAAGGCTCTTTGCGCAAGCCGCCAACGTAACCACCGACGGCGTCGATCCGGGCGTGATGACCAACAAGACCTTTGCCGCCTACATCGACCGCTCCGGCCGCGACTACAAGAAGATGTCGAAGACACCGGACCAGTATGACGCCTTCGTGGCGCAGATAAGCCATATGTGGGAGACCGAGCCGGCGTGGACCAAGGAGCAGCTCGCTGAGATAACCACGCCGACGGCGATCGTTGCCG
Source organism: Mesorhizobium sp. M7A.F.Ca.MR.245.00.0.0 (assembly GCF_003997415.1). NCBI lineage: Bacteria > Pseudomonadati > Pseudomonadota > Alphaproteobacteria > Hyphomicrobiales > Phyllobacteriaceae > Mesorhizobium > Mesorhizobium sp. M7A.F.Ca.MR.245.00.0.0. The sequence continues at coordinate 1,009 of NZ_RZTE01000064.1, read as the reverse complement.
GCGACCATGATGAAGCGATCAAGCGCGAACACACCGAATATATCGCCTCCGCCATCCCGGGCGCGAAGCTCATTATCCTGCCCAACGCCAGTCATTTCGCCATGCTGCAAGCGCCGGATGAATATAACCAGGCTGTGCTGGACTTCATCGACGCCAAATAGAGGATTCTGTGCGGCGACAGGGGGGATTGCGATTGCGGCGAATGCGGTTATCCTTCTGGCGAGGATCTTTCTGAACCGTCATTTCGGGGAGTTCGATGTATCGCCTGATGGTCGCAAGTGCCGGTTTTCTTGCCGCTCTGGCCGTGCCGGCTTTCGCCGCCGACCCAGCGGCCGATGTTCCGATGACCGCGCCCGGCTTCGACTGGACCGGCTACTATGCCGGCATGCAAGCCGGCTATGGCTGGGGTCGGTCCGACATATCAGGAACAGAGGGCGAGCCGTTTTCGGCCACACCCGACGTTGACGGCGGTTTTGTCGGCGGCCATGTCGCCGGACTGTGGCAATTCGACCAGGCGGTGCTGGGCGCCGAGGCAGACCTCAACTATTCCTCGATCGACGGAACGACGGTATCGGCCCTGGGAAGCACATTCGGCACCGACATCAAGTGGTTCGGGTCGGTCAACGCCAAGGCCGGCTACGCCATGGATCGCCTGCTGGTCTACGGCATTGGCGGCGTCGCCTTTGCCGGCATCGAAACATCGCAAGTCGCGGGTCCGGCGTTCGCCAGCACGCGCACGAATGTCGGCTGGACCGCGGGTGCCGGCGTCGACTACGCGTTGACCGACAAGTTCGTCGTCGGCGCACAGTATCGCTACTATGATTTCGGCTCCGAGCACTACGACGTAGCGGAACCCTTCAACGATCGCGATCAGAACGTGAAGCTCAACACGGTAGGCATCAATTTGAGCTACAAGTTCTGAGCAGGGCCACAATCGCGACGCTGCCGGACCAGGCAACCACTCAAAGGGCTCTTTCATGGAAGGGCGGCCGACGCTCCCAGTGGGCGG
>NZ_RZTE01000063.1:0-26283 GCF_003997415.1 Mesorhizobium sp. M7A.F.Ca.MR.245.00.0.0 | reverse complement strand
CGCGCCGGTCGATATGGGCGCCGCCTACGGCCAGTACTTTCGCGGATTTCAGCATGCCAGCGATATGACCTTTGTTATTCCAGCCGCACAAGCGCTAGGCTGTGCGACGGAGCTTCGCATGCGAGGCGGCGATTCGGCAGGTCGAAACAACCGAGCCGTCTGGCCCAACGTGCGGTGCATCCCTGATCGAATCTTTGGACAAAAAAAGAACAAATCCGGATATTGTTTGTTTTTCAGATATTTGACCCCTCTTGCCAAATGAGAACAAAAAAGGTACAAATAGGCAGGGATTACGGATTGTCCGGCCTTCATTGACGACCAAGGGGTGATGTATCATGGCTCAGAATTCTTTGCGGCTGGTAGAGGACAAGGCAGTGGACAAATCAAAGGCTCTGGATGCGGCGCTGTCGCAGATCGAGCGGGCTTTCGGCAAGGGCTCGATCATGCGGCTCGGCGCCAACGATCAGGTCGTCGAGATTGAAACGGTGCCGACCGGCTCGCTTGGCCTCGACATCGCGCTTGGCGTCGGTGGCCTGCCGCGCGGCCGCATCATCGAGATCTACGGGCCGGAAAGCTCGGGCAAGACGACGCTTGCCCTGCACACCGTTGCCGAAGCCCAGAAGAAGGGCGGCATCTGCGCTTTCGTCGATGCCGAGCACGCGCTTGACCCGGTCTATGCCCGCAAGCTTGGCGTCGATCTCGAAGACCTTCTGATCTCGCAGCCCGACACTGGGGAGCAGGCGCTGGAAATCTGCGACACGCTGGTGCGCTCCGGCGCCATCGACGTGCTGGTGGTCGATTCGGTCGCGGCGCTGACGCCACGCGCCGAAATTGAAGGCGAGATGGGCGATTCGCTGCCCGGCCTGCAGGCCCGCCTTATGAGCCAGGCGCTGCGCAAGCTGACCGCGTCGATTTCGCGCTCCAACACCATGGTCATCTTCATCAACCAGATCCGCATGAAGATCGGCGTCATGTTCGGCTCGCCTGAAACCACCACCGGCGGCAATGCGCTGAAATTCTACGCTTCGGTGCGCCTCGACATCCGCCGCATCGGCTCGATCAAGGACCGCGACGAGGTTGTCGGCAACCAGACCCGCGTCAAGGTGGTCAAGAACAAGCTGGCGCCGCCCTTCAAGGTGGTCGAATTCGACATCATGTTTGGTGAGGGCGTCTCCAAAACCGGCGAACTGGTCGATCTCGGGGTCAAGGCTGGTATTGTCGAGAAGTCTGGCGCCTGGTTTTCCTATAACTCGCAGCGTCTCGGCCAGGGCCGCGAAAATGCCAAGCTGTTCCTGCGTGACAATCCCGACACGGCACGCGAGATCGAGTTGTCGATCAGGCAGAATGCCGGGCTGATCGCCGAGAAATTCCTCGAGAATGGCGGCCCTGAGCGCGGCGATGATGACGGTTTCGAGGAAGAATCCGGCGCGATGTGACAGCCTCGCGCGATGTCGGCCGGAGTTCGGCCATAATCGCGTTCTATTATCTCAGGCTTATGTAATCGAGTTCCGTGTTATTGCGTTTCGAAACCGCCGGCCCAGTGCCGGCGGTTTTGCGTTTTGGCGGCGAAACCAGGCCGGGTCGAACGGCCGGCAAAGGCCGTGGATTGGACCAATTCCGTGTTTCTGGACAGGGTGAAGCGCGGCGGCTAAAAGGCCAAGTCCTAATCTTCTAGAACGCAGAGCCCATTTCCGCCGGTTTGCCGGCGGCTCTTCCGAAAAGGCAGCATCATGAGTGGCGTGAACGAAATCCGGTCGACATTTCTCGACTACTTCCGCAAGGAGGGTCACGAGATCGTCGCGTCGAGCCCGCTGGTGCCGCGCAACGATCCGACGCTGATGTTCACCAACGCCGGCATGGTGCAGTTCAAGAACGTCTTCACCGGTCTGGAGAAGCGGCCCTATTCGCGCGCCTCGACCGCCCAGAAGAGCGTTCGCGCTGGCGGCAAGCACAACGATCTCGACAATGTCGGCTACACCGCGCGCCATCTGACCTTCTTCGAGATGCTCGGTAATTTCTCCTTCGGCGACTATTTCAAGGAGCGCGCCATCGAGCTTGCCTGGAACCTGATCACCAGGGAGTTCGGGCTGAACAAGGACAAGCTGCTGGTCACCGTCTATCACACGGATGACGAGGCGGCCGGCTTCTGGAAGAAGATCGCCGGTTTTTCCGACGACCGCATCATTCGCATCGCGACCTCGGACAATTTCTGGGCGATGGGCGACACCGGACCGTGCGGGCCGTGCTCTGAAATCTTCATCGACCGCGGCGAACACATCTGGGGCGGCCCTCCCGGCAGCCCGGAGGAGGATGGCGACCGTTTCCTCGAATTCTGGAACCTGGTGTTCATGCAGTATGAACAGGTGACGAAGGAGGAGCGCATCGACCTGCCGCGCCCCTCGATCGACACCGGCATGGGCCTGGAGCGGATGGCGTCCATCCTGCAAGGGGTGGAAAGCGTCTTCGAGACCGATCTGTTCCGTCACCTGATCGACGCGGCCTCGTCCGCGATCGGGCATGGTCCCGACAAGGAGACGGTCGCGTCCTACCGGGTCATTGCCGATCATCTGCGCTCGTCCTCCTTCCTGGTGGCGGACGGCGTGCTGCCTTCGAACGAAGGCCGGGGCTATGTCCTGCGCCGCATCATGCGCCGCGCCATGCGCCATGCGCAGCTGCTGGGTGCCAACGAACCGCTGATGTGGAAGCTGGTGCCGGCGCTGGTGCGCGAGATGGGTCAGGCCTATCCGGAACTGCTGCGTGGCGAACAGTTGATCACCGAGACGCTGAAGCTCGAGGAGACCAGGTTTCGCAAGACGCTGGTGCGCGGCCTCGGCCTGCTTTCCGAGGCGACCGAAACACTGCACGCCGGCGACATGCTGGACGGCGAAACGGCCTTCAAGCTCTACGACACTTACGGCTTCCCACTTGATCTGACGCAGGACGCGCTGCGCCAGCGCAGTATCTCGGTCGATCTTGCCGGCTTCACCAATGCGATGGAGCAGCAGAAGGCCGAGGCGCGAAAGCATTGGGCAGGCTCCGGCGACGCGGCGACCGAGACCATCTGGTTCTCCGTGCGCGAGAAGGCGGGCGCCACCGAGTTCCTCGGCTATGAGACTGAAGCTGCCGAAGGCATCATCCAGGCGCTTGTCCGGGACGGCAAGGCTGTCGACAGCGCCGGCAAGGGTGACGCGGTGGCGATCGTCGTCAACCAGACCCCGTTCTATGCCGAGTCCGGCGGCCAGATGGGCGACACCGGCGTTATTTCAGGCGAGGGCTTCTCGATCGAGGTTTCCGACACGCAGAAGAAGGCCGATGGGCTATTCGTCCACATCGGCGAGGTGGCCAGCGGCACGGTCAAGACCGGTGTTGCCGTCGAGCTCAAAGTCGACCATGCGCGCCGCTCCAGGTTGCGCGCCAACCATTCCGCGACGCATCTGATCCATGAGGCGCTGCGCGAGGTGCTGGGCAGCCATGTCGCGCAGAAGGGCTCGCTGGTCGCGCCCGAGCGCCTGCGCTTCGACATCTCGCACAACAAGCCCATTTCACCGGAGGATCTCGAAGAGGTCGAGCGCATGGCCAACGAGATCGTCGTCCAGAACGGCCCGGTGTCCACGCGCCTGATGTCGGTCGACGATGCCATTGCCGAAGGCGCCATGGCGCTGTTCGGCGAGAAATACGGCGACGAAGTGCGCGTCGTGTCGATGGGCACCGGCGTTCACGGCGCCAAGGCCAACCGGCCCTATTCGGTCGAGCTCTGCGGCGGAACGCATGTCCGGGCGACCGGCGATATCGGCCTGGTGCGTGTCGTGTCGGACAGCGCGGTCGCGGCCGGCGTGCGCCGCATCGAGGCGCTGACCGGCGAAGCCGCGCGCAAACATCTCGACGAGCAGGACCGGCGTTTGAAGGCGACGGCGGCCGTGCTCAAGATTTCGCCGGCCGATGTGCCGGCGCGCGTCGAGACGCTGCTCGAAGAGCGCAAGAAGCTTGAGAAGGAACTGACCGAGGCGCGCAAGAAGCTGGCGCTGGGCGGGGGATCGTCAGCCGATGCTCCAGCCGCCAATGAGACGGTCGCCGGTATCGGCTTCCTCGGCAAGACGATCTCCGGTGTCTCGCCGAAGGATTTGAAGCCGCTGGCCGATGCCGGCAAGAGCTCGCTCGGCTCCGGCGTCGTCGTCTTCGTCGGCGCTGGCGAAGACAACAAGGCAAGCGTCGTGGTGGCCGTCACCGACGACCTCGTCGGCCGCTTCAGCGCCGTCGACCTTGTCCGCGTGGCCTCCGCCGCATTGGGCGGGCAGGGCGGCGGCGGGCGGCCCGACATGGCCCAGGCCGGTGGCCCTGACGCTTCCAAGGCCGATGATGCGATTGCAGCGGTGAGGGCGGCACTCGAAGCGGCGTGAGCCAGTGGGCAGTTCAAGGGGAGCCCTACCTTCCCAAGTAGCGCTGCCCCTCATCTGGCTGCCGCCACCTTCTCCCCGTAAACGGGGAGAAGGGCGCTTTCGTCGCGGCTTTCGCCAATCGCCAGCCTTGCAAAAAAAGAGGCGCCGGCGTTGCGGCCAGCCTCTTTCTCCCCGTTTTACGGGGAGAAATGCCCGGCAGGGCAATGAGGGGCGGCGCCGGCGTTGAGGAAGTTCACTCGGCCTAAGCGACCTTTTCAGTCCGCGTAAAGCTCGCACGATCGGCGACGCGTGTATACCAGTCCCGGATATCCGCGAACCGCGCCAACAGATCGCGCCCTTGCGTGACCTTGACGAAATAGGCGATGATCGGCGCGGCGTGCAGGTCCGCCAGCGTCAGTTGGTCGCCAAGCAGCCACGGACCTTGTGGCTTCAGCGATCTCAGCACCTTCAGCACCGTCTCGGCCTGAGCAAGGCCGCCGGCGATCAACGCCGAATCCGGCTCAGCCTTCTCCAGCCGCTCGACGGCAACATCCCAGACCATGGCGCGATAGCCATAGGCGTCGAGCATGCCGATGATCTGGCCCATCCTGGCGCGGCCGCGCGCGTCGGCAGGCTGCAGCGCCGGTCCTTCGAAGGCCTCGTCGATATAGCGGGCAATCGCATTGGTCTCGAAGAGGCGAAACCCGTCATAACAGAAGGCCGGGATGCGGCCGAACGGATGATGCTCGAAATACCAGGCGGGAACGCCCTCGGCGGCAAAGACATCGACCGGCACAAGCTCGTAGTCGATGCCTTTTTCCGCGAGTACGAGGCGGACGATGCGTACATAGACGCTGTACTCCGCCCCGTAGACGATGGGCTTGCCCATCTTGCTTACTTGTCAGGCCATCGCCTTCTGCAGGTTCTCGTCGATCTTGTCGAGGAAACCGGTGGTCGAAAGCCATGGCTGGTCGGGGCCGATCAAGAGCGACAGGTCCTTGGTCATGAAGCCTGACTCGACCGTCTGGATGCAGACCTTTTCCAGCGTTTCGGAAAAACGCTTCAGGTCGGCATTGTCGTCGAGCTTGGCGCGGTGCGCGAGGCCACGCGTCCAGGCGAAGATCGAGGCGATCGAGTTGGTCGAGGTTTCCTCGCCCTTCTGGTGCTGGCGGTAGTGGCGGGTGACGGTGCCGTGCGCGGCTTCGGCTTCCACCGTCTTGCCGTCCGGTGTCATCAGCACCGAGGTCATCAGGCCGAGCGACCCAAAACCCTGCGCAACCGTGTCGGACTGCACGTCACCGTCATAGTTCTTGCAGGCCCAGACATAGCCGCCCGACCATTTCAGGGCGGAGGCCACCATGTCGTCGATCAGGCGGTGCTCGTACCACAGCTTCTTCGACTTGAACTCGGCCTCGAACTCGGCCTCGTAGACCTCCTGGAAGATGTCCTTGAAGCGACCGTCATAGGCCTTGAGGATGGTGTTCTTGGTCGACAGATAGACCGGATAGTTGCGCAGCAAGCCGTAGTTCAGCGACGCCCGGGCGAACTCGCGGATGGAGTCGTCGAGATTGTACATGGCCATGGCGACACCGGCGCCGGGCGCGTCGTACACATCGTGCTCTATCACCTGACCGTCCTCGCCGACGAATTTGATGGTCAGCTTGCCCTTGCCGGGGAAGCGGAAATCGGTGGCGCGGTACTGGTCGCCGAAGGCATGGCGGCCGACGATGATCGGCTTGGTCCAGCCGGGCACCAGGCGCGGCACGTTCTTCATGATGATCGGCTCGCGGAAGATGGTGCCGCCGAGGATGTTGCGGATGGTGCCGTTCGGCGACTTCCACATCTTCTTCAGCTTGAACTCCTCGACGCGCTGTTCGTCGGGGGTGATCGTCGCGCATTTCACGCCGACGCCGTGTTTCTTGATGGCGTTGGCCGAATCGATGGTCACCTGGTCGTTGGTGGCGTCGCGGTGCTCGATGCCGAGGTCGTAATATTCAAGCTTAAGGTCGAGATAAGGGTGGATCAGCTTGTCCTTGATGAACTGCCAGATGATGCGGGTCATCTCGTCGCCGTCGAGTTCGACGACCGGGTTCGCCACCTTGATCTTCGCCATGGAAAGAATGCCTCGTTGCTGGATATGGGACGGCCTTGCCCGCGCGGCGTTGGGCCGGGAGATGTCGCCCGTATATCAAAGCGCTTTTGGCCACGCAAACGGCGATCGGTCACGAATTGGAGGCCAGAGCCGTCGTCATTTGCGAATGCTTCATTTTCCCGGCCGAATGTGGCAGGGACGCTGAAATGCCGCAAACAGCAGTTCATTGACAATCATGCCCGTCATCAAAGATCCCGATAGCATTGCAGTCGCCGGCCCGGCGATCATCCTCGTCGAGCCTCAGCTTGGCGAGAACATTGGCATGGTCGCGCGCGCCATGGCCAATTTCGGTCTGTCGGAGCTGCGCCTGGTCAACCCGCGTGATGGTTGGCCGAGCGAGAAGGCGCGCGCGGCGGCCAGCCGCGCCGATCATGTCATCGACGCTGTCACCGTCTTCGACGATCTGGCCTCGGCGCTCGCCGACCTGAACTTTGTCTTCGCCACCACGGCCAGGCAGCGCGACGGCTTCAAATCCGTGCGCGGGCCGGTGGAGGCGGGCAGGCTGCTGCGGGCGCGCCACGTGATGGGCCAGCGCACCGGCATCCTGTTCGGACGCGAACGCTTCGGCCTCTACAATGACGAGGTCGGCCTTGCCGACGAGATCGTCACTTTCCCGGTCGATCCCGATTTCTCCTCGCTCAACATCGCCCAGGCAGCACTTCTGATGTCCTACGAATGGATGAAGTCCGGCCTGGAGGACGAGACCAGGACCAATTTTTCCGGCCCGGACATGAAACCGGCAAGCAAGGAAGAATTGCACGGCCTGTTCGCCTATCTCGAAGGCGCGCTGGAAGCGCGCGGCTATTTCCGGCCGGCGCCGAAGAAGCCGAAAATGATCGACAATCTGCGCGCGGTGCTGACACGCCCTGGCTTTGCCGAACCGGAGCTCAAGGTGCTGCGCGGCATCATTTCGTCGCTCGACAGGTTTTCTCCGGCGATGCCGCGCGGCGACGGGTCCCCTGGCGACGACCCGCGGCGCTTGCCCGCGGCCGCCGCGCGGGCCCGCAAGGCGGAAGCGGCGCGCCTTGCCGACACCGGCAAGGACGATGACATACCGCCGCTTGGCGGAAAAGGAACCGACAATGACTGAGCGGCCGATCCTGATGTTCGATTCGGGCATCGGCGGGCTTACCGTGCTGCGCGAGGCGCGCGTGCTGATGCCCGATCGCCGCTTCATCTATGTCGCCGACGACGCTGCGTTTCCCTACGGCGCTTGGGAAGAGCCGGCGCTGAGGGCGCATATACTCGAATTGTTCGGCAAATTGCTTGAGCGCTTTGCGCCGGCCATTTCCGTCATCGCCTGCAACACCGCCTCGACGTTGGTGATCGATGCGCTGCGCGATAGATTTCCCGAGCATCCTTTCGTCGGCATGGTGCCTGCGATCAAGCCGGCGGCGGAACGCACGCGCTCAGGGCTGGTTTCGGTGCTGGCGACGCCTGGCACCGTCAAGCGCCAATACACGCGCGACCTGATCAGCAAATGGGCGCAGAAATGCCATGTCCGCCTGGTCGGCAGCGACAGGCTGGCGGGACTGGCTGAGATCTACATGCGTGAGGGCTTCGTCGATGAGGAGGCCGTACGCACCGAGATCACGCCGTGCTTCGTCGAACATGATGCGCTGCGTACGGATATCGTCGTGCTCGCCTGCACACACTACCCCTTTCTGGCCAATCGCATGCGCAAGACGGCGCCCTGGCCGGTCGATTGGCTCGACCCCGCTGAAGCGATTGCGCGCCGGGCGCTGTCGCTTCTCGCCGACATCGATCCGTGCGGTCGTGGCGAGATGCTGCCTGAAGGACCCGACCTTGCCGTCTTCACATCGAAAAGAGCCGATTTCCCGACCCGTCGCCTGATACAGGGCTTCGGGCTGGCTATGTCGTGATTGCGAAGCGGAACATCACGGCAGTCGTTGCGTTTTTCTCCAGATTCCAACGGGAGAAAGAACCATGCCAGCCACCTCGAAAGCCCAGCAGAAAGCCGCCGGCGCGGCTCTGTCGGCCAAGCGCGGCGAGACCAAGAAGAGCGAACTGCAGGGCGCTTCCAAGGGAATGTACGAATCGATGAGCGAAAAGCAGCTCGAGGAATTCGCCGAGACGAAGCGCAAGGGCCTGCCGGAGAAGAAGTCGAAAGACTAAGGATTAAGCATCCGGAATCAAAGAGCCCGCGGCCAAAACCGCGGGCTTTGAATCGATGTCGGCCGCCTGAGACCGGATAGGAGCCTACCAGCGCCCGCTGCAGCGCTTGATCTTGTAGCGTACGACCTTCTTGTGGCCGTGCCGCCAGATAACCTTCTTCTTGATCACGATGCGGCAAGCCTGGTGATGTCGGTGTCCATGCCAATGCCTGGCTTCCGCCGGCTCCGGTGTCAGGACCGCCATGGATCCCGCCAACACAGCGGCTCCTGTCAGGGTAAGGAAGAATTTCTTCATGCGAATGTAGCTCCTCTGCTCCGGTCCCTTCCTGATGCCGCTGGCGCAACCTCCCGCCACATCCGGCACTGTACTCAACCCAGAGACGCTATATCGTCGCCACGGCCTACGCCAGCCACAAGCTTGACACCGGTTAAATCTCCGTTTAATCAGCGCGCCAACACCGGGCCGCAATGCCCGGTGGTTTTCTTTATGTGCGCAAGATGCGTGGAAATCCAATTCTACTATCTTGTTTGAACTGACGTGTCCCGTGGGTTTTCCGCCGCGTTGCGTGGGAAAACCCTGTCAGGTCTCGAAAACGGAGGCCAGAGGAGGGCGCGTTTCCTTCACCCGGACCATGAGGTTCCGGGTGTATTGTTTTGAAAAGGGAATGCGATGAGCAAGCGCGAATCCGCGAAGTACAAGATCGACCGCCGTCTCGGCGAAAATATCTGGGGCCGCCCGAAGTCCCCGGTCAACAAGCGTGAATACGGTCCCGGCCAGCATGGCCAGCGCCGCAAGGGCAAGCTTTCCGATTTCGGCCTGCAGCTGCGCGCCAAGCAGAAGCTGAAGGGTCACTATGGCGACGTTTCGGAAAAGCAGTTCCGCAAGGTTTATGAAGAGGCTGACCGCCGCAAGGGCGACACCTCGGAGAACCTGATCGGCCTGCTCGAATCGCGTCTCGACGCGGTCGTCTACCGCGCCAAGTTCGTGCCGACCATTTTCGCCGCCCGTCAGTTCGTCAACCACGGCCACGTCAACGTCAACGGCAAGCGCGTCAACATCGGCTCGTATCGCTGCAAGCCGGGCGATGTCGTCGAAGTGCGCGAAAAGTCGAAGCAGCTGGTCATCGTTCTGGAAGCGGTCGGTCTCGCCGAGCGCGACGTGCCGGACTACATCGAAGCCGATCACAACAAGATGGTCGCGACCTTCTCGCGCATCCCTGGCCTGGCGGACGTTCCGTTCGCCGTGCAGATGGAACCGAACCTGGTCGTCGAATTCTACTCGCGCTAAAACGAGCGCGTTCTGCGACACCAAGCAAAGGCCGCCCGTCGAGGCGGCCTTTTCTTTGTCGGTCATGTCCGCTAATCCGGCGCTCTGGCCACTGAAGGCGACATGCCATGAACATGCTTCCAGACATCGAACCGATCGCCGACAGCGAAGGCGGCTTCCATCCGCTGTTCGCCGACGTGCCGTCCTCGGTCGAATTCAACAAATTGCGCAAGCGGCTGCTGCGGCTGACCCGGCAGGCGATCGAGGATTTCTCGATGGTCAAGCCCGGCCAGCGCTGGCTCGTCGCGCTCTCGGGCGGCAAGGATTCTTACGGCCTGCTCGCGGTGCTGCTCGACCTCAAATGGCGCGGGCTCTTGCCGGTCGATCTTCTGGCCTGCAATCTCGACCAGGGCCAGCCGAATTTCCCCAAACATATCCTCCCGGACTATCTCAACAGCCACGGCATTGCGCACCGGATCGAGTATCAGGACACCTATTCCGTCGTCACCGACAAGCTGCCGGCGGGCAGCACCTATTGCTCGCTCTGCTCGCGCCTCAGGCGCGGCCATCTCTACCGTATTGCGCGCGAGGAGGGTTGCTCGGCACTGGTGCTCGGCCACCATCGCGAGGACATTCTCGAAACCTTCTTCATGAACCTCTTCCATGGCGGCCGTCTCGCCGCCATGCCGCCTAAACTGCTCAACGACGAGGGCGACGTCATGGTGCTGCGGCCGCTGAGCTACTGCGCCGAGGTCGATCTGGAAAAATTCGCTGCCGCGATGCAATTCCCGATCATTCCCTGCGATCTCTGCGGCAGCCAGGAAGGCCTTCAGCGCAACGCCATGAAGGCGATGCTCGAGGACCTGGAAAAGCGTATGCCCGGCCGCAAGGATACGATGCTGCGCGCGCTGTCGAACAGCAGGCCATCGCACCTGCTCGACAGGAAGCTGTTCGACTTCGCTGCCCTCAACGACACCCTCACCACAAGGCAAGACATTTCCGATGACATTTGACGACACCGCGATCGATTGGCTGGCCGGCATTCTGGCCGAGGCGGCGCTGACCGAGATCATGCCGCGCTTTCGCCGGCTGGGCGATGGCGATGTCAGGCAGAAGACCTCGGCCGCCGACCTTGTGACCGAAGCCGACGTCAATGCCGAGCGGCTGATCACCGCGCGGCTGCGCGAGCGCTATCCCCAGGCGATGATCGTCGGCGAGGAGGCCTGTTCCGACAATCCGGCACTGCTCGATGGTCTGGGCGATGCCGATCTGGCCTTCGTCATCGATCCGGTCGACGGCACTTTCAACTTCGCCTCCGGCGTGCCTTTGTTCGGCGTCATGCTGGCGGTCGTGGTCCAGGGCGAGACGGTTGCCGGCATCATCCACGATCCCGTCGGCAAGGACTGGCTGATTGGCGCCAGGGGCGCCGGCAGCCATATCCGGCATGCGCATGGCAGTCTGGAGAAGGTGCATGTAGCGGCACCCGCGCCGATCTCGGAGATGACCGGCTCGGTCTCCTGGCAATATATGCCCGAGCCGGAGCGGTCGCGGCTGGCGCGCAACCAGACGAAGATCCTGTCGCAATTCGCCTATCGCTGCGCCGCGCACGAATACCGCCTGCTGGCGAGCGGCCATGCCCATTTCGTCGTCTACAACAAGCTGATGCCGTGGGACCATCTGGCCGGCGTGCTGATCCATGCCGAGGCCGGCGGCCACGCGGCGCGCTTCGACGGCAGCACCTATCTGCCGTCGCATCTCGGCGGCGGCCTGCTTGTCGCGCCCGATCGCGAAAGCTGGCACGAATTGCGCCGCGAACTCTGGGCGCAATAGGAACGATTCCTGTGTTAGCCGAAGGAGCGGTGCAGTTTCACGCAAATCCGGAGGCTCTCGAATGAAACCTCGGTTCGCATTTGTCGCGACGGCTCTTGCCGTCGCTCTGTTCGCCAGTTCCCTGGAAGCAAGGTCGCAGGAGCGCAGCTGTCGCAGTCCCGATCCCGTCGATACGATAAAGGAGATGTCGGACGCTATCTATGCCTGCTGGAAACCGCCACCCGGAACCGCGGGCATGTCCCTGACCCTGCGGTTCTCGCTTCGCCGCAACGGCACACTGATCGGCAAGCCTCGCGCCACATATGCCGATCTGGGAACCGATGCCCAGCGCAGCCGGGCCTTCGTGGCATCCATTCTCAGGGCACTCGATGATGCTCTGCCATTGCCCTTTTCGGACCGCATGGGTGAAGCAATCGCGGGGCGTATGCTCGCCCCTCGATTCACGGCGGCCCTTGAGGGTGCATCCTAGTGCAAGTCGGTGATGTGCCCTGAAACGGGCGCGTTCTGTGGCTGGAACATCTTGCCGCGCTCGGCGATGAAGATCATCAGCAGCGCCGCGACCGAGACGCTGCAGAAGCCGGCGGCCAGCGGCGTCACCGTGCCATTGAAGGCCTGGCCGATCAGCGTGCCGAGAATGCCGCCGAGAAACGTCTGCATGAAACCGAGGATCGACGACGCCGTGCCGGCCAGTTGCCCGAGCGGCTCCATGGCCAGCGCGTTGAAGTTCGCGCCCAGCGCACCGAACGGAAGCATGGCGCAGGCAAAGAAGGTGATGAACAGCCAGAGCGGCATCTTCATTTCCAGCGAAACGATCAGCCAGGCAAGGCTGATGACCAGGAACAGCAGCAGCGCGCTCTGCGACAGGCGGCGCATGCCGATGCGGCCGACAAGGCGCGAATTCAGAAAGTTGGAGAAGGCGAGCACGCCCGCGACGCCTGCGAAGATGACCGGGAACATCTCGCCGACATGGAAGATGTCGACATAGATCTGCTGCGCCGAAGCGATGAAGCCGAACATGGCGCCGAAGATGAAGGTGCTGGCGAAGGCATAGCAGATCGCAATACGGTTGGTGAGCACGATGCGAAACCCGCCGACAATGGAGTTGAGTGTCAACGGCCGGCGATGTTCGGGATGCAGCGTTTCAGGAAGGCGCAGCAGCGACCAGGCCGAGACGAGGAGCGCACCGACGGCCATGGTGACGAAGATCCAATGCCAGGTCGCAAACAGCATAATGAACTGGCCGATGCCGGGAGCAATGACCGGTATCGCCATGAACACCATGAAGATCAGCGACATCACCTCGGCCATGCGCCGGCCGTCGAACGTATCGCGCACGATCGATACGGCGATGACGCGGGTGGCGGCCGCACCAATGCCTTGCACGGCCCGGCACAGCAGAAGTGTCTCAAAGCTTGGCGCAATGGCGGCAGCCGCGGCCGCGGCGACATAGATCACCAGCCCGGCGACCAGTGGTGCGCGACGCCCGAAGCGATCCGAGATCGGCCCGAAGAACAACTGTCCGCCGCCGAAGCCCAGAATGTAGGCCGTTATGACGTACTGCCGGTGGTTTTCATTTTCGACGCCGAGCGTGGCGCCGATCTGCTGCAGCGCCGGCAGCATGATGTCGATGGCCAGCGAGTTCAGCGCCATCAGCGCCGCGCACAGGGCGATGAACTCCCAGCGCGGAATGGGCAGTTTGCTTGCCGATTGCGGCGCTGGTTTTGGCTGGTCCACGGCAAGTCCGATCTTTCAAACGAAAATGCGCCGGCGGGCCGGCGCATTGGCTCGTCCTGGTCCTGGGTTCAGGACATGAAAATTGCCGAGGTGGGGCTGCCCCGGGTGCCTGGTGCTCGATGCCCGAAAATCAACGTAGATTTTCGGGCATGCACAAAACAGAAATCAGGCGGCGCCTTTGACGCTGACGCCCTTCTCGACGAGGAATGTCTGCAGCTCACCGGCCTGGAACATCTCGCGGATGATATCGCAGCCGCCGACGAATTCGCCCTTGACGTAGAGCTGAGGGATCGTCGGCCAGTTGGAGTATTCCTTGATGCCCTGGCGCAGTTCGGCCGAGTCCAGGACGTTCACGCCTTTGTAGTCGGCGCCGATATAGTCGAGGATCTGGACGACCTGGCCGGAAAATCCGCATTGCGGGAAACCGGGCGTGCCCTTCATGAAAAGGACGACGTCGTTGCCCTTCACTTCATTGTCGATGTAGTCGTTGATGCCGCTCATGGAATATCCTTTCCCGCCTGTGGGAGTCAGGCTCGAAACATACCCTTCAAATAAACCCAACGATTGCTCGAAACAAGACGTTAGCCGCGCCGCGGCTGAAATGGCGCAAAGGATGGGCCGTGTTGGGCCAAGCGCTAAGGGTCAGTCGGGAACGCTGGTCTGCAAGGCGAGTGCGTGCAGCACGCCGCCCATATTCCCTTTCAGCGCGTCATAGACCATCTGGTGCTGCTGCACGCGGCTTTTCCCCCGAAAGCTCTCGGCCACCACCTCGGCCGCATAATGGTCGCCGTCGCCGGCGAGATCGCGGATCGTCACCTTGGCGTCCGGAATACCGTCCTTGATCAGTTTTTCGATGTCGTGGGCATCCATTGCCATGGCAAAATCCTGTTTCGAGCGGCCGGTGTCAGGCCATAAGATGAGAGTCGGGCGAGCCTAAAGCCTTTCCGGTCCGGATTGAAGCCGTTCTGTCCCACCAACGGCAAGACGGCCCGACGGCTTCAGAGAAAGACTAGGCCGGTGGGCTTGCTTCATCCTCGGCAACGTCGTCGCGTGTCGAGAAAGCACGGCCAAGGCTAAAGGCCAGCACATAGAGCGGCGCGTTGAGCACGAGGCCGACAATGGGGAGATAGCTCGTCATTTGCCAAGCCGGTGAGAAGAACCCCTGGCCATAACCGTCGCAGATGAGCGACGAGCCGTACTCCCACAACGCGCCTACGACCACCGCGCTGGCAAAAAGCTTGATGCAGGTGACGATATGCCTTGCCCGTGCCGGATCCGGCGCCAGGCGGTCCCACAGAACCAGGCAGATGATCGGGACCGCGTAGATGAGATTCTGCGCGATGAGCATGGGGATGGCGCCATTGGCCGCGGCAAGGAACTCCGCGCGCGTTTCCAGCCGCATGCACACCTCGCTCGAGGTTGTCGACAGCAGGAAAAAGACGAACGGTCCCAGGAACCAGAAGAAGAACAGCGACGGCCAGAAAACGACTGCAAGCAGCGCCCGGGCAGCCAGTTTCCTGTGATTGATCATGAGTTTCCCGAAAAACCGTTCCCACTTGTCGGGATCATGCTCTCGTCAACTGGCCTGGTCCATGAAGCGGGGGAACCAGCCTTCGTGCGCCGCGGAGAGTTCGCTGACCGGGATTGCCCTGGCGTCGCCAAGCTTCAGCGCGCTGCCCCCGGTCGAGCCGATCCACGGCGCGAAGATGCCGAGTTCGCCCTGCTGCTTGCGAATGGCGTCCCATTCGTCACCATGCGGATCGATCGACAGTGTCAGGAGATAACGGCCCTGGTCCTCGCCGAACCAGACCGGGATCGGGTCGGTGCCGACAAGCCCGGGAACGGCGGCGCCGATTCCGGACGCCATCGCCATCTCGGCAAGTGCAACGGCGACACCGCCATCGGAAACGTCGTGCGCCGCTGTGACGATGCCGGATGCGATGAGCGCGCGCACATGGTCGCCGACGCGTTTTTCGTGATCGAGGTCGACCGGCGGCGGCGGGCCATCCGTGCGGCCGTGTACGTCACGCATATAGACCGATTGCCCGAGATGCGTTCCCCAGGACGCCGGTGCGCCGACCAGCAGGATCATCTGGCCCTCGGCCGCAAAGCCGGTCCGCACCATCTTCGACCAGTCGGCGATCAGCCCGACGCCGCCGATGGTCGGGGTTGGCAGGATGCCCTGGCCGTTGGTCTCGTTGTAGAGCGAGACATTGCCGGAGACGATCGGGAAGCCAAGCGCGCGGCAGGCGTCGCCGATGCCCTTCACCGCGCCGACCAGCTGGCCCATGATCTCGGGCCGTTCCGGGTTGCCGAAATTGAGGTTGTCGGTGGCGGCCAGCGGCAGAGCGCCGGTGGCGGTCAAGTTGCGCCAGCATTCGGCCACCGCCTGCTTGCCGCCCTCATAAGGGTCGGCCTCGCAATAGCGCGGCGTCACGTCGGAGGAGAAGGCGAGCGCCTTGGTGGCATGGCCTTCGACCCGCACCACGCCGGCATCGCCGCCTGGAAGCTGCAGCGAATTGCCCTGGATCAACGTGTCATACTGCTCCCAGACCCAGCGGCGCGAAGACAGGTCGGGCCCGCCGAGCAGCTTCAGCAGCGCGTCGGCAACGTCGGCTTGCGGAATGTCAAGGGCGGCCAGCGGCGCCGGCTTTTTCGGCTCGACCCACGGCCGGTCATATTCCGGAGCCTTGTCGCCGAGATCCTTGATCGGCAGATCGGCGACCTGATCCCCCTGGTGCAGCACGCGGAAGCGCAGATCGTCGGTGGTCTTGCCGACGATGGCGAAGTCGAGCCCCCATTTGTGGAAGATCGCCTCGGCTTCCTTTTCCTTTTCCGGGCGCAGAACCATCAGCATGCGCTCCTGGCTTTCCGACAGCATCATCTCGTAGGCGCTCATGCGCTCTTCGCGCACCGGCACCTTGTCGAGATCGAGCTCGATGCCGAGGTCACCCTTGGCGCCCATTTCGACCGCCGAGCAGGTGAGGCCGGCGGCACCCATGTCCTGGATGGCGATGACTGCGCCCGAGGCCATCAGTTCGAGGCTGGCTTCCAGCAGGCACTTTTCGGTGAAGGGATCGCCGACCTGCACTGTCGGGCGCTTCTCATCGATCTTGTCGTCGAATTCGGCCGAGGCCATGGTGGCGCCGCCGACACCGTCGCGGCCAGTCTTGGCGCCGAGATAGACGACCGGCAGGCCGACACCCTTGGCTTCCGACAGGAAGATCGCATCGGTCTTGGCAAGGCCCGCCGCAAAGGCGTTGACCAGGATGTTGCCATTGTAGCGGGCGTCGAAATTGACCTCGCCGCCGACCGTCGGCACGCCGAAGGCGTTGCCATAGCCGCCGACGCCGGAAACCACGCCTGAAACGAGGTGCCGGGTCTTGGGATGGTCAGGCGAGCCGAAGCGCAGCGCATTCATCGCCGCGATCGGCCGCGCGCCCATGGTGAAGACGTCGCGCAATATGCCGCCGACGCCGGTCGCCGCGCCCTGGTAGGGCTCGATATAGGACGGGTGGTTGTGGCTCTCCATCTTGAAGACGACGCAGTCGCCATCGCCGATGTCGACCACGCCGGCATTCTCGCCCGGCCCCTGGATGACCTGAGGTCCGGTGGTCGGCAGCGTGCGCAACCATTTCTTCGAGGATTTGTAGGAGCAGTGCTCATTCCACATCGCCGAGAAGATGCCGAGTTCGGTGAAGCTCGGCTCGCGCCCGACAAGATCGAGGATGCGCTGATACTCGTCGGGCTTGAGCCCGTGTGAGGCAATGAGCTCGGGGGTGATCGGCACGGAATTGGAAATGGTCATGGGCGGCGATTTATATCCGGGACGTTGGGATTTTGAGTCCCGTCTTATCGCAAGCCTTGCGGCCGATACACCCATGGATTGACGAAAAACGACGGAAAACCGGACAAAGCCACGCAGTGTCAGGAGAAGCTGTCGTAGCCGGCGCGGCCTTCATCGAGAAGTCGCCGGATCGCCGCGACGCCTTCAGCGATATCCCCGCGCTGTCTCGGCTGCGAAACGCCAAAGCGGACGCCATGGAAAACCTGCTCGGAACGGCCGGCCTTGAATTCGTCCTCGTCGTCGATCAGCACGCCGTGCTCCAGGCAGGCGTTCTTGAAGGTGCCGGAAAGCCAGGGGTCGGGCAGGGTCAGCCAGACAAAGGGCACCCTGTCATGCGACTTGACCGCGAAGCCGGCCAAAGTCTCGCGCACGATGGCGATGCGGGCGCCGATTTCGGCGATGCTGCGCTTGCGTATCTCATCCGCCTGACCTGACAGCACCAGCCTTGTATTCACCTCCGCCAGCAGGAAGGGCATGCCGCCGGTCATCATCTTGTGGGCGACACGGATGCGGTGGCGGTAGGCGGGCGGGCAGGAAAGCCAGCCGCCGCGCACACCGGCTGCGACCGACTTCGACAGGCCGCCCGCGACGATGGTGCGTTCAGGCGCATACTCGGCCAGCAATGGTGTCGGATCATCGGTCAGATTGCCATAGAGATCGTCCTCGATGAGGACGACGTTGTATTCGCGTGCGACATGGGCGATCGCCTCGCGGCGCGCCGCCGACAAGGTGGCCAGCGTCGGATTCTGCGCCGTCGGCATCAGGAAGATCATCTTGGGATGCTTTTGCGCGCAGACGCGCTCGAAATCCTGCGGATCGATGCCTTCCTCGTCCGATGCCACCAGCGCGGTGCGCCTGCCGATCAGGCCGGCACTGCGGGAAATCTGCGAGTAGGTGAGGTGCTCGAAGGCAACATAGTCGCCAGGCATGGTGAGCGCCGCGATCGCCGCCATCACCGCCGCATGGGTGCCGAGCGTGGGAACGATGGTGTCGGCACTCGGACGAAACGAATTGCGCGCCAACCAGCGGGCGCCGGCTTCGTACCATCGGTCGGGGAAGTCCCGCGTGTAGCTCGAAATCTCATGCGGATGGTCCTGCGCCGTGCGCGACAGGACACCGGCGACGATGTCGCCTTGGCCGATATCAGGTGCTGCGGTGCTGTCGAAACGCAGCTTGCCCTTAGGCGCATCGATATAGCGCGTGCCTTCGCCGCCGACGTCCGGAGCCGGAAAATCCGGCTTCGCGCGCTGGCCGAGCACATAGGTTCCACGCCCGACTTCGCCGCTCACCAGCCCACGCTCGCGCAGCAATTGATAGGCCCGGCCGACCGTGCCGACGGTGGTGCCGATGTCGTAGGCGAGGTCGCGCTGCGGCGGCAGCTTTGCGCCGGCATCGATCACGCCCCGATCGATGTCCGTTTCGATGGAATCCGCCAGGCGCTGATACAGCGGCCCGGAGCCGGTGGTGAGATCGGGAAGCCAAGTTGTCATGGTGACAATTTTCTATATTGCACCGATAGATGAGTCAATACATACCAGTCGCGTGCAAAAAAGGGTACAATTTAGGACTTCGGCAGAAATAAAATGAATACAATCGCGACAATGCGTCACTCGAGCGCTGCATTATCAGGCCAACCGACACGTCCATCGGCTCAGCGCGGTTTTGCCAGCCGCCTTGTGCGCGTGCTGAGGTCGCTGGCAAGATGGATCGACAACCTGCTGGATCGCCGCCGCAGCCGGTTGGCGCTGCTGGAGATGACCGACGACCAGCTCAAGGATATCGGCGTCACGCGCTGCGACGCCCACCGCGAGGGCATCAGGCCGTTCTGGGACTGACTGTGACCCCAAAAGCGGGAACCGGGTTTTGGGAGATAATGGTCCTGGGAAATGCGGACAGGAGGTCCGCACAATTCTAACGGACGCTCGATGCCCTGGTGCGTGCAACGGCATGGTCCGCAAGGACGGCGACCACGCACAGCACGAGGAAAAGTCCGGTGATGGCTGCGGCCGAGATGAGGACGCTGGTCGCGCCGTTCTTGGCGATGTCCAGGAAAGGGTAGGGCACCTCGCCGGCAAACGGCGCCCGCATCAGCGCATAGACCAGATAAGCGATGGGATAGATCACCCACCAGGAAATGTCGCTCCAGCGCGTCCTGCCGTCAGCGCCCGATATCAACCACCACAGCACGAAGAGCACCGGCGTCACATAATGCAGCAGGACGTCGCAGAGCAGGAACAGCCCCTGCGGCTGCCAGAGTTGTGCCAGGACCGTTGCGTAGATGATGAAGACCAGCGCGATCGAAACCGCAACGCCGGTGCGCATCCGCGCGCCTGCAAAGGCCGGCAGCCAGGCATAGAAGGTGGGTGACAGCAGCGACGTGTACACCAGCACCGCGCCGATGTTTGTCAGGATGGTGAAGAAGCTGAAGACGAAAATGATTGATCCAAGCAGGCTGCGGCCGGCTTCCATCGATGCCGGAATGCTGATGCAGAACTGCAGGATGAGCCCGGCCAGACCGATGACCAGACCCGCGATCTGCAGGAACCGGCCCATGGGCTAGGCCGTCGCGGCGCAGGCCGGATTGCCGGCCTGCCAACGGGCGATGTCCGAGCCGATGCGGGCGCCGAGCGGATCGTTCATTAGCGGTCCGAAGACGTCGACGCGGCTAGAATTGCCTTGCGCTTGCACGACCAGCAAAGGTTTGCCGCCATAGTGCTTGGCCGGCACCAGCAGGAAACGCGGCGTGCCGCTGAACGAATTCAGCTCATTGGCCATCTGGTACGGTTTGAAGGCTGGGTCCTTGCTGGCGATCCAGCATTTGTGGGCAGCGATCGCCACTTGTTCCATGGCCAGCAGCGCAGCACTTTTGCCTGAGGGAACAGGCGTGCTCTTTGGCGTCGACTGGCAGGATGCCAGCACAAAGCCCGCCGCGGCGACCAGCGCGATCGTCTTCGACTTGATCAAGCGGCACCCATCTCAAGCTCGGACAGAAAAATCTTCAAACCATCGGTCATCTCGCCCCACACCCGCGACAATGCCGGGTGTTGCGAGGCGATCTGCTGGTAGGCGTCGAATTTGGGATAGGCGTCGAGCAGGTCGTGGCGTCCCGTCATGGCGCGGAAATTGTTGAAGATGAACCGTGTCGGCGTCAGCCAGGCATCGGCGAAACTGATGTCGTCGCCGAGCGCGAATGGGCCCTGCGCCATGCGCGCCTCGATTGCCGCCAGCCCGTGATGCAGGCGGGCAAACTGGGCGTCGATCTCGACATTGTTGCGCTTCGGCACGAAATGGAGCTCGAAAAGCTTCATCGTTGGGGTCAGCACGTCGAGATCGGTGATGCGGGCGAACATGCGCACCAGCGCGCGGTCCTTGGAATCGGGCGGCAGCAGCGCCGGCTCCGGAAACCGTTCCTCGAGATATTCGGCGATGACCACCGATTCGACGATCGTCTCGCCCGAGCCGGTGATCAGCACTGGAATCCGGTTCATCGGCGAGATGGCGCGAAACTCTTCCGGGATGGGAAAACCGGGCGGCGGCGCGATGATCTTGAGCGGTACGTCCTTGACGTAGGCCAGTGCCCGCACGATCGACGAGTAGGGCGACAACGGCCGCGAATAGAGTTTCATGACCGTCTCTCTCCCCAATGAACCAGACTTGCTCCAAAGAGACAGGAATGTCCGGCTGTTTTCAAGCTGTTCGCTTCGATATCGTCAGGCGGCGATGCCGAGGGCGCTCTCGAACAGTCCGCGGCCGTCGGTACCGCCATGGGCTGCTTCGATCAGGTTTTCCGGGTGCGGCATCAGCCCGAGCACATTGCCTTGGCTGTTGACGATGCCGGCAATGTCGTTGATCGAGCCGTTGGGGTTGGTGCCCTCGGCATAGCGGAACACCACCTGGCCTTCGCCTTCGAGGCGGGCAAGCGTGTCGGCGTCGGCGAAATAATTGCCGTCATGATGCGCGACCGGCGAGCGGATGATCTGGCCCGGCTGATAGCGGCGGGTGAACATGGTATTGGCATTGGTGATTTCGAGCTTCACCTGCCGGCAGACGAATTTCAGCGAGGTGTTGCGCATCAAGGCGCCCGGCAACAGGCCGGCCTCGACCAGGATCTGGAAACCGTTGCAGACGCCGATGACCGTAACGCCGGCGGCCGCTTTTTCGGCCACCGCCCGCATGACCGGCATGCGCGCCGCGATCGCGCCGCAGCGCAGATAGTCGCCGAAGGAAAAGCCGCCCGGAATGGCGATCAGGTCGACATCGGGGATTTCGGTGTCGGTTTGCCAGACGGTGACCGGCGGCGTTCCCGAAATCTTGGTCAGCGCCGCGATCATGTCGCGGTCGCGGTTGAGGCCGGGCAGGAGGACAACGGCTGATTTCATTTTGGTTCTTAAGGCCTCTGGGCTTCGGCGAGCTCGCGCAGGTCGAGACGCTGCTCAATCCGTTCAAGACGTTGATCGATACGGCCTGTTATCGCGTAGATATTGTTGACGTCCGTTTGCGTGCTCAACGCCTGCAACCTGATCGCGACAATCTCGTGCTTGACTTCGCCCAGGCCACTCTCAAGTCGATCCATTCGTGAATGGATTTTCTTGACAAGCTCGTACATCAGTTCATTCGTGACTTCAGGCATACGTGCCTCCGGCACAACCTTAGGTAAGCGTCACACTATAATTCTCAATCACCGTGTTCGCCAGCAGCTTGTCGCACATGGCCTTGAGGTCCGCTTCGGCCTTGGCCTTGTCGCTTTCCGCCAGCTCGACGTCGAACACCTTGCCCTGCCGCACCGCGCCGACACCGCCGAAGCCAAGGCCCGACAATGCGTGTTCGATCGCCTTGCCTTGCGGGTCGAGCACGCCGTTCTTGAGGGTGACGGTAATGCGGGCCTTGATCACGCTGGACATGCTCCTGTTCTGAGTATCGGGGGGCAAGCCGCGATCAGTGCGGCTTGCCTTTGAGGCCGTCGGTCGAGGCGACAAGCACCGGGCCGGTTGGGCGCGGCGGTTCGTTCTCGTTCATGATGCCGAGGCGGCGGGCAACTTCCTGGTAAGCCTCGACGAGGCCGCCCATGTCGCGGCGGAAACGGTCCTTGTCGAGCTTGTCCTGCGTCGCCACGTCCCACAGGCGGCAGGAATCCGGCGAGATCTCGTCGGCGACGACAATGCGCATCATGTCGCCTTCGAACAGCCGGCCGCATTCGATCTTGAAGTCGACGAGCTGGATGCCGACGCCCATGAACAAGCCGGAGAGGAAGTCGTTGACGCGGATGGCCAGCGCCATGACGTCGTCGATCTCCTGCGGGCTCGCCCAGCCGAACGCGGTGATGTGCTCTTCCGACACCATCGGATCGTCGAGCGCGTCGGCCTTGTAATAGAATTCGATGATCGAGCGCGGCAGAACGGTGCCTTCCTCGATGCCGAGCCGCTTGGACAGCGAACCGGCGGCGACATTGCGCACCACCACTTCGAGCGGAATAATCTCGACTTCCTTGATCAGCTGCTCGCGCATGTTCAGCCGGCGGATGAAATGGGTCGGAATGCCCATGCGGTTCAAATGGTTGAAAATATACTCGGAAATGCGGTTGTTGAGGACACCCTTGCCGTCGATGACCTCGTGCTTCTTCTTGTTGAACGCGGTGGCGTCATCCTTGAAGAACTGGATAAGCGTGCCCGGTTCGGGTCCCTCATAGAGTATCTTGGCCTTGCCTTCATAAATGCGGCGGCGATTTTTCATCTGGATTTTTCTCTGGGGTTCCGGACAGGGCGGTATCAGACCATTTCCTGTCCGTCTGCCTGAAATAGTGCGGCTACGGTAGGGTTCAATGCCGGGTCTATCCCAATCACATCGTTTGCTCAATCGGCAAATCCTTCCAATCAACCGCTTTCGGGACTGAAATGCCGCAGCGCAGCATGCGATGAAGCGTATTGACCGGCCCGCGACCTTTTGGTTTGTGCTTTGGCAACGCACATATTCACCGCCAACGAATCGAATTTGACCGGAGGGACGCCATGAGCAGCATGAAAGACCGCGAAGAGGGCTTTGAGCGTAAATTCGCATTCGACGAGGAGCTTCGGTTCAAGGCCTCGGCGCGCCGCAACAAGGCGCTCGGCCTGTGGGCCGCCGAAAAGCTCGGAAAGTCCGGCGCTGATGCCGACGCCTACGCCAAGGAAGTGGTTATCTCCGACATCGAGGAAGCCGGCGACCACGACGTGTTCCGCAAAATCCGCGGGGATTTCGACGCGGCCGGCGTCGAGCAGTCGGACCACCAGATCCGCCGCACCATGGACGAACTGATGGCGCAGGCGATCGAGCAGATCAAGAACACCTGATCCGGGCCATGCGCTGATCCCGGCCATACGCTGGACCAATCGACCGCCCGGCCTATCCGGGCGGTTTTTCTTTGCCTTTGTCGCGGTTTCCGGCTGAAACTGCCGGAGTTAACAAGGAAAGTATCCATGTCCCTGAAGTCCCGCCTCGCGGCCGACGAAACGCTGTTCACCGCATGGTCCGGCGTGCCGGATGCCTTGACCGTCGAGATCGTCGCCAAGCAGGGTTTCGATGCCGTCACGCTCGACATGCAGCATGGCGGCCATCACGAAGACAGCGTGCTGCGTGGCCTGGTGCCGGTGCTGGCTGCCGGCAAGCCGGCGCTGGTGCGCATTCCCGTTGGCCGTTTCGACATGGCAAGCCGCGCGCTCGATTTCGGCGCCGAGGCGGTCATCGCGCCGATGGTGAATTCGGTTGCCGATGCAAAACTGTTCGCCGCCGCCATGAAATACCCGCCGCTCGGCGAACGCTCCTGGGGGCCGACTTACGCTTTTCCGCGCCACGGCCAAGGCGACCAGGCCGACTGGCTGCGCGACACCAACCAGCGCACGATGGCCTTCGCCATGGTCGAGACGCGTGCTGCCCTCGATGCGCTCGATGGCATCCTCGACACGCCCGGCATCGACGGCATCTTCCTCGGCCCGTCGGATCTCTCGATCGCCTGGAGCAATGGTGCGACCGTCAATTCGACGCTGGAAAGCATGATGGAGACGGTGGCATCGGTGGCCGAGCGCACCCGCAAGGCTGGCAAACATGCGGCGATCTACGTTGTCGAGCCGGCAATTGCCGGCCGGGTCGTGTCGATGGGCTATCGCCTGCTGGCCATGGGCTCCGAGCATTCGCTGATCGGGCTTGGGGCAAAAACGCTGATCAAGAGCGTCCGCGATTCGATCGGGTCCTGAAGACGCTCAAGGTTTCAGATCCGTCAGGAATTTGGCGAAGGTCATTGAACCTTCGGGCCAAGGACCAAAACCTGAATCCGGGTTGAGATGACCGGTCTCACCGGCATCGATGAACAGCGAACCCCAGGCGCCGGCGATATCCTCCGCGACATCGAAGGCGCAGAACGGATCGTTGCGGCTGGCGATCACGATCGAGGGAAAGGGCAGCGGCTCACGCGGATAGGGGCCGAAGGTCATCAGGTGCCTGGGCCTGATCTCGGGATTGGCGACGTCGGGAGGTGCCACGAAGAAGGCCCCGGCAACCGGCTTGCGGAACTGCGGAATGGCTTGCACTGCAGCGGCGACACCGAGCGAGTGCGCCACCAGGACGACCGGCCGCTCGGCCTCGTTGACCGCCTTGGCGACGCTCGCCGTCCAGTCCTCGCGAACCGGCTTCGACCACTCGGCCTGTTCGACGCGGCGCGCCGTCGACAGTTTCGACTGCCAGCGGCTCTGCCAATGGTCGGGGCCGGAATTGGTGTAGCCCGGTACGATGAGAATATCTGCTTCCTTGACCTTCATGGCGCTGAGATAGCGAGCGGCATCGCTTCGTGCAACCAGCAGGAACGCCGCTTTTGATCACAATAGTGAACACCATGTTCGCTTCTTCGCGTCTTGTGTGAACGATGCCGATGGACGATCTGTGGTCAGGAAAAGAAACAGCCGTGCGCGGGAACCCTGACTTTGGAACTGACACGACGTACAATGATCGGCGGAGTGGGGCTTCTCGCCTTGGGAGCTTCATCGCAGGCCGGTCGAACGGAGCATTCGATGAGCAAGTTGCCTTTTGCCGCCACCACCCCGGTCAGCGTTGCCCGCGTCGGGCTGAAGGCGCGCGACGCGGAAAGCCTTGCCGCCTATTACCGCGAGATTGTCGGTCTGCAGGAGTTGAGCCGTGCCGATGGCGCGATCACCCTGGGCGCCGCCAACCGTCCCTTGTTGGTGCTTGAGCAGGACGCTTCAGCCAAGCCGGATGATCCGCGCAGCGCCGGGCTGTTCCACACCGCCTTCCTGCTGCCCAGCCGCGCCGACCTCGGCCGCTGGATCAACCACGCCATATCAAACAAGATCGCGATCGAGGGCGCTTCCGACCATCTGGTCAGCGAAGCTCTGTACCTGACCGATCCCGAAGGCAATGGCATTGAGATCTATGCCGACCGCCGTGCGCAGGACTGGAAGTGGAATGGCGACAAGATTGCCATGGCGACAGAACGGCTGAACATTCCGTCCGTCGTTGCCGAAGTGCCGGCGGGTGATGCCGGCTGGCAGGGTACGCCGGAAAACAGCATCGTCGGCCACGTCCACCTGCGTGTCGGCAGGCCGGAAGACGCCGAAGCCTGGTGGAACCAGGAATTTGGCTTCGACACCATGGCCAAATACGGCGGCCAGGCGGTGTTCCTGTCGTCCGGCGGCTATCACCACCACATCGGCGCCAACGCCTGGCAGAGTTCAGGCGCCGGCCGCCGCGATTCGAGTCGGTCGGGCCTTGCCTGGGTCGAGATGCGTTCGGACAAGGTGACGAGCCCAGCAACCCACGAAGATCCGTGGGGCACGGTGATCAGGACTGTTCCCGGCAAGGCTTGAGAGCGTCTTTCTCCCCGTCACTATACGGGGAGAAATGCCCGGTGTCCGAACCGGATAGATAGGTAACAGAATGGACCGATAGCATGGGTGACA
>NZ_RZTE01000062.1:0-26960 GCF_003997415.1 Mesorhizobium sp. M7A.F.Ca.MR.245.00.0.0 | reverse complement strand
TCTGGTCGTCGCCGACCTGCAGGGCAAGGCACAGAATGCGCGCATCACGGCGGCGGCAGCGATCGGCGAGGACGATGTCCGCGCCGCGCTGGCGGACAGGATCGAGGTCCGCCGTGAAACGAGCTTCGACCGCGACAAGCGCGCCGTGCGCGTCCGCGAAACCGTGCGCCTTGGCGCCATCACGCTTGCCGAGCGCATGCTGCCGCCGCCAATCGGTGCTGACGCCGACCGCGCCGTCCTCGACGCGGTGCGCCAGCACGGGCTGTCGCTGCTGAATTGGAGCAAGGAGGCGCAAACGCTGCGCCAGCGGCTTGGCTGGTTGCATCGCGGCCTTGGCGCGCCCTGGCCCGATATGGCGGATGACGCCCTCATCGAGTGCCTCGACGACTGGCTGCTGCCTTACCTGTCCGGCGCGGCGTCGTTTGCCGCCATCGATGCGGGCGTTGTCTCGGCCGGGCTGGCCAGCCTCGTGCCACACGATCTGCAGCGCAGGATCGATACGCTGGCGCCGACCCATTTCGATGCTCCGTCGGGCAGCCATGTGCCGATCCGCTATGACGGCGAATGGCCGGTGCTGGCGATTCGCGTGCAGGAGCTGTTCGGCCTCGACCGCCATCCTTCGATCGCCAATGGCGCCGTGCCGCTGACGCTCGAACTCCTGTCGCCGGCGCACCGGCCAATCCAGACGACGCGCGACCTGCCCGGCTTCTGGCGCGGCTCCTGGGCCGATGTGCGCGCCGACATGCGCGGCCGCTATCCCAAGCATGTCTGGCCGGAAAACCCGCTGCTCGCGACCGCCACCGCCCGCGCCAAACCCAGAGCATGATCCCAAAAAGTGGAAGCCGGTTTTTGGAAAAGATCATGCTCAAACAAGAAGTAGAGTCCCGTTCCGACTCCTCGGATTGGGGCGGTACCTAGCGTTTGCCGCTTCGCGGCTGTAATTCATGGCCATGATCAACGTTTTGCGTTCGCCCGATTTCCAGCAGAGCCAGAGACTGCGCCTCAACACGCTGATCCGGTTGCGCTGGCTTGCCATTGTCGGTCAGAGCCTGACGGTGCTCGTCGTCGCCTATGGGCTGAAGTTTCCGCTGCCGGTCAGCCTCTGCTTTGCCCTGATCGCCTGTTCGGCATGGATGAACCTGTTTCTCGCCTTCCGCTTTCCGGCGGCGCACCGGCTCACGCCGCTTGCCGCCTTCGGCATCCTCATCTTCGACAGCCTGCAGCTTGCCGGCCTGCTCTACATGACCGGTGGCCTCACCAACCCGTTCTCGCTGCTGATGACCGTGCCTGTCGTCATTTCGGCGACATCGCTGCCCCTGCGCCTGACCGCCATCCTCGGCGGGCTGGTCATGTCGGCGGCGACCTTTCTGGTCTTTGTCCATCTGCCGCTGCCCTGGCATGAGGACGCGCCGCTGGCGATGCCTTTTCTCTACGTCGCCGGCATGTGGATGGCGGTGCTGTCCTCGATCGCCTTCACCGCCATATATGCCTTCCGGGTGGCCGCCGAAGCCCGGCTTCTGGCCAATGCGCTCGCCGCAACCGAGCTGGTGCTGCAGCGCGAGCAGCACCTTTCGGCCCTCGACGGGCTGGCCGCGGCGGCCGCGCATGAGCTCGGCACGCCGCTCGCCACCATCGCGCTTGTCGCCAAGGAGATGGAAAAGGCGCTCGGCAAGGATGCGAAATATGGGGAAGACGTAACGCTGTTGCGTTCGCAGAGCGAGCGTTGCCGCGAGATTCTCAAGCGGCTGACCAGCCTGTCCTCCGAGGGCGAGGCGCATCTTTCTCGGCTGCCATTGACCTCGCTGGTCGAGGAGGTCACCGCGCCGCACCGGGACTTCGGCATCTCGATCAAGCTTCGGCCCGGCGAACGCATCGGCCCCGAGCCGGTCGGGCGACGCAATCCGGGCGTCATCTACGGCCTCGGCAATTTGGTCGAGAACGCCGTCGATTTCGCCCGCAAAAGCGTCACCGTGCACTGGAGCTGGGACGAGGCCACCGTCACCTTCTCGATCATAGATGACGGCCCCGGCTTTCCGGCCGAGATCATCGACCGCATCGGCGAGCCCTATATGTCGACGCGACAGGGCAACGAAACCGGCGGCGGTCTGGGCCTCGGCCTGTTCATCGCCAAGACCCTGCTCGAACGCTCCGGTGCCGTGCTCGATTTCCGCAATTCCAGCGGCCTGGGCGAGGGCGCCATGGTACAGATATCGTGGCCGCGTGGTGTGTTCCTCAATCCGGAAATCACTTCGGCGAGCATGTTCGACACCGCCTGAGAGCCTTGGAGGACCTCTAAAAATTGGACAATCGGGCTCAGGAACTATATTTGCGTAAAATTAAGGCAGCAGGAATTTTGAGACTATGACAGGCGACGAGAATATTGGCGCAATGGTTGAAGGCGAGGACACCTCGCTGCTTGTCGTCGATGACGACAAGCCGTTCCTCACGCGCCTGGCCCGGGCCATGGAAGCCAGGGGCTTCGTGGTCGAGACGGCCGAGAGCGTCGAGGAGGCGGTTGCCAAGGCGCGCGCCAATCCACCCGCCTACGCTGTAGTCGACATGCGGCTCGGCGACGGCAACGGCCTCGACGTGGTCGCGGCCATCCGCGAAAAGCGCGAGGATTCCCGCACCATCATCCTGACCGGCTATGGCAACATCGCCACCGCGGTGACCGCGGTGAAGCTCGGTGCGGTCGATTATCTCTCCAAGCCCGCCGACGCCGATGATATCTTCGCTGCACTCACCCGCACCGCCGGCGAGCGCGCGGCGCCGCCTGAAAACCCGATGTCGGCCGACCGCGTCCGTTGGGAGCATATCCAGCGCGTCTATGAGATGTGCGAGCGCAACGTCTCCGAGACAGCGCGCCGGCTCAACATGCACCGCCGCACCTTGCAGCGCATACTGGCCAAGCGCGCGCCGCGTTAGGATCGCAGGGTGTCGCTTGGGGCCAAGTTTGTAACCAGCGGCGGAGAGGGCCCAATCGCCGAAGTCAGCGCCGCCCCTCATCGCCCTGCCGGGCACTTCTCCCCGTATAGTGACGGGGAGAAGGGGCTAGCCGCAACCTAGGCGTAATTTCTGTAACGTTGGTGATTGGCGAAATCATAAATGACAGCGTCCCTCTCCCCGTCACTATACGGGGAGAGGATGCCGGCAGGCAGGTGAGGGGCGGCGCTAGCGCTTGGACAATGAAGCCCGCCAAACAGGCGGCTTAACGGAGGCGACATGCAGGATCTGAAGCAGCGGCCGGTTTCCGTCTTCCGCGAATTTCTCGATAGCGAAGCGGCCGGCGGCATCTTCCTGATGGTGGCGGCGGCACTAGCCCTGATCGTCGCCAATTCGCCGCTCGCCGAAACCTACTTCTCCGCGCTCCACGCCTATCTCGGCCCGCTCAGCGTCTCGCATTGGGTCAATGACGGGCTGATGGCGGTGTTCTTCCTGCTCGTCGGACTGGAGATCAAGCGCGAGATGCTGGACGGCCAGCTCTCCACCTGGCCCCGGCGCGTGCTGCCCGGCATCGCCGCCGCCGGCGGCATGCTGGTTCCGGCACTCGTCTATGTCGCCGTCAACCGCAACAATGCGGCAGCCCTGTCCGGCTGGGCGATCCCGACCGCCACCGACATCGCTTTCGCACTCGGCGTGCTGTCGCTGCTCGGCAGCCGCGTGCCGGCTTCGCTGAAGGTGTTCCTCACAGCACTCGCCATCATCGACGACCTCGGTGCCGTCATCATCATCGCCATCTTCTACACCAGCGGCCTTTCGCTGGCTTATCTGGGTGCTGCCTTCGCCGTCATTGCCGCGCTTGTCGTGCTCAACCGCATGCGGGTGATGACGCTGGTTCCCTATCTCGTTCTGGGCGTCATCTTGTGGGTGCTGGTGCTGAAATCCGGCGTCCATGCCACGCTCGCCGGCGTGGCGCTGGCGCTGACCATCCCGCTCGAGCGCTCAGCCGGGATCGGCCACGATCTCGACCATTCGCCCCTGCACCGGCTCGAGCACGGCCTGCACAAGATTGTGGCCTTCGTCGTCATCCCGATCTTCGGCTTTGCCAATGCCGGCGTTTCGCTCGCCGGTCTCAGCGTCAGTGCGCTGATCGAGCCGTTGACGCTGGGTGTCGCCGCCGGCCTGGTGGTCGGCAAGTTGGTCGGCGTGTTCGGCTCCTCGGCCCTTGCCATCCGGCTCGGTCTTGCCGACCTGCCAGCCAATGCAGGCTGGACGCACATGATCGGCATATCGCTGCTGTGCGGCATCGGCTTCACCATGAGCCTGTTCATCGGCCTGCTCGCCTTCGCCGGCGACGTGGCGCTGCAGGACGCGGTCAAGGTCGGCATCCTCGCCGGTTCCTTCATCGCCGCTATCCTGGGCGCTGCCGTGCTGCTCATGGCGCCCGCCAGGGGTGGCGTGGAGGACGGTGAAGAGTAGAGGCAGTCTTAGAACCTGGGGGACAATCGCTACTCGCTCTCACCCTCCAGCGCCGGCACCGACACGCCGGCAAGCTCTGCCGCCAGCAGCCGCGAAGCGCCGGCCCGCGCGATCCGCAGCATCAGCGCTTTGCGCGTTGCCGCTGCCATGCGGTGCTCGGGCGCATCGCGCAGGATCTCGGCGCCGTAGCCGTCGGAGAGGATGAAGCCGCACTCCTGGGGAAATATCTCCGAGGGCACGCCGGGATGGGTGGCGAAGAAGAAGCGGTCGGAATGCAGCCGGTAGTCGGGCCATTTGCGGTCGACCCTGAAATCCTCGATCGAGGATTTGATCTCGATGATCCAGATATCGCCCTGCCGGGTCAGCGCGACGAGGTCGGCGCGGCGGCCCGTGGCCAGCGACAGTTCGGGCAACACATGTGCGCCCATATCCATGAGCAGCCGCTGTACGCCGCGCCGCACCAGCATGGCGCGTTCGGACTGGCGGCCGTCGATGAGAGGATTGATGAGGATGGGGGAGATGATCGGCATGCCAGGCACCATGCCAGATTTTGTTCACGGTTTGAACCTGTTTTATGCAGACGATTGTATATTCGATATACCCGGATATACCCAAAAGAAGTCAGGCATTGATCCTTGAAAGATTGAGTTTGCGGTGCGTACCGTCGCTTCCATGGGGACGGGTGACGCAAAATCGAACACTAAAGAAGGCCAACAAGTATGGGCCTTTGACCTTGACGCTCTGCGCAAGGCTTTCAGAAAGTCCGTTCGGGAGCATAAAGTCACGGCGGCTGATTGGGCGGAACACGCCAAGCAGTTCCTCGAAAAACAAAGAGATCGTCAGCGCGAATCGACTTGATATGCCGCGCCGATCAATTTCCATTTAGTAACCCTAAGATAGCAGAAAAAAGTCTTTGCGCGTTACCAACCAAAGTCAGATGCAACCGCTTTAGTTCCGCGAATGTCGAATGGCATAAGCAGGGAGACGTCACTTCGACATTTCCGTGAAGGCGCAACCCATCTGCGGGTGGCGCATGGCTTTCTGTAAATTAGCTAAAGCTAATTTAAGTGAAAGGTGATATTTTGGAAGCAGCCGGGGCTCCCCCAATACACCCCGCTCCGGTCAGGCCCGGTGGCGGTCCACCCAAAGGAAGGCTACCGGGCCGATCCCTGCAACCAACCGGTGATCCGCTCGTTGACCCCATGCCGGGTTGATCCCCCGGCACTCCAGGACCTGCCCGCTGCCGAGGGGCGGCGGGCCTTTTTTGCCGATTGGATTCAAGCCCGCAGCGATAGCGAAGGCTCCGGCGGATGCCGGAGCCTTCGCGTTTGGTGATCCCGTCAGAAGTGGATCCAGAAGGATCTGCGGAAGCATCGCCGGCGCCAATAGCCATTGCGCCAATAGCGACGGCAAACCCGCCTCCACCCGCGTCGGCGACGGCGGCGGTGCCATCTGCGGTGCCGCACGAACTCGACGCCGTCCTGGACATCGGGACCATCCGGGCCGAGAATGTCGTCGGACGGTTTGTCGAGTTCATCGAGAATGCCGGGCCCCGTATTCGGGATGCCGGCCAGGGCGGTGGCAGGACGCGCGATTGCGACGACGGTCGCGGCCCCTGCCAGCCCAAGCATTCCAGTCAGAAACAATCGCCGATCCATGCCAACCTCCATCGTTGATCATTGCGACAGGAAAGACATAGAGCGGCAGATTGACGCGCCCAGATGCCGAAGAAAATTGGGTCGAGCGCCCTGCCGTGCCGGCGGCGGGTCTTTGTAGCGGTCTCTGACAATCCACGTGGCCAAATGCGCCTGTTCCCGGGGATCATTCCTCCGACAAGCCGGCCGTTGCTGCCGTCTCAATGCTCACCGGCACGCCCTGGCGCAGGGAGTTGCTGACCGTGGAAATCGCCGCGGCCCTTGTGATGATCTCCGCCGGGTCGGAGCCGTCCAGCGTCGTGCATGAAACCTTCATGATTGACGAGGTCGCGAGCAAAGGCTTGCCTTCGAGGTTCAGCGTGACGGTCACCGCGATCTTGTTGAGCGTTACACCCATTTCCTCGGCGACGTAGCGAAGGTCGTTGCAGAAGCAGCCGCCGATCGCCAGGGCGAGCAACTGGCCGCCATTGAAGCCCAGGCCCATGCCGCCGGCCTTGCCTTCGGGCCGGTCGACGATGATCGTGTGGCCGCCGGCCCAGCCCATGGCGGCTTGCGTGTCCTCCACATTGCGCAGTTCGACGGTCATCGAGACCATTGCGGATGTCCTCCCGGCAGGAGTCGACCAGGCGTCGGGCCTCGTCGACGTAGAGTCATTATGCAGGCGCAGAGGCGGCCTTGTAGCTGGGCAACGCCGCCCCCGCCATGTCATCAAGGATCGGACAATCCGGCCTTTCGTCGCCGTGGCAGGCATGGATCAGTTTCTGCAGCGTCGAGCGCATCGACTGCAACTCGCGCACTTTCTCCTCGATCGCCGTGACATGGGCGGCGGCGATTTCGCGCACGTTCTGGCTGGCGCGGCTGCGATCCTGGTAAAGCGCCATCAACTGGCGGCAATCGTCGATGGAAAAGCCGAGATTGCGCGCGCGGCGCAGGAAGGCCAGCCGATGGATGTCGTCTCCGGAATAATCGCGGTAGCCGTTGGCGGCGCGCGCCGGGGCGATCAGGCCGATCTCTTCATAGTAGCGGATAGTCTTGGCCGGCAGGCCGGAGCGGTGGGCGGCGTCACCGACATTCATGACGGTTCTCCTCGATTTCCAGGAGCCCATGGAGCAGACCCCTTGAATTTGCTTCACAATCCTGTGAGTCCTGTGGCCAAAATGCCATAGTGATACGCTTACCGGTACGTCAAGGCAGGCATATAGGCATCGCGCGCTTGGCAAGCAAAGCAAATGCCAGCATGAATGATGATGAGAGAGCGGCCGACTCGTGCCGCCGAAGTTGGGCGGGGCACCGGATCACCTGATGCGCATGAAGTCGTTTGCAATCATCGCCGCACTGGCGCTCTCCACTGCTATCGCCGGTTGCAGCACCATCGGCTCGCAGATATTCTCCAACAACTACGGCGCGGTCACCGACGCAGGTTATCAGCTGCCGCGCATCCCGATCGAGAAAGTGCCGATGAAGTACCATCGGCAGGAAGTGAACTACGACAGCCAGGAAAAGCCGGGCACGATCATCGTCGATACGCAGAACAAGTTCCTCTACTTCATCGAGGGCGACGGAAGGGCCATTCGTTACGGCATCGGCGTCGGCCGCGAGGGCTTCGAGTGGCATGGCACCGCCCACATTGCGCTCAAGCGCGAATGGCCGACCTGGACGCCGCCGAGGCAGATGATCCAGCGCCAGCCGGAATTGGAAAAGTTTGCCGGCGGCATGCAGCCGGGCCTGAAGAACCCGCTCGGCGCGCGCGCCATGTACCTGTTCAACAAGGGCGGTGATTCAGGCTATCGCCTGCATGGCAGCCCGGAGTGGAATTCGATCGGCAAGGCGATGTCGTCTGGCTGCATCCGCCTGATGAATCAGGACATTATCGACCTCTATGACCGCGCCTCGGTCGGCGCCAAGGTCATCGTTCTCTAGAGGCAGTTTTCGTACGCGGACCGTCTAGGCAACAACGGACGTCCCAAGCAGAAAACCGGGCAATTCGGCCCGGTTTTTTGTTGTTTGCGCGATGCGACGCCTGCTCGGTGGTCAGGACACCGCCGAGAACGAGGTGGGAGCCAAAATTTGGTTGGTGATTGTCTCGGTGATCTGGCCGTCACGCTCGGAATCTTCCCGCGCCTGTGTCCAGGCCGGGTCCTTCACGAACGCCGTCCAGCGCTCTTCGCGTTCGGCCAGCGATTCCCATGCCAGCATGTAGGTCAGGTCGTTGTTCGAAGCACCGATCAGCGTGGTAAAGAAACCCGCTTGGCGGATACCGTGCTTTTCCCATAATTTGAGGGTGATCTTGTCGAAGCGATCAAGAAGCGCCGGCAAGCGTCCCGGCAAAGCCCGGTAAACCCGAAGTTCGTAGATCATTTTGGAGTTCCTTCTGGCCGAGGCGCCGGAAGCGAAGAAATCGGACCAGATGGTCAGCAGGGTAGAATTTTAAGGGGGCGTCAGGAGACCTGCTCGACCTGCTGCACTTCCGGCACGAAATGGCGCAGAAGGTTCTGGATGCCGTGCTTCAGCGTCGCCGTCGATGACGGGCAGCCGGCGCATGCGCCCTTCATGTGCAGGAACACCGTGCCATTCTCGAAGCCGCGGAAGGTGATGTCGCCGCCATCCTGGGCGACCGCCGGACGCACCCGTGTATCGAGCAGTTCCTTGATGGTGATGACCAACTCCTCGTCGGCCTTGTCGTAGAACTCACCGGTCTGGCTGGTCTCGGCGGCCGGGCCGGCCTTGGCCATGACGGGCGCGCCGGACATGAAATGCTCCATGATGGCGCCGAGGATCGCCGGCTTCAAATGCTGCCAGTCGGGGCCATCCTTGGTCACGGTGATGAAGTCATAGCCGAAGAAAACGCCGGTGACGCCAGGAATTTCGAACAGCCGGCCGGCCAGCGGCGAGGCGACAGCGGCGCTGTCGGCATCGCGGAAATCGGCGGTGCCTTCCAGAAGCACTTCCTTGCCGGGCAGGAATTTCAGCGTCGCCGGGTTTGGCGTCGATTCGGTCTGGATGAACATGGCCGTCTCCGTGCCCGTTTGGGCATCTAGTTTGGAACAATTCTAAATAGGCTCAATTGGCTGGACATTCAAGCGAAACGCATCGTCGGAACAGCTGGCTGGCGGAATGTTTTTTCGCGCCCATCATCGGACCGGCATCACCTGAAGAGCAGAATCTCAGGCCAGGCTGTCGATTTCCTCGTCCGACAGGTTCTGCGGCACGACAGTCACCGGGATCGGGAAGGCGGCACCCTTGCCGGCCACGGCGCCGACCAGTGGCCCCGGGCCTTCCTTGCCCGCACCGGCGGCCAGCACCAGGATGGCGATGTCCTGGTCTTCCTCGATCAATTTGTGGATCTCTTCCGTCGGCTTGCCTTCGCGCACCACCATCTCGGGCTCGATGCCGAGCTTCTGGCGCACCTTGTTGGCATAGCTGTCGAGCGCGGCGCGCGCCGTGGCGTTGGCTTCCTCGCGCATGATCTTCTCGACACCCAGCCAATGCTGGAAATCGTCCGGCACGATGACATAGAGCAGCACCAGCGTGCCGCTGGTGCTCTGCGCCCGTTTCGAGGCATAGGCGACGGCACGCTCGCATTCCGGCGTGTCGTCGATGATCGTCAGGAATTTCCTGCGATGGCCGGCTTCGCGGCTGAGGCGTTTGGAGACCATGTCTATCTACTCGGTGTCGTGCGGCTGCAATCTGCCACTGCGGGGGACCGGCGGCAAGTCGCCGGCCTTGTGCCAGTGCACCCGATGTCGCGATCAGCCCTGCAGCAGGCCGATAATGTCGCGCACCGTCTTCATCGTCGCTTCGGCCAGCACGCCGGCGCGCTCGCCGCCGTCCTTGAGCACAGCGTCGACATAGGCGCGGTCATCCGAAATGCGGCGCATCTCGCTGGCGATCGGCGCCAGTTTTTCCACTGCAAGATCGGCCAAGGCCGGCTTGAACACGGAAAACTGCTGACCGGCGAATTCCTTGAGTACATCCGCCTTCGATATCTCGGCGAGACCCGCATAGATGCCGACCAGGTTCTCCGCCTCGGGTCGGCCGGCCAGGCCGTCCAGCTCGCTCGGCAACGCTTCGGGATCGGTCTTGGCCTTGCGGATCTTCTTCGAGATGTCGTCGGCATCGTCAGTCAGGTTGATGCGCGACAAATCCGACGGGTCCGATTTGGACATTTTCTTGGAGCCGTCGCGCAGCGACATGATGCGCGCCGCCGGCCCGCCGATGACCGGCTCGGTCAGCGGGAAATAGCCGTTGACGGTCTCTTCGCCGACCTGCATCTCGACGCCGACGGCAAGGGCCGCGATGCGGTCGGAGAAGTCGTTGTTGAATTTCTGCGCGATGTCGCGGGTGAGTTCCAGATGCTGCTTCTGGTCCTCGCCCACCGGCACGTGGGTGGCACGGTAGAGCAGGATGTCGGCAGCCATCAGCGAAGGATAGGCAAGCAGGCCGAGCGAGGCGTTCTCGCGATCCTTGCCGGCCTTGTCCTTGAACTGCGTCATACGGTTCATCCAGCCGATGCGCGCCACGCAATTGAAGATCCAGGCGAGCTCGGCGTGCTGCATGACCCGCGACTGGTTGAAGACGATGTGCTTCTTCGGGTCGATGCCCGAGGCAAGGAACGCAGCGGTGATCGACCGCGTCTGATCGGCTAGGTCTTCATAAACGAGTTGGGCTGTCAGCGAATGCAGGTCGACGACGCAATAGATGCAATCGGAGGTGTCCTGCAGGGCAACGAATTTCTTGATGGCGCCGAGATAGTTGCCGAGGTGCAGATTGCCGGTCGGCTGGACACCGGAAAAGACGAGTGGCTTGAAGGCGGTCATGATTGTCCTCATGGCTTGTGGAGGGCCGTATAAGCGTGATTCCGAAAAGTTGCAGACTTTTCGGAGCCAATCACGCGGCTGGAAACCGCGCGCGGCGAAAGTCTTGCGACGGCGCGCTTATGGACGAAGACGGCGCTGCGATCAAGACGGCGCTGCGGGCGTGTCGGGCGCTCTACTCGTCCAGGTCGGTCTTTGCGACCGGTGGCGCCGACTTGCCCGATCCCCGCTTGATGTTGCGTCGGATCATACCGAAATCGGCGCCGCCTGTGGCGAAGGCCGTGATGAAATAAAGCAGCGCTCCGCCGGCAACCAGCGACAGCAGCGTCGTCGCCTTGACCACCAGCGGCGAGCCCGGCCCGAGCCTGACGGCGAACCAGTGCTCGGCAAAATAGAGTGCCGCCCCCATTACGACCGCCGACAGCACCAGCCGTGGAATGCGCTTCATCAGCGGCACGTCGCGGCCCCAATGGCCGCGCCGGATCAGGACGCCGAGCAGCATCACCGCGTTGACCCAGCCGGCGACGGCCGAGGCCACCGCGATGCCGGGCGCGCCCATCCGTGGAAACAGCGTCAGCGCCGTGGTGACGTTCACCGCCACTGAGATGGCGGCAAAGATCATCGGCGTGCGCGTGTCCTCGCGGGCGAAATAGCCTGGGGTGAACGCCTTGATCAGCACGAAAGCCGGCAGGCCGAGGCCGAAGATCGCCAGGATCGCCGCCACTGTCGGCGTCGAGCCGTTGGCGGCGAACGCGCCGCGCTCATAGACCAGCCGCACGATCGGCTCCGACATCACCCAGAGTGCCGCAGCTGCCGGCAGGGTCAGGAACAGCGTGAACTCGACCGAGCGGTTCTGCAGATTGGCCGCCTCGATCAGATTGCCCGACTTCAGCGCCCGCGACAGTTCGGGCAACAGCACGATCGCCACCGCAACACCGACCACGCCGAGCGGCAACTGGTAGATGCGGTCGGCATAGGCGAGCGAGGACACCGCGCTGTTCTGCGCCGAGGCGATCGCCGTGCCGATCAGCTGGTTGATCTGGGTGATGCCGCCGGTGATGGCCGCCGGCAGCGCCAGGATCAGCAGCCGCTTGACGGCGGGCGTCATTTTCGGCCGGCGGAAGCCGATCGAGATGCCGGCGTGGCGCACCGCCACCCAGACGATCGCCAGTTGCACCAGTCCGGCGGCAAGCACGCCCCAGGACAGCCCGTAGCCGACGGTGAGGGCATCCGAGCCCTTGTACCAGGCATAGGCGAGCACGCCGATCAGGATGATGTTGAGGAACACCGGTGCCACCGCGGCGGCGAAATAGCGGCGCAGCGAATTCAGCATGCCCGCCATCATCGCGCCCAGCGACATGCAGATCAGATAGGGAAACATGATCGTCGCCAGCGTCACCGTGGTGTCGAACTTCCCCGGCGTGCCGGCAAAACCCGGCGCCACCAGATAGCGCACGATCAGCGGCATCGACAGTTCCATGATGATCGTCAGCGCCAGCAGCGCCGTGAACAGCACGCCGAACACTTCCTCGGAAAAGCGCTTGGCGCCTTCGGTTCCGTGAGTTTCGATCTCCTTGGCGAACAGCGGCACGAAGGCGGCGTTGAAGGCCCCCTCGGCAAACAGCCGGCGAAAGGTGTTGGGAAACTGGAAAGCGGCGTTGAAGGCATCGGCGACCGGTCCGGTGCCGAGTGCGGCGGCCATCAGCATCTCGCGGCCGAAACCGAGCGCGCGGCTCATCAGCGTGCCGGAAGCGACCGTTGCGAATTTCTTGACGAGGCTCATGCTTTTGGGAACTGCCTGCGAAATTGGGACGAAGTGATGGTCGTTGTCACTCGGCCGCCGCCCTGGACTTGCCGCCGCGTTCGGGCACGATGCCTTCGAGCGTTGCCATCAGCCGATTGCGGATGGTGGCGATGCGGGCCGGGCTATCTATCTTCTGGCCAGTGAGATCGGTGACATAGAAAGTGTCGATGACCTTTTCGCCGAAGGTGGTGATGTGGGCCGATGCGATGTCGAGCGACAGGTCGGAGAGCGTTCCGGTGATCTCCGACAGCAGTCCCGGCCGGTCGAGGCCCTCGACCTCGATGACCGAAAAACGGTTCGACAGCGTATTGCGGATTTCGGCGCGCGGCGGGATCTTGAACACCTTGGAACCGCGCCGCGGCTTGGTGCGCTTCTCGATCATTTCCGGCAGCCAGCTCTTGCCCGACAGCACGTCCTCGATCAGCCGGCCGACACGCTCGGCACGCCGGCGCTCGTCCTCGTCGCGATCGAATTCTCTGCTGATCAGGATCGTGTCGAGGGCGCGGCCATCCGACGTCGTGAAGATCTGCGCGTCGACGATGTTGCCGCCGGCTCCGGCGCAAGCCCCGGCGATGACCGAGAGCAGGCGGGGGTGGTCCTGCGCCAGCACGGTGATTTCGGTCACCGCCTCGAACTGGTGGGTCTTGACCATGGTGGCAAGCTTGTTGCCTGACACGTCGGCTTCGCGGATGAACTCGGCATGGCGCAACTGGTCTGCGAGATCGACGGTCAAAAGGTAATTCTCGTAGTGTTGGCCGACATAGCGCTTGCGGGCCTTGTCCGGCCACTCGGCAAGCGCCTCGGCCAGACGCTCGCGTGCCGCCGCCGTGCGCTGCGCGCGCGACACTTCCGAAAACCCGCCGGTCAGCAGCAATTCGGTCTCGTAGTAGAGCGTGCGCAGCAGCTGGCCCTTCCAGCCGTTCCAGACACCGGGTCCGACGCCCCTGATGTCGCAGACGGTGAGGATCAAAAGCAGCTTCAGCCGCTCGACCGACTGCACGATCGCGGCAAAATCCTCGATGGTCTTGCGGTCGTTGAGGTCGCGGGTCTGCGCCGTCATCGACATCACGAGGTGGTTCTCGACCAGCCAGGCCACGGTTTCGGTATCGGCAGGCGACAGCCCCATATGCGGGCAGATGCGACGGGCGATCCTGGCCCCGGCCTCGGAATGGTCCTCCGGCCTGCCTTTGGCGATGTCGTGCAGCAGTACGGCGACATAGAGCGCCTCGCGGCTCTTCTTCAGGCCCGGCATCAGCGTGTGCGACAAGGGGTGGACCTTTTCGCCGTCGCCGCGCTCGATCTCGGCCAGCACGCCGATGCAGCGGATCAGATGCTCGTCCACCGTGTAATGGTGGTACATCGAGAACTGCATCATGGCGACGATCTTGCCGAAATCCGGGATCAGCCTGCCGAGCAGCCCGGCTTCGTTCATGCGACGCAGATTGAGTTCGGCATTGCGATCCGAGGTCAATATGTCGAGGAACAGCCGGTTGGCCTCCTCGTCGCGCCGCAGCGACTTGTTGACTAGGCCGAGCGAACGGGTCAGCAGCTTCAGCGCGTCAGGGTGGAATTCCAGACCGTGCTTGTCGGCGAACCAGAACAGCCTGAGCAGATTGACCGGATCGCGCTCGAACACCTGGTCGTCGGCGATGTTGATGCGGTGGTTGTCGACAATGAAATCGGAGGTGCCGGCCAGCTTGCGCTTGCGCCTGGAGAAAGTCAGGAAGATGCGGTTGAAGCCAGGAACGTGCTTGGCTTGCTCCTCCTCGAGCGCAGCGCAGAAGATGCGGGTCAGGTCGCCGACGTCCTTGGCGACGAGGAAGTAGTGCTTCATGAAGCGCTCGACCGCCGACAGGCCGGGGTGTGTGGTGTAGCCGAGCCGTTCGGCGATCTCGCGCTGGATGTCGAAATGCAGCCGTTCCTCGGCCTTGCCGGTGAGGAAATGCATGTGGCAGCGTACCGCCCACAGGAAATCCTCGGCCTTCTGGAATTCGCGGTACTCGCCCTCGGTGAAGACGCCCTTGTCGACCAGTTCCTCGCCGGTGCGCACTCGATAGAAATATTTGCCGATCCAGAACAGCGTCTGCAGGTCGCGCAGGCCGCCCTTGCCGTCCTTGACGTTGGGCTCGACCAGATAGCGGCTTTCGCCGGCCTTGGCATGGCGGTCATCGCGTTCGGCAAGCTTGGCCTGGACATATTCGGGGCCGGTCGTGCGCACCACCTCATGGTCGAACCGCAGCATCAGTTCATCATAGAGCTTTTCCTCGCCCCACAGGAAACGTGCTTCGAGGATCGAGGTGCGAATGGTGACATCGGTGCGCGACAGGCGCAGGCATTCGTCGATGTTACGGGTGGCGTGGCCGACCTTCAGCCCCAGGTCCCACAGCATGTAGAGCATGTACTCGACTGTCTGTTCGCCCCACGGCGTCTGCTTGTAAGGCAGCAGGAACAGAAGGTCGATGTCGGACCCCGGCGCCAGCGTTCCACGGCCGTAGCCGCCGACAGCGACGACGGCCATGCGCTCCGCCGAAGACGGGTTCTTGACCCGGTAGACGTGGGTGACGGCGAAATCGTAAAGCGCCCGGATGATCTCGTCCATGAGATGCGACAGCCGCGCCGCGCAGGCGCTGCCGCCGCCATCGTCCATCAGCATTCGTTCGGCAATGGCGCGCCCTTCCGCCAGTCGTCCCTTGAGCAGTTGGAGCACGCCATTGCGCGCGACCTGCCCGGAGCCGTCGCCCGCCGTGGCCGCGGTCAGCGCGGTCATCTCGCGGCGCAAGGCTTCGCCGTCGATCAATTCGTCGAGCTTCAGGGAGATTCTTGCCATATACCCAGCCGGCCTTGCCGTTTCGGCGGCGTCTATAGCGCGTTTTCGCGGCGCTGGGTATGGGGCGTTGAAAGCCGGTTCAAGACCCGGCTGAGCTCTGGCTCGGATAAGTAAATGGAATGACCATTCTCCGCTTCAGTCGACAGAAATCGGCAATGCGCTTGCCTATTCGCCGAGCCTCGGCTTTTACCTTCGCTATGGCTGTCTTTCTGCGTCTCCCGGTCCCGGCGGCGCACTGGATATCGCGCTTTTCCCTGAGCAGGCTTGGCAATTGGAGCGCCCTGTCGCCAAGGAACTGATCTTGTGCGCAGAGCGCAGGAACAAGCTGATAGATCGTCTCGCCTCGCAAAACCGAAAACTCGGGGTTGAAGACAAGGTCGTCGACAGCGATGCCGATCTCCTCTGTGGCCTTGATCAGGTCGAGCGCGGTTTGCCTGGAGATGATGTAGCCGGCGGTTCCTATATGTCCGGCGTCGAGTTTGGATGTGGAAAAGCCGTGACCGATGGCAATGCGCTTGCGTCGGATCACGGTCTTGCAAAAATAGCTTTCGAGCTTGACGACTTCGGCATCGGCTGGAATCCAGTCGCTGTCGCGAAGCAATGCGCCGGCTTTCGCGGCAAAGACGATGTCGTCCTCGAAGATTGCCCCGTAGCGAGCGTCGCCTTGCGCGATGGCGGCCCAGCAGGCCCGGTGACTGAGCAGGCAGGCGATCTCGCCGTCAGTCAATGGCAGCCTGTTCCGATATCCGACATTTTGCGGCAGCTGGTCCAGGTCCGGCCGATCCCGTGCGTCGATGGCCTGAACGCGTTCGAATGGGACGCCGATGCGGGCAAACTCCGCCGTCACACGGGCAAGGCGATCGGGAGACCGATCGAGATTGATGACCAGACGCTTCATTGCCAAAGAAAATCTCACCCCCGGGACGCTCGCTCTCTAGCAGGCGTGGTGTTGCCGCGTGAGACTTTTTTTGGGGTGGATGGACGCGCGGTGGACCGGAGAAGAAAAGTCGAAACAGCCCTTGACCTTCCAGTTACTGGAAGCCCTATCTCCACGTCACACATCGATCCATCGAGGCATTTTCGAATGACGCATTCCGATCACGATCATCACGCGCATGGTAGCTGCTGCTCGACAAAAGGCGCGGTGCCCACCACGAAAAGCGTCGTCCGCGACCCGGTCTGCGGCATGACTGTCGATCCGGTCGCCGGCAAGCCGACGACCGAGCATAATGGCCATCCCTATCATTTCTGCAGCCAGGGCTGCCGCACGAAATTCGTCGCCGAGCCGGAAAAATTCCTGACGGCCACCGATCCGGTCTGCGGTATGAGCGTCGACCGCGCGACAGCCAGGCACTTTGCCCGCCACGAAGGCCAGGGCTTCTACTTCTGCTCGGCCGCCTGCCAGGCGAAATTCGAGGCGGAGCCGCAAA
The DNA here is from genome assembly GCF_003997415.1 of Mesorhizobium sp. M7A.F.Ca.MR.245.00.0.0. Taxonomy (NCBI): domain Bacteria; kingdom Pseudomonadati; phylum Pseudomonadota; class Alphaproteobacteria; order Hyphomicrobiales; family Phyllobacteriaceae; genus Mesorhizobium; species Mesorhizobium sp. M7A.F.Ca.MR.245.00.0.0. The sequence continues at coordinate 10,011 of NZ_RZTE01000062.1, read as the reverse complement.
AATATCTCGGCGACAGGCCGGCACCGCAGCCGATGCCCAAAGGCACGCAATACACCTGCCCGATGCATCCCGAAATCATCCGCGACGAGCCAGGATCCTGCCCGATCTGTGGCATGGCGCTGGAGCCGATGGGCGTACCAACGGGCGATGAAGGGCCAAATCCCGAGCTGGTCGATTTCACCAGGCGGTTCTGGGTGAGCGCTGCCCTGTCGGTCCCCCTTCTGATCATCGCCATGGCACCCATGATCGGCCTGACGTTTGAAGGTCTGGTCGAGGACCGGGCAAAAGTCTGGATCGAACTGGTCCTGGCAAGTCCGGTGGTGCTTTGGGCCGCCTTCCCCTTCTTCCACCGCGGCTGGGACTCGCTGGTCAACCGCAGCCCCAACATGTGGACGCTGATCTCGCTCGGCGTTGGTGCTGCCTATCTCTACAGCGTCGTCGCCACACTGTTTCCGGATATCTTTCCGCATCAGTTCCGCGGCCATGGCGGTGCGGTACCGGTCTATTTCGAGGCTGCTGCCGTCATCGTTGCGCTGGTCTTCCTTGGCCAGGTGCTGGAGCTGCGCGCCCGTGAAAAGACCGGCTCGGCAATCCGCGCCTTGCTTGATCTCGCGCCGAAGACCGCGCGGCTGATCGCCGCCGACGGTTCCGAAGGGGATGTGCCGCTCGATGCGGTCAAAGCCGGCGATCGCCTGCGCATACGCCCCGGTGACGCCGTGCCGGTCGATGGCACGGTGCTGGAAGGGAGATCCTCGATCGACGAATCGATGATCACGGGCGAGCCGCTGCCGGTCGAGAAGGTCGAGGGCGATGCGCTGACCGGCGGCACGCTCAACAAGAATGGTGCACTGATCATGCGCGCTGAGAAGGTCGGCGCCGAGACGACGCTGGCGCGAATCGTCGATCTCGTCGCCAAGGCGCAGCGCTCGCGCGCCCCGATTCAAGGGTTGGCCGATCGCGTTTCTTTCTACTTTGTCCCGGCCGTCGTCCTTGTCGCGATTGTCGCTTTCATCGCCTGGGCCGTGTTTGGACCCGAGCCCAGCCTGATCTTTGCCATCGTCTCGGCGGTGTCGGTGCTGATCATCGCTTGCCCCTGTGCGCTCGGCCTCGCCACGCCGATGTCGATCATGACCGCCACCGGGCGCGGAGCGCATGCCGGTGTGCTGATCAAGGAGGCCGCAGCACTCGAACGCTTCGCTTCCGTCGACACGCTGATCGTCGACAAAACGGGTACGCTGACCGAAGGCCGGCCGAAACTGACCGATGTCGTCACGGCAAACGGCTTCTCCGAAGACGAATTGCTGGCGCTTGCCGCCGGTCTGGAGAAGGGGTCGGAGCATCCTCTGGCTGAAGCCATCGTCGACGGCGCCGCTACGCGCGGCGTGACCGTTGCCGAGGCCAGCGCCTTCGAGGCGGTCACCGGCAAGGGCGTGTCCGGTTCGGTCTCGGGAAAGACGGTCGCGCTCGGCAATGCCGCGATGATGGCGGACCTTGGCGTCGACATCGCATCCATCTCTGCCAAGGCCGAGGCGCTGCAGCTCGAAGGCAAGACGGCGATGTTCGTCGCTGTCGACAAGAAGCTGGCCGGCATCGTCGCCGTCGCCGACCCTATCAAGGCAACGACGGCCGAGGCGATCAAGGCGCTGCATGAAAGCGGCTTGCGCATCATCATGGCGACCGGCGACAATGAACGCACGGCCAACGCGATCGCCAGAAGCCTCGGCATCGACGAGGTCCGCGCCGCCCTGCTGCCGGAACAGAAGGCAGCTCTTGTCGAGGAACTGCGCGCAAAAGGCGCCGGTGTTGCCATGGCCGGCGACGGCGTCAACGACGCACCGGCCCTTGCCGCCGCCGATGTCGGCATCGCCATGGGCACTGGCGCCGATGTCGCTGTCGAAAGCGCCGGTATCACTCTGGTCAAGGGCGACCTCAACGGTATCGTGCGCGCCCGCACGCTGGCGCAGGCGACGATCCGCAACATCCGCCAGAACCTGTTCTTTGCCTTCCTCTACAATGTGCTTGGCGTGCCGGTCGCCGCCGGCGTGCTCTATCCGCTCACCGGCACGCTTCTGTCGCCGATGCTGGCGGCGGCGGCGATGAGCCTGTCTTCGGTGTCGGTGATCGCAAACGCGTTGCGGCTGAGAACATTGAAACTCTGATCCAAGCCCCCAAATACGAAACCCATCCAACAGGAGACCATGAATGACCTTCGCCAAAAAACTCGTGCTGCTGCTGATGGCAGCCGGAATGCTGGTTGCCGTCTTCCTCGAAAGCGTTCCGGCGCAAAGCGAAGAGATGAAACACGACATGGGCGCCATGGCGGCGGATGCGACCAGCCCTTCGACGGAAGGCTACAAGGCGGCGATGGACAAGATGCATGCCGACATGATGGCGTCCGACTATACCGGCAATGCCGACGTCGATTTCGTCAGAGGCATGATCCCGCACCATCAGGGTGCGATCGACATGGCCAAGGTCGAACTCGCCAATGGCAAGGATCCGGAAATCCGCAAGCTGGCCGAAGGCGTCATCGCCGCGCAGGAAGCCGAGATCAAGCAGATGCAGGCCTGGCTCGCCGCCCATCCGGTGAAGTAAGTCTTCAGCCATCGCCAGCGCGGCGAGAGCGCCTCTGGATTTCTCGTCCAGCCTGTGATCCGATCGGCCCAAATGGAGCCCGCAATGCCGTCGACCATCAGAACCACCAAACTGCCCTCAGGCGAAGCCGTTCAGGTGCTTGGCCAGGGCACATGGAAGATGGGCGAGGATATCAGTCGCCGCGCCGGTGAGGTGAATGCTCTGAAGCTCGGCCTCGACCTCGGCATCACGTTGATCGACACCGCCGAAATGTATGCCAGCGGCGGCGCCGAGGAGGTGGTGGCCGAAGCCATTGCCGGGCGCCGCGACGAGACCTTCCTGGTCTCGAAAGTTCTACCGTCGAACGCTTCACGCGCGGGCGTGCAACGCGCCTGCGAAAACAGCCTGAAACGCCTGCGTACCGACCGCATCGACCTCTATCTCTTGCATTGGCCCGGCAGCGTGCCTCTGACCGAAACGGTCGCGGCTTTCGAGACCTTGAAAAAGGCCGGCAAGATCCGCCACTGGGGCGTCAGCAATTTCGACGCCGACGAGATGGAAGAGCTGATTGGCGTGCCCGATGGCGGCAATGTCCAGACCAACCAGGTGCTTTACAATCTGGTCCGGCGCGGCCTCGAATTCGACCTGGCGCCCTGGAGCCGGCAGCGCAACATTCCGCTGATGGCCTATTCGCCGGTTGAGCAGGGCGCGTTGGCGCGCAATGCCAGGCTCGACGCGGTCGCCGCTCGCCACGATGCGACCTCCGCGCAGATCGCCCTGGCCTGGGTGGTGCATCAGGAGGGCGTCATCGCCATCCCGAAAGCCAGCAGCCAGGAGCATGTCCGCCAGAACGTCGCGGCGCTCGACATCAAGCTGACGCCGCAGGACATCGCCGATCTCGACCGCGCCTTCCCGCCACCAGCGCGCAAGCGCGGGTTGGAGATGATCTGACTATATCCCCGCCAGCCCCTTCAGCCGGTAGAGCGCTTCCAGCGCCTCGCGCGGCGTCATCTCGTCGGGATTGATCTCGCCGAGCGCCATACCCAGCGCATCGCTTTTGGGCGGCTTCGGCGCTTCCCGCTTCACCGCCACCGAAAACAGCGGCAAATCGTCCACCAGCCGGTTCGTCTTGCCCGAAACCTCACCTTCCTCAAGCTGGTGCAGCACTTCCTTGGCCCGGTCGACCACCGCTTCCGGCAGGCCGGCCAGCCGTGCCACCTGCACGCCGTAGGAGCGGTCGGCGGCCCCCTTGCCGACCTCGTGCAGGAAGACGACGTCGTTTTCCCATTCCTTGACCCGCATGGTCACGTTGGAGAGCCGCGCCAGCTTGCCGGCCAGCGAGGTCATTTCGTGAAAGTGAGTAGCGAAGATCGCCCGGCAGCGGTTCTTCTCATGCAGATATTCCACGGCCGCCCACGCGATCGACAGGCCATCGAAAGTGGCGGTGCCGCGGCCGATCTCGTCGAGGATCACCAGCGCGCGTTCACCGGCTTGGTTGAGGATCGCCGCCGTCTCGACCATCTCGACCATAAAGGTCGAGCGGCCGCGCGCCAGATCGTCCGAGGCGCCGACCCGCGAGAACAGCCGGTCGACGACGCCGATATGGGCGGAGGTCGCCGGCACGAAGGAGCCGGTCTGGGCCAGGATGGCGATCAGGGCGTTCTGCCGCAGGAACGTCGATTTACCGCCCATGTTGGGGCCGGTCAAAAGCCAGATCGCGCCGTTCCTGGCGCTGCCCTCCGGCGACAGGTCGCAATCATTGGCAACGAACGGGCCTTCGCCCGAACGGCGCAAGGCCTGTTCGACCACCGGATGCCGCCCGCCCGCAATCTCGAAGGCAAGGCTCGAATCCACCACCGGCCGGCACCAGGCTTCGCTTTCCGATAAAAGCGCGAGCGCCGCCGAGACATCGAGCACGGCCAGCGCATCCGCGCCGGCGCGGATCTTCTCCGCGTCACCGACCGCTTCCGTCGTCAGCGCCTCGAAGGCGGTCAGTTCGATGCTGAGCGCCCGGTCGGCGGCATTGGCGATCTTGGTCTCGAGTTCGGCAAGCTCGGTCGTGGTGAAGCGCATGGCGTTGGCCATGGTCTGGCGGTGGATGAAGCGCGCCTTGGCGCCATCGCTGCCGGTCATCACCGCATGATGGTTGGCGGTCACCTCGATATAGTAGCCAAGCACATTGTTGTGCCGGATTTTCAGCGAGCGGATGCCGGTCTCGTCGATCAGCGAGCGCTCCAGCCCGGCGATCACCTTTCGCGATTCGTCGCGCAGCGCCCGCATCTCGTCGAGATCGGCATGGTAGCCGCCGCGCAAGAAGCCGCCATCGCGCTTGAGCAGCGGCAGTTCGTCGCCAAGCGCCTGCGTCAGATGCTGGGCCAGCGCCTGGGGCAGAGCATGGATGGCGGCCAATGCCGCCGCAAGTTCCGGGGGCAGGGCGGTCGCGGCAAAGATTTCGGCGATCGCGCCTGCCGCCTCGAAGCCGGCGCGCAGCGCGCCAAGGTCGCGCGGCCCACCCCGGTTGAGCGCCAGCCTCGACAGTGCGCGCGGCATGTCGGCAACGCTCTTCAGGCTCGACCGCACCGCTTGGCAGAGCCGCGTTTCGGAACGGAAGAACGACACCGAATCCAGCCTGGCGCCGATGGCCGCGGGATCTGTCAGCGGCGCCATCAGCCGGTCGGCGAGCAGCCTTGCGCCGCCGCCGGTCACCGTGCGGTCGATCGCCTTGAACAGCGACCCTTCGCGGCTGCCCGACAGCGTGCGCAGCAGTTCCAGATTGCCGCGTGTCGCCGGATCGATGAACAGGGTCGAGCCCTGCTCTTCGCGCTCGGGCCGCGACAGCGGCGGGCGCTCGGCCTTCTGCGTCTTCTCGACATAGGCGATGGCGCCGGAGATCGCCGACAGTTCGGCGCGCGAAAAGGCGCCAAAACTATCCGGTGTCGCCACATCGAAGAAGCGGGCGATGCGTCCCGTGGCCGATGCCGAATCAAACAGCGACGGCGGCTGCGGGCTGGCGACGCGGCCGAGCACGTCGAACACCGGCTTCAACTCCGGATCGTGGAACACCGGCTCGGCGACGATCAGCTCGCGCGGATCGACACGGAAGATATCGGCCAGCAGCCGGTCGGCGGTGGTGTCGGTGACGCGGAAGGCGCCGGTCGAGATATCGATCCAGGCCAGCGCGAAACTGTGATCGGCTCCGCCCTTCACCCGCCCCAGCGCCATCAGGAAGCTCGATTCCGAGGGGGCCAGCAATTTGTCCTCGGTGATGGTGCCCGGTGTCACCAGCCGCACGACGTCGCGGCGCACCACCGATTTGCCGCCGCGTTTCTTGGCCTCGGCCGGATCCTCGATCTGTTCGCAGACGGCGACGCGGAAACCCTGGCCGATCAGCTTCTGCAGATAGTCGTCGGCGGCATGCACCGGCACCCCGCACATCGGGATGTCGAGCCCTTGATACTTGCCGCGCTTGGTCAGCACGATGCCGAGCGCCCGGCTCGCCTTCTCGGCATCGTCGAAGAACAGCTCGTAGAAATCGCCCATGCGATAGAACAGCAGCGAATCGGGGTTCGCCGCCTTGATCTCGATAAATTGCTCGATCATCGGCGTGGCACCGGCATGGACGGTCGGCGCCGGCGTCATCGCCTCGGGGGCGTCTGGCTCGTTCGGGCTGTGCATGTTCATGCGCGGCACGCTAGCAGATGTGATGATGCGGTTTAATGCCGGCGCTTCGAAAAACAGGGGACGACGGGACGGCAGCTTGTCCGCAATTGCCGATGCGGACGGCGATTCCGGCGCACTGGCGGTTTACACGCGGCGGCGCGTGGTCTTAATTCGGACCGAAACAAAGCACCCGCTTCAAGGAGGTGCTGCACCGGCGAGGAAATCAAGAACATCATGGCCAGGAAAACCGAGAACAGCGGTCCGTCCGTCAGTGCGCAGGAAGCGCTCGAATTCCACGCCATGGGCCGGCCGGGCAAGCTGGAGGTCGTCGCCACCAAGCCGATGGCAACGCAACGCGACCTGAGCCTCGCCTATTCGCCTGGTGTCGCGGTTCCGGTTCTGGCCATCGCCGAGGACCCCAGCCGCGCCTTCGACTACACGACGCGCGGCAACATGGTCGCCGTGATCTCCAACGGCACCGCCATCCTCGGCCTCGGCAACCTCGGCGCGCTGGCCTCCAAGCCGGTGATGGAAGGCAAGGCAGTGCTGTTCAAGCGCTTCGCCGATGTCGATTCCATCGATCTCGAGGTCGACACCGAGGACGCCGACGAGTTCATCAACTGCGTGCGTTTCCTTGGGCCCTCTTTCGGCGGCATTAATCTCGAGGACATCAAGGCGCCGGAGTGCTTCATCATCGAGCAGCGCCTGCGCGAATTGATGGACATTCCCGTCTTCCACGACGACCAGCACGGCACCGCCATCATCTCGGCCGCCGGCCTGATCAACGCGCTGGAGATCACCGGTCGCGACATGAAGACCACAAAAATGGTCTGCAACGGCGCTGGCGCCGCCGGCATCGCCTGCATCGAGTTGATGAAGGCGATGGGCTTTGCGCCGGAAAACATCATCCTGTGCGACACGAAGGGCGTCGTTTTCCAGGGCCGCACCGAAGGCATGAACCAGTGGAAATCGGCGCATGCGGTCAAGACCGAGGCGCGCAGCCTCGCCGAGGCGCTCGACGGCGCCGACGTCTTCCTCGGCCTCTCCGCCAAGGGCGCGCTGACCACCGCCATGGTGCAGTCGATGGCCAAGAACCCGATCATCTTCGCCATGGCCAATCCCGACCCGGAAATCACGCCGGAGGAGGTCGCCGAAATCCGCACCGACGCCATCATGGCCACCGGGCGTTCTGATTATCCCAACCAGGTCAACAACGTGCTCGGCTTTCCCTACATCTTCCGCGGCGCGCTGGATGTCAGGGCAACCACCATCAATGACGACATGAAGATCGCCGCCGCGCAGGCGCTGGCGGCATTGGCGCGCCAAGATGTGCCCGACGATGTCGCCGCCGCTTATCAGGGCAACCGGCCGAAATTCGGCCCCAACTACATCATCCCGGTGCCGTTCGACCCGCGCCTGATCTCGGCCATTCCGATCGCGGTCGCCAAGGCGGCGATGGATTCAGGCGTCGCCCGCAAGCCGATCCTCGATCTCGACCGTTACGCGCAGGAGCTGTCGGCCCGCCGCGACCCGATCGCCTCGACCCTGCAGCGCATCTACGACCGGGTGCGCCGCCAGCCCAAGCGCATCGTCTTCGCCGAGGGCGAGGAGGAGCAGGTCATGCGTGCCGCCGTCTCCTATGTGAACCAGCGGCTCGGCACCGCCATCCTGCTCGGACGCGACGACGTCATCAAGGAGAACGCCAAGCACGCCGGCATAGACCTCAACAAGCAAGGCATCGAGATCATCAATGCAAGGCTATCGCGCCGCAACGGCATCTACACCGACTATCTCTACGAGCGCATGCAGCGCAAAGGCTTCCTGTTCCGCGACTGCCAGCGGCTGATCAACAACGATCGCAACCACTTTGCCGCCTGCATGGTGGCGCTGGGCGACGCCGACGGCATCGTCACCGGGGTCACCCGCAACTATTCGACCGCGCTCGACGACATCCGCCGCGTCATCGACGCCAAGCCCGGCCACCGCGTCATCGGCGTCTCGATCGTGCTGGCGCGAGGCAAGACTGTGCTGGTCGCCGACACCGCCGTGCACGATATGCCGAATGCCGAGCAGATCGCCGACATCGCCGAGGAGGCCGCGGGCTTTGCCCGTCGCATGGGCTACGAGCCACGGCTCGCCATGCTCGCCTATTCCACCTTCGGCCATCCGCAGGGCGAACGCTCCGAACGCGTCCAGGAAGCGGTGCGCATCCTCGACAAGCGCCGCGTCGATTTCGAATATGACGGCGAAATGGCCGCCGACGTGGCGCTCAACGCGCGGGCCATGGCGCAATATCCGTTCATAAGGCTGACCGGCCCGGCCAATGTGCTGATCATGCCGGCGTTCCACTCGGCCTCGATCTCGACCAAGATGCTGCAGGAACTCGGCGGCTCGACCGTGATCGGCCCGCTGCTGGTGGGACTGAACAAGCCGGTTCAGATCGTGTCGCTGAACGCCAAGGACTCGGACATCGTCAACATGGCGGCGATCGCGGCGTATACGGCGGGGACTTGAGCGGCGAGCCTTAGCGGTGAGTCCGGGAGGCGTTCAGCCCGGCGCGAACACGCGCGCGGCCTCGACGACCTCGTCCACCTGATCCTGCCGCAGCAAGTCGATCGGGACGCGCCCGTCGAGTTGCGCCGAGGGCCGCGTCAGCCACAGCCATGCGAGCCTTGGATTGGTGATCAGCGACAGCACGTCGCGAATGCCTGCAACCGGCCGTCCATCGACGAACTGCGCCAGCGGGAAGACATGTTTGCGGCCGCCCTTGCGCAAGGCGATGACCTCGCCCCGCCGCTGCCAGCGGTGCAAGGTCGAGCGGGCGATACGCAAATTCTCTTCCAGATAGGTCGAGCCGGCGACGCGGCCCGCCCAGTCCTCGATCAGCATAAATTCGAGATCGTCGGATTTTGGCAGCGAAGGAGGCTCGACATCGACCAAAGGGGTCGTCGGCGGATTGATCACGCCGGCTATACCGGCTTCGCTGCGGCGCGCGGCTTCCGCCGCCAGCGCGCGCACGAATTTCGAGGCCAGGCCGGGCAGGTCGGCATGGATGGCGTCGATAGCGCGCTGGTGCTTCGGTGACAGCAAGGTGACGGCGGACGCTATGCTGCCGGCGATTTTGCCGACCGAGACCATGGTGGGCTTGTTGATGGCCTCGTCATAGTGGGCAAGCGCGCGTTCGACGTCTTCGGCGACCATCTCGGCGAAGTCGTCCTGCTTGAGGCCCCGGATCTGAAATCTGTTCATACATCTGTCTTCTGGGCCGCGCTCTCCTCCCACAGCTGCGGCCGGCTTTTGAATCTCTAGAGCGTAAAGCGGAAATCGCGACGGCAACAGATGCTGCGGCCCGACAGCTCGCTGTCTTGCATTTCTTGACATCCCAACTGGCTGTTGGCGCCCCGAAAGGTCAGTCGCGGGGCGCCAGATTGCGTGTAGGTGCGATGTGTGACAGCCGCGCGACGGTGAGAAGCGGAGGCGGCCTTCCCTTCTCCCCCTGTGGGAGAAGGTGGATTGGCGCGCAGCGCCAAGACGGTTGAGGGGTGTTGGACGGAGTACCGTCAGTGCCAAGCTGGAGCACCCTTCATCCGTCGCCTTCGGCGACACCTTCTCCCACAGGGGGAGAAGGGAAGAGCTTTCTCTACAGCAACCCCGCCTGCTCAGCCTCGCGGCGCAGATTCTGCCGTGGCCTGGGGCCGATCTGCTGGATCACCAATCCGGCCGCCAGTGAGCCAAGGTCGCCGCAAGTCTGCAGGTCGCGGCCTTGCGTGTAGCCAT
>NZ_RZTE01000061.1:0-28601 GCF_003997415.1 Mesorhizobium sp. M7A.F.Ca.MR.245.00.0.0 | reverse complement strand
CTGATCTTCGCCTTCATCGCGGGGGTCATCGGCATGCTCTTGTCGGTGGGCATGCGAATTGAACTGCAGCAACCCGGGATCCAGGTTTTCCCTGGGTTGGCATCGATGATCTACGGCTACCAAGGCGACGCGGCCATAGATGCCGGCAAGCAACTTTATAACGTGTTCACCACGGCGCACGCGCTGATCATGATCTTCTTCACCGTCATGCCCGCACTGATCGGTGGTTTCGCCAACTGGATGGTTCCGATCATGATCGGCGCCCCGGACATGGCCTTCCCACGCATGAACAACATCTCGTTCTGGCTGCTGCCGCCGGCATTGATGCTGCTTCTATTGTCGATCTTCATGCCCAGTGTCCCCGGCGGCTACGGTCCCGGGACCGGCTGGTTCCTCTATCCGCCCCTTTCGACCTCCGGCCATCCCGGTCCTTCCGTCGATCTGGTCATTCTTTCTCTGCACATCGCGGGAGCCTCTTCGATACTCGGCGCCATCAATTTCATCACCACGATCTTCAATATGCGCGCGCCAGGGATGACGTTGCATAAAATGCCTCTGTTCGTGTGGTCGATCCTCATCACCGGATTCCTGCTGCTGCTGGCCCTGCCTGTCCTGGCAGGGGCCATTACAATGCTCCTGACCGATAGAAATTTTGGCACCACATTCTTCGCGCCGGACGGCGGCGGCGATCCTATCCTGTACCAGCATCTCTTCTGGTTTTTCGGCCATCCTGAAGTCTACATCATGATCTTGCCGGCCTTCGGCATCGTGAGCCAGGTGATCTCGACATTTTCGCGAAAGCCGATCTTCGGCTATCTGGGGATGGTCTATGCGATCGTCGCGATCGGGGCGATCGGTTTCGTCGTTTGGGCTCACCATATGTACACAAGCGGAATAGGGCTGGACACGCAGCGCTATTTCACCTTCGCCACCATGGTGATCGCGGTGCCGACGGGGATCAAGGTGTTCTCCTGGATCGCGACCATGTGGGGTGGTTCCCTTAGCCTGCGCGCCCCGATGCTGTGGGCGCTCGGCTTCATATTCCTGTTCACTGTCGGAGGCGTGACCGGCGTACAGCTTGCAAATGCCAGCCTCGACCGGCAATTGCACGACACCTACTATGTCGTCGCACACTTCCACTACATTCTCTCGTTGGGTGCCATCTTCGGCATCTTCGCGGGCTGGTATTACTGGTTCCCGAAGATGACAGGATATTTGTACAATCCGCTTTTGGCTGGAATCCATTTCTGGACGACCTTCGTCGGTGTGAACCTCGTCTTCTTCCCCCATCACTTTCTCGGGATGGCCGGCATGCCGCGTCGCTATATCGACTATCCCGACGCTTTTGCCGGTTGGAACATGGTCTCCTCCTTTGGATCTTATCTGTCGGCCGCGAGTGTCCTGATTTTCCTTGCCGGCATCGTGGAGGCTTTCCACCGGCGAAGGGCCGCCGGCATGAACCCTTGGGGGCCGGGAGCCACCACATTGGAATGGGAATTGACCTCTCCGCCGCCTTTCCATCAATGGGACAGGCTGCCGAAAATAGAATGAAGACGGCTCGCCGTGCGCGACAGATAACGGGATCGGCGCTGAGTTGGAACCGCGCCGCGCTGCCGCCTATCGGAAGCTGATCACCAGCACGGCGAAAAAGCTGGCGAGGGCTACTGCCCAGCAAAACAACCAGTTGGCGATCAGCAGGACAGATTTCAGCACGGTGGCGTGGCAGTAGTCTTCGATGATCGATTGCATGCCCAGCCGCATGTGGACGCAGTTCACCAGAATGAAGGCGATGAGGGCGGGTGCGACATAGATCGATCCGACTACGCGGATGACGACATCTCGAGGCTCTCCGATCAGCCTTATAACGACCGCGACGATGTAAATGACGAGGATCAAAAGTGTAGCAGATGTCAGTCGTTCCAGCATGAACGTTTCGGTTCCGTGTTTCGCCGACCCAAGGCCCCGCACTCGAGCTAACGGAGTTCTGATCGAGTGTCTGTCAGCCATCTTGCTTCCCCTAACTCACCTGGTTCCTTTGCCCGTAACTCAAGCTGTTGCTGTCCAATGCTCGGGCTCGCGTCACGGATGGATAGTGCGCAAGCACGTTCTCCAGTTTGGCAAGGCGAGCTTTTTGGGCGGTTAGCTCGTATCCTGAACGCCATCGGATCTTGTTGGGTCTGCCAGCTGTCCACAACTCCTTTTCAAGGAGCGAGATGCTGAGGCGGACGGCGTCGATCTCTTTGACCAGCGCGGCCTTCACCAATTTCCGACTCTGCATCGCCTTAGTTCCGGTGTGCAAGGGTGGCGCCAAACACAGTGCATTTGGAAATGTTCCCCCGGTGGCCGTCCGGCGTTGAAAATTTAAACGCCTCGATGCTGCGCTCAAGGCGGTCGCCACAAGCCCACCCGGCACTCGGCAGCTGGGATCTCTACACAGTGTACGCCACCCTGGTCGGGGCTCGCCTCCAATTGGCCGCGGCGGTGCCGGGCGATGCCTAGGAACATGCTTGGCTCGCCCCTTGCGGCAGGTAAGATGAGCAGAATCTGTTCCTTTGGCCAACATGTCAAAAGCGCTTTCTGTTTCTCGATCGGGCAAAAAGATTTGCATCCCATTGCCGGGAACTGATCGATCCTCAAGAAGTTTGCGGGATTAGTCAGGAGAACGGACTATGCCGGACAACGATTCATCAAGACGCCTCGCGTTTTCGCACCAGCATCTATGTCGTGGAAGCATTCAGGAGGCCCCGGCCGTGGCAGAGGCTGCTGTCAAACGCGCACGTAAGCGTTAGTTTAGAGCAGCGATGGCGCGCCGAGCAGCGCGGCGGCAATGGCGATTTTCGCCCGAGTGCCGAATGATTATTCGGCGATCGACCGCTCGATCCCAGCGCCCCAATTCAAGCCGTCCGACGACATCGGCGACAGGCCAGTCGTTCTCGGCGCAGCCGCGGATCGAGGCCACAGCAGGAGGTATTGCCGGCCGACCCGCGCCCCCGGCAGATCGAACGGATCGATGGCGGCTGTGGCGCTGGCCTCGCTCTCTCAGTTCTCCGCGTGACTAAAGACGACGGCGCCGTTGTCTTTACGAACTTCAACTGAAACGATCCCATCGTCACCCTTACGGGTCGGGAACATCGCGATGGCATGGTCTTTTGCCGCCTTCTCCGCGTCGAAGGAGACTTTGTCGACGATGCCGCGTCTTCCATACCAGATGACAGTGAAGGGCATTGGCACTCACATGCTTTCCGCTAAGCATATAGGAGATCGGCCCGTCGTGCGACAGATAGGGCGGATAAACTTCAACCGAGACAGTGCCCGGCCTAGCAGGCGGGGTAATTGTTGAGCGATATGTTACCGGCAGACGTCGCTACCAATAGCATCCCCAGCTCTTTTGCGCTTCACGCCTCATGTCCAAGCGTGCCTCAAGCGGAGAAGGTATTTTCCCCATGGACGAACTCCACACCAATGCGCGTGAGCGAATTTTCCGCTATCCGTATCCTCGCATCGTCTCCCGACAGCATTCAAACCGATGGATGTTGTTCCAGAAGCAGAATCCTCGTCCGCACCGGCTGCCTCGTAATCGACGAACCCCTCATGCCCAAGGAAGTCGACGATATCGACCGGATGAGTTCGTCGTCCTCGACAACGAGCACCGGAATGGGCTGCGCATATGGTTATACGAACAACTTCACCAACTCCACGTGCAGACTAGAGATACGCTCCGAGTGCGGGCGTCATTTCGTTGCCATTTGAAGTTTTTTTCAGACGGGCTATTTAGGTGTCGATTTCCTCTGGTCTGAAGACATGTACGTTCTGAAGCGCAACAATGTTCTGGCTCATGGCACGGGACCTAAAACGATGGTGTTTGCCCACGGCTTCGGCTGTGATCAAAACATGTGGCGTTTCGTCGAGCCTGCATTCCGCCACGATTTTCGCACCGTACTTTTCGACCAGGTAGGGGCTGGGAAGTCCGACCTGTCTGCGTACGACAGCGCTAAATACGCCTCGCTGGACGGCTACGCGGATGACCTCATTGAAATCGGTCGGGCTCTCGAATTGCGGACAACGGTATTCGTCGGGCATTCCGTCAGCGCAATGATCGGGGTGCTCGCATCCTTGAAGGCACCGGAAATATTCGAGACCCTTGTTTTGGTTGGTCCGTCTCCGCGCTATATAAACGATGACGGCTATGTCGGCGGCTTTTCAGAGGCTGATGTCGAGGGCCTGCTTTCATCTCTAGCCGACAACCACATGGGCTGGTCGGCCGCGATGGCGCCAGCAATTATGGGGAACGCGGATCGGCCGGAACTTGCTGAGGAGCTGACCAACAGCTTTTGTCGAACTGATCCCGACATCGCTCGTGAATTTGCGCGGGCCACATTCACATCCGACAACAGAGCCGACCTGCCGAAAGTCACCGCGCGGACGCTAGTGCTGCAGTGTTCCGACGACATCATTGCCGGCGATCAAGTCGGTGAGTACGTCCGCGACCACATCGCGGGCAGTAAATTGGTTCACCTCGACGCGGTCGGCCACTGCCCAAATCTCAGCTCGCCGCAGGAAGTTGTTGCGGCGATACGGTCGTTCGTCTGACTACACAATGAACGCTGGTAACAGATACCTCGACCTTTTTGAGAACGCGCCTTGTGGCTACCTCGTTGTAGCTGCCGATGGGCGCATCGACGACGCAAACACTACTTTCTACAAATGGACCGGGTTTTCTAGGGAGGCAGTTGTCGGGAAACGCTTCCGTGACATCCTCAATATCGCCGGAAGAATGTTCTATGAGACACATTTCGCTCCCCTGTTGAGGATGCAGGGCTCCTTTGATGAGGTTGCGTTGGACGTGATGAAGTCGGATGGCGAGAGCCTGTCAGTCCTAGCCAACGCCTGGGAAAAGCGGACGCCCACTGGAGAATTAATTGAGACACGCGTGGCGCTCTTTCGCGCGACGCAGCGTCGACGCTACGAGCGAGAGCTGAGTGAGGCCAGACGCGAGCTGCAGATCGGCCTGAATTCCGCACAACAGACTGCGGAACTGCGCGAGCAGTTCATAGCGGTGCTTGGCCACGACCTACGAAATCCCCTGGCTTCGATTTCTGCTGGCGTCCACATGCTGGCCCGAAGCTCTGACACCAGCGACGAAAAAACCTCCCAAGTCCTGCGCCTCATGCTGGCGAGCGTTTCCCGGATGAGCGGCTTGATCGACAATGTCTTGGATTTCGCGAGAGGTCGACTTGGAGGGGGTCTCGGACTATCGAGGGACCGCGATAACCCGATCCAGCCCGCATTGCAGCAGGTGCTTGACGAGATAAGATCAAGCTACCCGGAGCGTCAGATCGAGGTGTCGTTCAATCTGGACGGATGCATGATCGATGCTGATCATGCGAGGATCGCGCAGCTTTTCTCGAACCTGATGGGAAACGCCATCGCCCATGGCGACCCTGAAACTCCGATCAAGGTAGCCGCGCAGGTTCAGGACGGCCTCTTTAGCCTGTCGGTTGCGAACGGCGGTAAGCCTATTCCGGAATCGGCGCTGCAACGCCTCTTTCAGCCATTTTATCGAGGAGAGGCAAAGAGCCGCCAACAGGGCCTGGGATTGGGGCTCTTCATCGCGTCAGAAATTGCCCGCGCCCATGGTGGAAGCTTGGACGTAGTCTCCGATGTGGAGCAAACGCGCTTTAGTCTCCATATCCCCGCAAATTGATCGCACAACTATCTCATGGCTGCTCTCCACCCCCGCTGCCGGAAGGTGACGGGCTCTTTTGTGCGTTAGCGGAACTTGATAGTCGGAACAGGTTCGAAACGGCGGCAGCGTCCCCGCTGCCGGTCGAGGTCCCCAAGCCTCGGCCGAGTCCGCCTCTGCCTGCCAGTGGGGCGGCCCCACTTTCGATTCAAGGCAACCTTGCTCGCAGGATGGAAGTTTGGATCGCGCTTGGTTTTCCTAGCCGAGAGGCGAAGCGTCGACAAGCCCGCGAGGCGGAACGCCGCTGCGGATCCGCAAATATCGCCCTTGGCGTGCTACCATCCGAGGATTGGGCTGACTGGTCACTACAACCCGAGCCGCTGGCGAAGGCCATCATTGAGACCGTGGAGCGTCTGACGAGTAGACCGGCCGCTGAAGGCACGACTAGAGGGGGCCTTGGCTTTGAGACCTGCCCGAAGCCGAGCTGCAAACGGGTTCCAGCCTTACGAAAGGGTTGCATGGGTTTCTCCAGGTTGGCCCGCCGCTGAGGTCACAGCGACGGGCCCTGCACCAGAGCTTGGACTTGAGGGAGGGAGTTCTCACACCAAGCACGTTCCCAACTTAGATTCCGGATGCATGTTCCTAAGGCCGGCGCAAAAACTTTATGACCCACCAAATACAACAATGCCCCTGCCAGACTCCTGGCGATTCTGCGAAAGGCCGGCATCTCGATTGAGACGTCCGCGCAGGCGGCTAGGACTCGCCGTCACACGGCGCGATGTTATCTGAGCGCGTCAAGAATCGCCGGGAAACGCGGAGCTTCAGTTCGATGCGATGGGCCCGACACGAACGTCAAGGGATTTGTAAGCCAGGTACGAATACAGGGTGGCTGCGGCATATGCCCCAAGCGAGGGCTGGATGGGGTGACAGCGAGCCGTTCCGATAAAAGCGGTAACCAAAGCGGCATACAGAATTGTGGCGGCGATGCCGACCATGCCGAAGCGTGCCAGCAGCTTGAGCGCGTCGTCGCCGGCAGACCGATGCTCAGGCACGCGCACTAGACACATACTCTCTACGCGGATGAAGGACCCTTATCGTTATGCTTGTCTCTGCCGGCGGCGCCACATTCTAGTGGTGGTGGCGAGACCGCTATGACCTTCAGGGCGGGCTAGCGACTGAGCGCCTTCGAAGGTGAAAGTAATTCCCGCGTCCTCAAACGCTTGGCGCATGGCTGCGATCTTGTGGGGACGCGGATTTCGAATACCGTTCTCAAAATCTCTGATCGCCATTTCGCTGAGACTGGCTTTTGCGGCAAGGCGCACCCGCGACCAGTTCAGCAGGGCGCGTGCTGTTCTCGATTGAGCTGCTGAGAGTTGGGTTCGGCTGTCCATAGGATGTGAACATTCGATAACTCTAAAATGTTCCTTCGATCTGTGCGACGATCGGATGATCGATCTTCCCCGCGAGGGGGACGGTCGTTACGAGCGATGTCTCAGCGATGCATGTGACAGGCTACAGGCGGCGCCGGGACGAGAGTGTGGGGCAAGCAGCGGGCGGGTGAAACGAGGGCTGCGGCTTGGCGGCGTCCGCCCGCTATCGGGACCAACCCTGTCGCGGCTTGTTGACCTGTGCTGGTTGGTCCCAGCACACTCCAGAACCTGCCCGGCATCTTCCGGTGGGCTTTTTGTGAATCAGCGGAACCTGATATGCTGCGGCAGGTTGAACAAGCGGCAGCGTCCCCCGCTGCCGGTCGAGGCCCCCAAGCCTCGGTCGGGTCCGCCTCTACCCGCAAGTGGGGGCGGACCCACTGAGTCTTGCGGACCAGGCAACTGGTTTCCGAAATCCATCATTGCTGGTCAGTGACGGGGCCTTCGCGCTGGCGCTGCTACACACCCTTGCAGGCACTCTATCGTGTCTGGGCCCGACTGAAGCCCGACATGGACTCGCAAAGGTCCGACCCTGAAACAACGGAGCCTTTTCTACATTTGGAAATGTGACCGTCGATCATCGTCCCTTCGTCGGCGGTTGGCTGAGTACCCGCCACGGCTCGGTGGCGTGGTGGGTACTCATTCATGGAGAGCGCATGTGAGGTGCAGCGTGGTGAAGGCTGATGAGCCGCCTACCTTATCTAGATCGCCTGGACGATCTCGTTCGTCAGCACAAGCAATTTTCCATCGAAGGGGAGATCCTGCGTGCGGAGTGCCAATTATTCGCTACGTCTTGGCGAAAATCGACAGAAGATCTACGGGAATGGTTGGCGGGGCCTGGGAGTGTCCGAGTAGCGCGGCTTCGACTTATACTGTTTCCGGGATCTGAAACTGGACTATCCTCCCACGGGTCTTGCGACTCCAGCCGCTCGGGCCAAGCCGTTCCTGTCCGAGGCAGCTAGTTTTTTCATGGCGACGAAAAATCACCGCAGCATAACAAGTACCCCGCTTCAGCAAAAGCTAACGGAGCAGTCTTCAGCAGCCAAGGATCGGAACGCTGGAAGCCTCGTACTGGGTGGAAGCTTCCGCAGCCCGTCTCGCGGCATCGGCAAATGAGTGCGAGACGGCTGTTTCGCGTTCGATTTGAGCGCCCTGGGACCTGCGGCCCGCCGCCTATTGAGGCGCCGGCGGCGGACCTGTATAAGCGGCTACATCCATAGGGGATCGACCGCTCAGAGGGTCAATGTGCCAGATCGCTTAGCGAAGCTCACGCATTGTCTGCTCACCGCACGTCAGGCAGGTTAGAGCTATCCTGCATGCCGCTTGCCGGGATTACGGGCCCACGATCGGGTAGCTTCGTCCTCTCCATCGAACTTTCATCGTCTAGAAGCGTTCGGTCCGCTCGGTCAACAGTGTAACGATCAGGGAAGCGCAGAGGAAAGCACGTGCGGTAACGGTTGATTCAACCATTGCTGGTATATTAGGTGTGAGTGGCGGCTCCGGCATTCGGGCGGGCGCTTCAGTGCCGGAGCCGCCTGCGCAGTCCGGTTGGGTTTTGACCGCGCCGTCCTATAATGGGACAGCGCGGTCAATGACTCGTTAAAATGCTACGAGACTAATTAAGCGTGTGCTAAATTGAATCGCAGTTTGCGAGTCAGTTCATGCGTTTGAAGTTCATCAAGCCGCAGGAGCCTGTCCTGGCGCTGAAGCCGCCGGTTAGCAACGGCTGGCTGTGCGAAATCAAAGATGATGGCTGTTGCACCCAGATCATTCTCGATTGGGCCGGCGCGCTCACCTTCACCCGCATGGGGATAGACCGGTTGAAACGTCACCGGCCTGTCGTCACTGCCGCCGAGCAGCTGAAAGCGAAATCCTTCATTCCCGGCGGCGAGATGATCGCGCCGCAGCCGGGCGGGCGGCCGAACTTTCACGCGATGCATTCGCGCATGGCGTGGAATGCCGAGCTGCTCGCCTTCGTCGCCTGCGATATCCTGCATAAAAGTGGCGAAGATCTGCGCTGGCGGCCAGCAGTCGAGCGCAAGGCAATCCTGCGGGAGCTCATCCAGCCGGCCGAAGGCATCGTCCAGTGCAGCCAGCATGTCGAAGGCGGTGTCGAGATCTACGAAGCGGCCGATCGGATGAGCCTCGAAGGTATCGTCTCGAAGCGCAAGGTCACCCCTTACCGCAGCGGGGCAAAGGATGCAGTCTGGCTGAAGTGCTGGGACATTGATTTTGAACTTATTGGGATCAAGCGGCAGCCCGGCGAGTGGACAGAGAGGCTGTTCGCACGACACGTCAAGAATGTCGGCAAGGCGGTGATCGCCAAAACCGATGCAATCAAGAACTGGCTCTGGACACGCGAGCAGAAGGCCAAGGCCGGGCCACCGAATGGCGTTCCCACGGCGCAGGTCACGCCTGAGGTCGAATGGGTGAAGCCGGACATCAACGCTCGCGTCCGGACGCTACGCGGCGAGCCCAAGCTGCGCAATGCTCTCGTGCAGGATCTGTGGGAGATCAACAGTGGTGGCGCTGGCTGAGGAAGACAGATCGGAAAAGTTGCCCAGTTATGCCGCATCCGCGGCCGGGCTCCTCGCGGCCATGGGCAACGAGAAGCGACTTCTGTCTCTGTTCATAATGGCCAAAGGCGAGATACGGGTCCGCGATCTGGCATTTCGGGTTGGACTGAGCCAACCCGCTCTCTCTCAGCATCTTGTCATGTTGCGGAAATTTGATTTGGTTGCCAAGAGACGCGAAAGGAACACAACCTTTTATTCGTGCACCGACCGGGCTCTGAAGCTCATTCAGCTTTTGGAAAGATGGGTAGAAAACGACATGCTTTCTGACCTCAATCCGTGACAGCCAGTCGGTTTGGTGATGGCCTGTGGCAACGGAGTTCGACTGTTCGTTTGCAAGTAGTTGGACCGCGCATTACGGCAGCGTATCAGTTTGAAATTTGACGCCGCGCCTATCGCGAACCGGGGCAGATCGTGGGCGCCCCGTCGCGACGACGTGTGCGCTCAACAGTGCACATTTTGACAGCGACGGGATCGTAGGGGAGGCGCTATCGCGGAATGGCCGACGGGCTACCTAGACCATCAGGTTTAATTGCTGGATTCCTATTGTGCCGGTAGCGTAACTGAGCTGGGGCGTCCAGCACTGGCCGGCACGGCGTGGTCCACCCCCAAATTCGCAACCGTGCCGGCCTTCGTTAGGTCAGACGCTACCCCATGGCAGGGTGGCCGGTCAGCTTCCCGGCCTAGACTGAAGTGCGTTGTCGATATGTCTTGCTGCGGTGGCGGCATGACCAAACGCAACGGCAATTTGATTGAGGCCCTCAGCCACGTCTCCAATGGCATAGAGGCCCGCAGTCGACGTTTCGAGGTGTCGGCTGACCAGAACATATCCTTGCGCGTCACACCCTGCACCGAGTGCGACGGCAAGTTTCAGAGCGCACATCAGAGCCCATTGCGGGGTACACCACATCCACGTCCCGCATTGGCGCACCGTCGGCCATGACAACGTCGAACCCGGTTGCCCGCGCGACCAGATTCTCGACGGTGTCCCAGATTCGATGACGCCTGCCGAGGCCATGCCGCGAGCGTCCTCGGAAATATCCTCCGGATAGCTGGCGAGCAAGGTGACCTGACCGCTGTACTCCTTCAAGAACAGGGCCTCCTTGAGTGCCAGATGCACTGGGCCTACGACGCCGATGCGCTTGCCCACGGCCTCGTAGGCGTCGCAGACCGGACACAGTCGGACGGTGCCGGCCGCCACCGCCTCCTCCAGCTCTTCTATTGCCGGGGCCTTGGTCCACAATCCCGGTTGCAAGAACCATGCGCTGTGCTCGGATGGTCCCGAAAGTGGTCGTCAGCAGAAAGGTCCCGTCGCGCTTCTCGGCGCCCGCTACACGACCGTCCACAACGCCTGCACCGTGCCTGGGCTTTGAGACGGCCGAGCAACTCTGGCCCGCCTACGCCTCCGGGAAGCCAGGACAGTTATGCGATTTTGGAATGAGCTTGGCTCGTGCGTCGCCAGCGTCGACCAAGATCACCGAACGCAAGAATCTCGCCAGATACATGCCTGCCGCAAGTCCTGCGGGGCCGCCGCCGACAATCGCCACGTCAAACACATGACCGGAGGAAGAACTTGGCATTGCGCCTAACATTGCCCAAAGGATCTTGTTCCCTGCTTTGGCAGGGGGATGAGTAGCTGACGGTCAGGCCTTCAAGGTGGATTTTCGCGGCAACTCGTCGAGGTGTCTCTCACGGGCGGCGGTGCGCGCCTCGATTTGATTTGCGCGGTCTGCGACACCGAGGGGTTCCAGCTTTTGCAAGGCTTCAATTCGAGGTGCCCGAAATGCCGACATGGCATTTCACCGGCCAACTTGCCATTAGACGAGCGACCGTTCGCATTACCCGGGCCCACGCGATTGGACCGAATCGACCTAACGGGAAAACCTAGCCTGATAGTTCTGTCCTTCCGACTCGGAGTGGCGCGATGCCCACCGTCTGAAGGCCGATCAGATTTTCTGACCAGTCGAGGTGCAGACTATCATAGTTGATTGTTGCTGCCGGTGACCTAGCGTAATCAAAGGCTCACGTGGTTTTCCAACAGAGGACGGTATGTTGTATCCAGGTCGATTTTTGGAACCCAGCGATATTGTGATGCTTGCCCGTGTTTGTGAGATGGTCTGCAAAGAGCGCGGCGTACCTGTTGCTTCGCGGGCGGGAGAGCGCACGGCTGCGCACGTACTGAGGCTGTTCATGAACGGCTTGACTGGGGAGAATGAGCTGCTCGATGCTGAGAGGAACCGGGCTCGACGGAGTGATCTGGCTTTCGAGAAGGCTGCTGTCAGCTACGATGACACAAGAGAGGCCGCGTGATTAGCTTCCTGGAATTGAAGTAGCGAAGAAAACCGCTCGCTCCACGCGACGAGCCCCAGAGGCACCCTCTGCATAGAGCGGGGTGTTGCTGCGGCACTCTTAAGGTGAGCGTAAGCTTCCGCACGCAGCCCGATTCGTGGGCGATCGGCTCTGTTGGAAATTTGGTGGTGAGACTAAGGACAATCGACGCGTAGTGTGTTCCGGGCGATCTTCCAGGCGGACTCGACATGCCGCCGCGCTGCTGCTTCCGCCGCTTCCGGCTTGTGTGCGCGGATCGCATCCATGATCTCGTTCATCTCGGCGATCGCCGCTTCGCGCCGGTTGGTCGAGACGATTGTCATCGAACGAAGCTGGTTGATGCGGACATTCAGCCCGGAGACGATTTCCCAGGCGACACGCTTGTCGGCGGCCTCGAACAGTGCCTCGTAGAATTTGGTCGTCGCCCGCATCACCGCAGGCGGCGTCGCCGACGCCCACGCATCGAACAAATCCGCCAGCGCCCCTTCGAGCGTTGCCAACTGCTCGCCGGTGGCCGACAGGGCACAGGCTCGGGCCGCGATGCCTTCAAGCAGAGCCCGAAGCTCGTAGATCTCATCGGTACGGCCGAGGTCCGGCCTGGCGACGGCCGGCCCATGCCCAGGGATCATCTGCACGAGCCCCTCTGCCTCCAGCTGCCGCAGTACCTCACGCACGACGGAACGGCTGACGCCGAGCTGGTCGCAAAGCGGCCGTTCGACAAGCCTTTCGCCAGGCTGGAAATGGAAATCCATGATCGCTTCGCGCATGCGCTCCAGCGCCAGCGTCCTCAAGGTCTTGGAGCTGCGGTCGATGCGAAGCGTGTCGTCTGGCATGTATGCCTCCTGCGCCGCTACGAAAACAGATTCGATGGCCGGTTGACAAGGTACTTGGCGCTCCATAGCATGGTATACCATAAGATGATAGCGGGATTGGATGTCCCGAGGCACCACCTACCCGAGGAATTCCATGCAGCCCGCCATTCGTAAGATCGTTACCTATACCGAGAACACGCTGATCGAAGGCGGCAAGGCCGCCCCCCGGCCGCTGCGCCTTATCGGCGTCGCAGCGGTGCTGACCAATCCCTGGGCCGGTCGCGGCTTCACCGACGATCTGTCGCCCCAAATCCGAGCCTGTGCGCCGGTGCTGGGAGAGATCCTGACCCACGAGATCGTTGCCGCCGCCGGTTCCGGCGAGGCTATCGAGGGCTATGGCAAGGCCGCCATCTGCGGTACGTCGGGCGAGATCGAGCATGCGTCGGCGTTGATCCATACGCTGCACTTCGGCAACCACTATCGGCGTGCCGTAAGCGCCAAGACCTACCTTGCCTTCACCAATCTGCGCGGCGGGCCGAACACCCCGATCATCATTCCGCTGATGGACAAAAATGACGAAGGGCGGCGCTCGCATTACCTCACCGTGCATTTCCAGATCGGCGATGCACCGGCGCCCGACGAGCTGGTTGTGGCGCTCGGCGCCTCGATCGGCGGCCGCCCGCATCATCGAATCGGCGACCGCTACCAGGACCTCAAAGAGCTTGGGGACGTGCATGGCTGACGCTTCCGCATCGGCATGGGTTCGACGGGGTGCGGCGCCCGACGGCACCGGCTTCATCCGTGTCGGCGCGGGCGCACCGGTGCTTTTTATTCATGGCGTTGGTATGAACGCCGCGATCTGGCAGCCGCAGATCGAGCGGATGTCCGATAGCTTCGACGTCATCGCCATCGACATGCTCGGCCACGGTCAGTCGCCGCTGCCGCCGCAGAACCCAGAACTCGCCGACTATGCTGATCAGGCCATTCGCCTGCTCGACCATCTCGGCCTCGACAAAGTATCCGTCATCGGCCACTCGATGGGCGCGCTCGTTGCCCAGGAACTCGCGCTACGCGCAGCCGAGCGCGTCCGCCGCATCGTCTCGCTGAATGCCGTGTTCCGGCGGCCACCTGAACTGGCCGAAGCTGTTCGCCAGCGCGCGGTGGCGCTTACCGGCAAGAGTGACGTGACCGGCACGGCACAGACCATTGCCCGCTGGTTCGGAGATCCGGTGCCGGTCGAGCTCGAGGCGGCTGCACGGAAGACGGCCGCCGTACTGGGTGCCGTCGACCCGGAAGGTTATGCTCGCACCTATCGCCTGTTCGCTCGTGCCGACAGCGACCACGCTGACCGCCTGCCGAGGCTAGCCGTACCGGCCCTTTTCATGACCGGTTCCGAGGACAGGAATTCTTCGCCGGCAATGTCGGCCGCGATGGCGCGGCTGGCGCCGCATGGCCGCTGCACAGTGCTCTCAGGCGAGCGGCATATGATGGCGGTGGCGGATCCCGGCCTGACGACGCGCCATATCGTCGACTTCCTCAAAGAAGGCGAAGCGATCGAGCAAGACAGCGCTGCCGCGGCGAACACCGGGTTCGACGGCAGCGAGTTCCGCCGTGCGCTGGGTTCCTTCCTCACCGGCGTCACCATCGTCACCACCATCGGGCCCGAAGGCGAGCCGCGCGGCTTCACCGCCAACTCCTTCACCTCGGTGTCGCTTGATCCACCTTTGGTGCTGGTCTGCATCGCTCATAAGGCGGTTGGCCATCCTGTCTTTGCGACATCGAAAAGCTTCGCCATCAACGTCCTCAACGAGGATCAGAAGGCAGCGTCCGGCATATTCGCCTCGAAAGCGGCCGACAAGTTCGCCGCCGTTGCCTGGCGACCGGGACGAACGGGCAGCCCCGTGCTGGACGGCTCCGTCGCATCCTTCGACTGCGACATGGAGCGGCTGGTCGATGCCGGTGATCATTCAATCCTCATTGGCCGCGTCCGCGATTTCGAGCACAATTCCGCGCAGCCGCTCGGCTATTGCCGCGGCGCGTATGTCGCGCCCGGCCTCAGCCAGGACGCGCTGGCAGCCACCCAGCCCGGCACCGATGTCGGCGCCATCCTCGAGAATGGCGGCCGGATCCTGTTCCTGGAGACGGCGGATGGTTTTGAACTGCCGCGCGGTCGGGGTCTGGGTGCGGCTGGCGATGGGAAAAGCCTGCGAGGGGTGCTTGCCGCGAGGGCCATCGAGGCCAAGCTGGGCTTCCTTTTCGCCGTCTGGGACGATGCCAGAGATGTTTCGCGCACACATGTCTACTATCGCGGCACGTTCGACGTGCCCGCTTCCAGCGATCGCGGCATCAGGCTGGTCGAGATCCACGCGATCGAGGAGTTGAAAATCGCCGATCCGGCGATCCGCTCGATGCTCGCACGCTATGTCAAGGAATGCTCAGTGGATGCATTCGGCGTCTATGTCGGCAACGATGTCGAAGGCGAGGTCCGGCCGCTCGCCAGGACCGCCGGTTCCACAGCACCCAACACAGGTGACCAGCGATGAAATTCTCGCTCTTCGTGCATATGGAACGGTCGGACCTCGCCAAGCCGCATTCCGAGCTCGTGACCGAGCTCGAGGAGTTGGTCCTGATGGCCGAACAGGCCGGATTCGAGACCGCCTGGATCGGCGAGCATCACGGCATGGAATTCACCATTTCGCCCAATCCTTTTATCAATATCGCTTATCTCGCTGCCAAAACCAGCCGGATCCGTCTCGGTACCGGAACCGTGATCGCGCCCTTCTGGCATCCGATCAAACTTGCCGGCGAAGCGGCGATGGCCGACGTCATTAGCGGTGGTCGGCTCGACATCGGCATCGCGCGCGGCGCCTACAGTTATGAATATCAGCGTATCTTTCCAGGCCTCGACGCCTGGGGCGCCGGCCAGCGCATGCGTGAGATCATACCGGCGATCCGCGGCCTCTGGGAAGGCGACTTCGAGCTCTCAGGCGAGTTCTGGCAGTTCCCGCCCACCACCTCCTCGCCCAAGCCGCTGCAAAAACCCTACCCCCCGATCTGGGTGGCGGCGCGCGATCCGAACTCGCACGATTTTGCCGTTTCCCATGGATGCAAGGTGCAGGTGACGCCGCTGGCTTCTGGCGACGACGAGGTGGCGAGCCTGATGCAGCGCTTCAACGGAGCCTGCGCCGCGCATCCCGAGATCGAACGGCCGGAGATCATGCTTTTGATGCACACCTTCGTCGCCGAGGACGCAGCCGATGCCGATCGCCTCACCCAGGACCTGTCGGCCTTTTACTGCCAGTTCGGCGCCTGGTTCCAAAACAAGAAGCCGGTGCACCAAGGCATATTGGAACCGCTGACGGAGGACGAGATCGCGGCCATGCCGCAATACGCGCCGGACAGGATCAGGCAGAATCTGGTGATCGGCGAAGCCGACGAAGTCCTCGCTCGACTGAAGGCTTATGAGGCGCTCGGCTACGACCAGTATTCGATCTGGATCGACAGCGGGCTTTCGCATGAGCGCAAAACGAAATCGCTGAAACTGTTCATCGACCGGGTAATGCCGGCCTTCCTCTGATCGCGAGCCCATGACCGACGCTGTTTTCAGGAACTTCATCGACGGCCGCTTCGACGAGCCATCAGCCACGTTCGACAGCGTCGACCCGTCGACCGGCGCGGCCTGGGCCAGGATGCCGGCGGCGAGCGAAGCCGATGTCGACCGTGCCGTCGAGGCGGCGCACCGCGCATTGCGCTCAGACCCATGGCGAAGGATGACAGCGACAGCGCGTGGAAAGCTGCTTGTCAAGCTCGGTGACCTTGTCGCCGCCAATGCCGCGCGCCTTGCCCAACTCGAGACACGCGACACCGGCAAGATCATCCGCGAAACGCGCGCCCAGATCGCCTATGTCGGCGACTACTACCGCTATTATGGCGGGCTCGCCGACAAGCACGAAGGCGCGCATGTGCCGATCGACAAGCCCGATCTCGACGTCACCATCCGTCGCGAGCCGATTGGCGTCGTTGCCGCGGTGGTGCCGTGGAACTCACAGCTCTTCCTCTCGGCCGTCAAGCTCGGCCCGGCGCTCGCCGCCGGCTGCACCATCGTGCTCAAGGCTTCCGAGGACGGCCCGGCGCCGCTGCTCTCCTTTGCCGAACTGGTCCAGCAGGCCGGCTTCCCCTCAGGCGTCGTCAACATCCTCACCGGCTTTGGCCAGGAGTGCGGCCGGCGCCTGACCAGCCATCCGCTGGTTTCGCGCGTCGCCTTCACCGGCGGCCCCTCGACTGCGCGCGCCATTGTCAGGAATACGGCGGAGAACCTTGCCTACACGACGCTGGAGCTCGGCGGCAAAAGCCCGATCGTCGTCTTTGCCGACGCCGACCTCGACAGCGCCGCCAATGCGGTTGTTGCCGGCATTTTCGCCGCGACCGGCCAGAGCTGCGTCGCCGGGTCACGGTTGCTGATCGAGCGTTCAGTAAAAGATGAGTTCCTCGTCCGGCTGAAGCGCAAGGCCGAAGCGATCCGCATCGGCGACCCACAGGATCCGGCCACAGAAATGGGGCCGCTCGCCACGCTGCGCCAGCGCGACTGGATCGAGAAGGTGGTCGCGGAGAGCCTTGTCGCGGGCGGCAGACTGGTCACCGGTGGAACGCGGCCAACCGGCGACGGCTTCTACTACGCGCCGACTATCATCGATGCCGGCGGCAGCGACCTGCCCTGCGTGCGCGAGGAGCTGTTCGGACCGGTGCTCAGCGTGCTTGCTTTCGACAGCGAGGCGCAGGCGCTGGCACTCGCCAACGACACGCCCTTCGGCCTGGCTTCCGGCGTGTTCACCAGCAATCTCGGCAAGGCGCACCGCATGGCGCGCGACATCCATGCTGGCGTCGTCTGGGTCAACACCTATCGCTCCGTATCGCCGCTCGTTCCCTTCGGCGGCTACGGCCTGTCTGGCCTCGGCCGCGAAGGCGGGCTCGATGCCATCAGAGATTACACACGCTCGAAATCCGTATGGATCAACACCTCGGACGAGCCGATCCCCGATCCCTTCGTCATGCGCTGAGGCGCGCGACGCAGGTGCACTGAGAAAAACAAGAACAGACCAACAGAGGAGAATGACATGAAACTGATTTTGACCGGCCTGCTGGCCGGGTTGCTCGCAGCGACCGCCGCCAAGGCCGATGAAATGGCGTTCACCAGCTGGGGCGGCACCACGCAAGAGGCGCAGACCAAATCCTGGGCGGCCCCCTTCGAGGCCAGCTCCGGCATCAAGGTGCTGCAGGACGGACCGACCGACTACGGCAAGCTCAAGGCCATGGTCGACGCAGGCAACGTCACCTGGGATGTCGTCGACGTGGAAATGGATTTCGCCATCAAGGCTGCCAAGGACGGGCTGCTGGAGCCGATCGACTATGCGGTCGTACCGAAGGCCGATCTCGACCCGCGCTTCAGCAATGAGCATGCCGTCGGCAGCTTCTACTATTCCTTCGTGCTTGCTTGGAACAAGGGCGCCGTTCCGGGCGAACCGACCGGCTGGGCCGACATGTTCGACACCAAGAAATTTCCCGGCAAGCGGACCTTCTACAAATGGTCGGCCCCCGGCGTCATCGAGATCGCGCTGCTGGCCGACGGCGTGCCGGCGGACAAGCTCTATCCGCTCGACCTCGACCGGGCCTTCAAGAAACTCGACACCATCAAGTCCGATATCGTCTGGTGGAGCGGCGGTGCTGAATCGCAGCAGCTGATTGCCTCCGGCGAGGCCGCTTTCGGCCAGTTGTGGAACGGTCGCGTCTTCGCCCTGCAGCAGGATGGCACCGATGTCGGTGTTGCCTGGAACCAGAACCTCACCGCCGCCGACGTGCTCGTCGTGCCGAAGGGCGCCAAGAACAAGGGCAGCGCGATGAAGTTCCTCGCTGCCGCCACCAGCCCGACCGGCCAGGCGAAATTCGCCGAGGCGAGCGGCTATGCGCCGATCAATACCAAGGCCAAGGCTGAGATGCCGGCCGATGCCGTCAAGGCCCTGCCAGATGCCCATGTCGAGGGCCAGATCAACCTCGACATGAACTACTGGGCCGAGCATCGCGACGAGATCGCCACGCGCTGGTATGCCTGGCAGACCAAGTAGCACCTAACACCGTTGCAGACCGGCGGGGCGCGGCTTGCGCTCCCCGTTCGAGACAGGACCGCTCGATGCAGGGAAATTCTTCCAGACGCGGCTCGGTCGCCGGCCTGCCGGCCGGCAGCGGCAGCGCATTGCCGGCTCTTCTCCTGGTCGGCCTGTTCTTCATCGTGCCGGTGGTGGCCCTGCTGCTGCGCAGCGTCACCGATCCTGAGCCAGGCTTGCAGAACTACGCCGCGCTGTTCGGCAGCGGCACCTATGTGCGGGTGTTCCTCAACACCTTCCTCGTTGCATCGGTCGTCACCGCCGTCACCATCCTGGTGGCGTTCCCGGTCGCCTGGATGCTGGCGATCATGCCGCCGGCCCTGGGCTCGATCGTCTTCGGCATCATCATCCTGTCGATGTGGACGAACCTTCTCACCCGCACCTATGCCTGGATGGTGCTGCTGCAGCGGACGGGGGTGATCAACCGGGCGCTGATGGGGCTGGGCATCATCCACGAGCCGCTGCCGCTCATCAACAATCTGGCCGGCGTAACCATCGGCATGGTCTACATCATGCTGCCCTTCATGATCCTGCCGCTGGTCGGCACACTGAGGGCGATAGACCCGATGACGCTGCGCGCCGCCGCCCTTTGCGGCGCAAGCCCGTTCGAGGCTTTCCGCCGCATCCTCTTGCCGCTGTCGCTGCCCGGCGTCGCCGCCGGAGGGCTGATGGTCTTCGTCATGTCGCTTGGCTACTTCGTCACGCCGGCCCTGCTCGGCGGCACATCGAACATGATGCTGGCCGAGATGATCGCACAGACGGTGCAGTCGCTGCTCAACTGGGGGCTCGGCAGTGCGGCCGCCTTCGTCCTGCTCGTCGTCACCATGGCGCTCTACGCGATCCAGCTTCGCCTGGTCGGCGCCAGGCGCACCGGCGGAGGGATCTGAGGATGCTGCTCGACTACGACAGGCTCGGATGGCTGCGCGTGGCGCTTGTCGGCTTCACGGCGGCAGTCGCGGCTTTCCTGTTGCTGCCGGTGGTCTTCATCGTGCTCCTGTCGTTCGGCTCGTCGCGCTGGCTGGCCTTCCCGCCGCCCGGCTGGACGCTGAGATGGTACCAGCAATTGCTGGCCGACCCGACCTGGATCGATGCCGCGCTGACCAGTGCCCGAATTGCCGCCATGGCCGCTATGCTGGCCGTCATCATCGGCCTGTTCGCTGCCTTCAGCCTGGTCAGGGGTGAGTTCCGCGGACGCCAGGTCCTGCGCGGATTGCTGTTGACGCCGATGGTGCTGCCGGTCGTCGTTTTCGCCATCGCCATCTACGCTTTCTTCCTGCGCATCGGCCTCGCCGGCACCACGGTCGGCTTCGTCATCGCCCATACGATCCTGGCGCTTCCCTTCGCCATCATCCCGATCACCGCTGCGCTCGAAGGTTTCGATAAATCCATCGAGGATGCAGCCATCGTCTGCGGCGCAAGTCCGTTTCAGGCGCGGCTGAGGATCACCTTGCCGTCGATCAGGATCGGCATCTTCTCGGCGGCGATCTTCTCGTTCCTGGCCTCGTGGGATGAGGTCGTGGTGGCGATTTTCATGGCAAGTCCGACCTTGCAGACCTTGCCGGTTAAGATCTGGGGCAGCCTGCGCGCAGACCTCAGCCCGGTGGTCGCCGCCGCCTCCAGCCTGCTCGTTGGCCTGACGTTTTGCCTGATGATTGTGACCGCACTCCTTCGCAGAAAATTGTCCAGATGACCCGGTCCTTCCTGTCCATACGCGCGCTAAGAAAGACGTTCGGCGCCTTCGTCGCCGTCCACGACGTAACCATCGATGTGCCCAAAGGTGAATTCCTGACATTCCTCGGCCCGTCCGGCTCCGGCAAGTCGACGACGCTCTACGCCATTGCCGGTTTCCAGGATCCGAGCTCAGGCGATGTGCTTTTGGAGGACATGTCGCTGCTTTCGGTGCCGTCGCACAAGCGCAACATCGGCATGGTGTTCCAGCGCTACACGCTGTTTCCGCATCTGAGCGTCGCCGAGAATATCGCCTTTCCGCTGCGCGTGCGCCGCCGGCCCGATGGCGAGATCAAGCGCAAGGTCGCCGACATGCTGGCGCTGGTGCGTCTCGAAAACTTCGCCGACCGCCATCCGGGCGCGCTGTCTGGCGGCCAGCAGCAGCGCGTGGCGCTTGCCCGCGCGCTCGCCTACGACCCGCCGATCCTTTTGATGGACGAGCCGCTATCGGCGCTTGATAAGAAGCTGCGCCAGGAAATCCAGGCCGAGATCCGCCGCATCCACCGGGAGACAGGCGTCACCATCCTCTATGTCACCCACGACCAGGAGGAGGCGCTGCACCTATCCGATCGGATCGCGCTGTTCAGGGAAGGCCGCATCGAGCAGATCGGCACCGGCGAGGATCTTTACCTCCGGCCGGCGAGCGAATTTGTTGCGGGCTTCATCGGCAACTCGAATTTTCTGCCGGCTGAGCATTTGCAAACCGCGCGTGGCGTATCCACGATCCGCCTGGCCGACGGCTCAATCGTGACCGGTATCAAAACGACAACATCGTTCGGCCAGGGTCAGAGGGTCCGGCTGATGGTGCGCCCGGAAGCCTTCCGCCTCGCGCCTGGAGCCACGAGCGCGGCGCTCGCCGTCGAGATCATCGACACGGCGTTCTTTGGCGACCGCCGGCGCGTCATGGCGCGCACGGCCGCCGGCGACGAAATTGATGTCAGGCCAGCCTCTGACGCGGAGGGAGCAGACAGCGCCACAACATCAGGCAAGCGTATCTTTTTTGATCCCGGATCGGCCTTCTTGTTTCCGGCCTGAAGGGCCGGATTGGTCAGGTCACGTCGATGTCTGTGAAGGCCCGAAGAACCGCTTCTTAAAATCCGTGTCTGAACGCTGCCGATCCGCTCCTGGCCCAACGCCGCCGGACTGCTTTGCGCCTCATGGTCGTAAGGTCGGTTTTGCCATCGCCTGAAAGCTGACGATCGCAGGCGACTGCGCTGGAAGCCGTGGGACAGTGGCCATCGCCCGATGGCGTTCAGGATCGTGCTGGCAAAGCCGCAATCAGCGAAGCAACAAAAGGGGCGGTTTGGCCGTTCTGATGAGTCGCATTGGCGGCTGGGGCATTCGAAGACATGACGACGCAGCAAATTTTGTCATTTGCCGTAACCTTCGTGATGATGGCAGCGTTCGTGTGGGGTCGCTATCGTTATGATCTGGTCGCGGCCGCGGCACTGTTGCTTGCTCTCGCGGTTGGCATTGTGCCTCTTGACGAAGCCTTCAGCGGGTTCAGCGACGATATCGTGGTTATTGTTGGCAGCGCTCTGCTGGTGAGCGCAGGGATATCGCGCTCGGGTATCATGGAGGCCGCCATCAAGCGCTTTGCTCCGAAATTATCGGGAGTTCGGTCGCAACTGGCGCTGCTGGTGATCGTGGTCACGATCCTCTCTGCCTTTGTAAAGAATATCGGGGCGCTCGCTATCATGATTCCGATCGCCTTCCAGTTCGCGCGCCGGTCTAACATTTCACCCTCGATATTTCTGATGCCTATGGCGTTCGGGTCACTGCTCGGCGGTCTCATGACGCAGGTGGGAACATCTCCCAACATCGTTGTGTCCCGAGTGCGAGAGGAACTGACCGGAACCGCCTTCACAATGTTCGACTTCACACCTGTTGGAGCTGCCATAGCCGCTGCCGGAACGATCTTCCTTCTGTTTTTCTATTGGTTGTTGCCGGTGCGCGAAAAGCTTGGCGGATCACTGAACGAAGCCCTCGACATCAAGAACTACCTTACGGAGGCTCGAATTGTCGCCGACTCCACGGTGCTCGGGAAAACCGTCGCAGACCTCATGAAGCTCGCCGGCGGCGATGCAATCGTGACGTCGATTCTGCGCAATCGCACGATGCGGATGACGCCACTGCCCGACGCGATCCTCAAGGTGAATGACATCCTGTTGCTCGAGGGCGACCCAGAAGCGCTGGATCGCCTTGTCTCCCAGGGCAGGCTCAGCGTGACCGGGGATAGGGTCGGTGGTGACGACACCACCAACGAAATGGTCGCTATCGAAGCCGTAATCGGTGAAAGCTCCTCTTTGATCGGCTGGACCGCCCAGCGCCTTGCCCTTTACGATCGCTTCAATGTCAACCTCCTGGCTGTCAGCCGTCGCGGGGAGCGCCTCGACCGCAGGCTGGCCGAAGTCGAGCTGAGGCTCGGGGACGTTGTCGTTTTGCGGGGCATTGCAGCCAGGATGCCTGAGACACTTCGTGAACTCGGCTGCTTACCACTGGCAGAAAGGGCAATCCTTCTTGGTAGCGTCCGCAAGGGTATCGTGCCGGTAGTAATCCTTGCTCTCGCCATGGTGGCGACGGCGTTTGGGCTGCTGCCAGTCTCCGTCGCTTTCTTCGCGGCCGCTGTCGCGGTTGTGCTTTTCAAGGTCATTCCGCTCCGCGACGTCTACCAATCGCTCGATGGGCCTATCCTCGTGATGCTGGCCGTTCTCATTCCAGTAAGCGATTCGCTACGCAGTACAGGGGCGACGGGAGTAGTTGCCGGCGAGCTTGCTAGGCTGGGAACACTCCTCCCGGCGTCCGGCGCACTGATGCTCATCCTTGTCGCCGCCATGGCCGTTACGCCATTCCTCAACAATGCCGCCACCGTCCTTGTCATGGCGCCTATCGCCGCCGAATTTGCCAGTGATCTGGGCTACCGGCCGGAAGCATTTTTGATGGCTGTCGCCATTGGCGCCGGCTGTGACTTTCTCACCCCGATCGGACATCAGTGCAACACGCTTGTCATGGGGCCGGGTGGCTACCGCTTCAGCGACTATCCCCGTCTGGGACTGCCCCTATCTTTTCTCGTAGTCATTGTTGCCGTGCCGATGCTTATGATTGTTTGGCCAGTGGACTGACATCGATATTCGGGTGCCCTCCTTGAAAATCCCACATGACACTACATTCCGGTTGGTGTCGCCAACGGTGGCCCTCTCGTCCCGCCCGCGGCGATAGACACTTTGTTCCAGCCGTTTATCGGGGCGAAGGGAAAGCAAGCAAAAGTCGGCACAAGGCGTGTTTTGCGCAGCGGCAGGGCCATGGTGAACTGCAAGCCGTCACAACGACATTCTATCTTGCCGCTAACCTGAGATACGAGCGTTGCGCATCGCGCAGGGCGGACGAGGGCGGCTGTTAGCCGCCCAGTCATTTCATCTCACACGTTGCGACGCCCTCTGGCCCCCTCCAGGTCATCACCTGTGTAGACATCAGCCGTTGGATCGAAGCCGGTCCAACCGCCTGCTTCGTATTCGTTTCGACGGCGGGCGATGTCGACGGAATTATATTGCTTCAGTATCTCTTCCGCGTCGGGGACTAGGTCGTCTTCGACCCTGGCTATGACCATTGTTCCCCCACGCCGAACGCCTTCGGCATAAACATGTGCGTCGTTTTCTGGCACACCGGACTCTGTCATCGCGCCGATGATGCCACCAGCTGCGCCACCGACCACGGCACCGCCGACAGCGCCGACCGCAGTCGCTGCCAGCCAGCCCGCGGCAACCACGGGGCCGACACCGGGTATGGCCATCAGGCCGAGGCCGGTGAGCAAGCCGCCGGCCCCGCCGATAACGGCGCCGACACCAGCCCCCGCCGCCGCATCCTCGCCAGCCTCCGACGCTTCGCCCGTAAGCCGGCCGCTCGAATTGCTCGCCACGATGCTAATATCGTCGTGCGGAACGCCGGTGGCTTCAAGCTCACCCACAGCGTCGCTTGCTTGATCGTAATTGTCGAAGAGTCCTGTTACGGTTTTCATCTGATTTGTCCTTGCTTGGTGATCAATTCTTGCCGGCAACGACGTTGCCTTGAAAGTCGAGGGCGATGGGTGCTGCTTTGCCGTCCTTGCTCGCGGTTCCACGCCAGATCCCCTTGTCGTCCTTCGTCAGGGCGGAGACGTCCGAGTAACCCGCCTTCTCGATGGCGCTCTTGGCCTGGTCCTCGGTGAAGCTGTTGGCACCAGGCACCGGCGCCGCAGAATTTGTGGTGTCCGCATCGGAGGCGGCTGGCGCGGAACTGTCGGGGGCAGGAGCGGCAGCCGCGACCTTGCCAATCATCTCCTGATGCATCTTGAGTGTCGGCAACGTCTCGCTTGCAAACGACTTGAGAGCGGAATTGTCGCCATCCTTGGCGTAACTTTCAAACATGCTCACAGCGTCGGCATGCGCCGTCCTCTGCATGCTGGCATAGGGTGCATCGACTGGCGCCGCAGCTGACTGCAACTTGTCGACGTCGCTCTTGTGGGCAGCGTCGAGGTCGGCGGGCACCTGCAATTTCTGTTCGCCGGCAATACTCTCGAGCTTGGCGTTCGCAGTGCCATGGTCGGAGATCATCCTCTGGGCGAAATCCTTAAGGGTCGGATCTTGGAGCTTGTCTTGAGCGACCTTGCTGGACTGCACTTCGAACATCCCGCCGATCGCGGCCTTCGTGACGAAGTCCTGTGCCGTCTCTGCTGACAAGGCAGGCAGTACAGCGGTCATTACGGTCGCGATCGAGAGCGATGCCATGCGTAGTTTGGTTCTCATGCTGAGGTTCCTTAGTTGAGGAGGACGATGAACCCCAATCTCCTGGCGCTACCTTTGTTCCGGACGTTGACAAATGTCGGACATTTCGGGGCGCCATTCCCGTCGTCGTGAAGCTGGCGGAGCGTCCCGATCCCATTGTCCGGGACCTCAGACCGATCGAAGAGTTGCCATTGCGCGCAGAGGGAGCCTGATGGCGAAAAATCCAACGGTGAAAAGTTCGGTGTGCGGTCCGGCAAGAGCCTGAAGCAGACGCGCCCGGTCAGAAAAGCACCACAAAGGCGGAAAGACGTCGGTCGCGCCCCAGACTCCGCCTAACCGGCATGCCGGCGGGTAGGCAGGTCGACATGCGTGACCTCCGCCAAGTGATCGCGCGAACGGCCAAGGGACCCGCCGCTGCTCGTTTCTGATTATGAAAGCCCGCCGCCCCATTTGCGAAGCGGCGGGCTTCATCCGCCCCAACTTGTCAACGCAACTTTGATGCCAAACCTTTTTGGCTCTCTATAGGA
Organism: Mesorhizobium sp. M7A.F.Ca.MR.245.00.0.0; assembly: GCF_003997415.1. Lineage (NCBI taxonomy): Bacteria > Pseudomonadati > Pseudomonadota > Alphaproteobacteria > Hyphomicrobiales > Phyllobacteriaceae > Mesorhizobium > Mesorhizobium sp. M7A.F.Ca.MR.245.00.0.0. The sequence goes on along the minus strand of NZ_RZTE01000061.1, from coordinate 2,605 downwards.
CAATGGGCCTGTCCGACAGCGATCAAACAGACATCCAAAATGCCAGCAGCAGGGCGCATATGGATGAGACGAAAGCAGCGGTGGCAAAAAGCACGCCCTGCCAATCTGGCGGTGGATCGGACACCAACTTGTCGGGGGGCGGATGATTGTCATTCATGATAAGCAATTTTGCGATGCCAAGTTTGGTCCCGCTAATCCTTCAGGTTGTCGGCGGAAATGGCCGCCCTACCGAAGGCCAAAGAAACTCAAAATCGCCAAGACGACGACCACCGCACCGACGAGCCAAATGATATTGTTCATGATCTCTCTCCTGTTGCTTTCGAAAGTTCGCGCCTGGCAGCGCCGATCGTTCGGGACGCCTCTGCTTCGAGTTCTACAAGCTTGTCCCTGATCTCCTCCGGCTCGGCGTGCTCCAATCCGACAACGTCATTTCTGGTTTCATTCAGTGAAACGATGATCTCATCGAGTTTGGCGTGAATGGCGGCGGTGTCGCGATAGCCTTGTAGAAGGACAACACCAGTGATCACGATGGCGGCAACCGACAGGGCGTAGGTAACCGCACTTGTCAGACCAAAGGGCACCAGGGCGGTGCACAAAACCATTGCTATGAGAATGACATAGAAGCCCGGCGGCCGAGATAGGAAGTCGGAGGCCGCGAAAAGGAACCGATTCATATCCGGGCCAAAGTCATCAAGGCGACCAGTGCGGTAATGGCCACACAGATAGGCACTGCTGCCAGTAAGCCTGCCTCTAAGATCCGACTCTCTTTGTCGCGCAACATCAGGTCACCTACTCCAAGTTAAAGATATAGGTTCGCGAGCAGCTGGGCGGCTCGCGAACCCTGCTATCGGCGTCGGAAGGGACGTTGCTGCGCCGATCCACCACATGTCAGCCAAGCACGAGTGCCATCACGAGAAAGGGGACAGCTGCGAATAACAGCGTGCTTGGCCAGCACTTTTATCCATCTGCTTTCTCCCAAATTCGAGAGACAACAGCCGCGGGGGGCAGGCGTTCCAGTCGCTGTCTCTGACAGGACCAATGCGTGTTCTAGGACCAGACTTAGGCCCCAAAGGGACTAGACCTAAGTGCCTAAGGCGGAACGTTTAGGGCGGCTCCATGTTCAAGTTGCCGGGCGGCGCGGGACGATGATCGTGTTGCGCCCGTCCCCACGGGAGTGCAGATATGAACATGCTTCTAAAGAACACCGCAGCAGCGATGTTGCTCTTGGCTGGGATCGGCTCAGCCGCCGCGGACGACATCATTATCCAGCCGGAACAAGACACCGTCATCCGCGAATATGTGAAGCAGCAGCCCCTGGCGTCGGTCAAGCTCCCCGGCGTGGAACTGAATGTCGGGACAGCTCTGCCAGACACGGTTGAGATCCATGAGGTCCCCAACGTCAAATACCGCTATGTGGTGGTCGACAACCGCACGGTGCTGGTGGACCCGGGCACCCGAAAAATCATCAAGGTTTACGACTGAACGAACCAATCCAACCCCGCCGCCATCGCTGGCGGCGGGGCTGAAGCGTATAAATCTCCACGTCCGGACGAAGATGATGAGCCTTAAAGTCGCGACATCGCAAGCGCTCTTGGCACGCCTCTCCGGCACGAATGCGGGAAGCACGTTAGAGCGAAGGCCGAGAGGAAACCCCTCCAAAGGTCTCGGGCTTTATGGATGATGGTCGCGGCCAGGCAGAGTTTTCCGCTCAGCAAGCCAGTCCAGGAGTTCAAGGACCTTCAGGGCACGATCTGTGCACGAGTAATACGCTTTTTGACGCTCCTGCTTCCGGGTGACCAGCCCAAATTCTCGCATTATGCTAAGGTGTTGGGAGAGTGCGGAGTTGCTAAGCCCTAATCGCGACGCCAGATCAGAAACGGATATTTCTCCATCGGCAAGAATGATTAGAGCGAGAAGGCGCTTTTCATTAGCCATGGCAGCGAGCAGCTCGGCGGACGGCGCATAAATGCTGTGGTTTTCGGGATCCATGATGTCTCCCTCACTCACGCGTCGAGCGGGCCTTGCGCAGGCCGAAATGTAAAGAACTCTGAACTCGCCTCCCATTTACCGCAGCGGCGGGCCAAGGATGACGTGCCGGGATCGTCGGGCGCTCCGGCGCGTTAGAACTATTAGCGTAGCGTAATGTTCCATCAGAAGGGCGTCTCTGTCTGACGGCCGGCGTCGGCGGCTAAGCGCCTTAGCTCCTGGATCGCCCCTTCTTCGAAGCCTGGGAATCTCTGGCTTCGGCAGCAAGGCGTTGTTCTCGAAGTCGCGCAGTTTTTAAAAAACGCGCCTCTCTCTCGGCCGCGTTAGCAACTTTTGCCTCGCGGTCTGCGCGATCCAATCGGTCTTTGTCGATGCTTCGCTGGGACACTTTGGCCTCCTACCAGAAGACCGTTGAATTTACTTTTCGCTAAATTGTTCCCGTCAATTCGGCGACTGCCTTCCTGACGCTTGCGGCACCAACAAAGCAAAACACCGCCACCGGCGTAGCGGGCTCTTAAAGAGGCAGGCAATTGGAGGGTACTGACAAACTAGGTACCGCCACAGTGCTTCCGGCATCAAAGGTGCCGGATCGCAACGCCGCATGCCGACAGCATCGATG
>NZ_RZTE01000060.1:8593-29559 GCF_003997415.1 Mesorhizobium sp. M7A.F.Ca.MR.245.00.0.0 | reverse complement strand
GAAATGCCCGGCAGGGCAATGAGGGGCGGCGCCGATTTTGGCGATTTGAGGGTCTATCCCCCCAGCGCCTGCTCCAAATCCGCGATCAGATCATCTCCATCCTCGATCCCCGCCGACAATCTTACCAGCGAATCCGATATACCGATCTCGGCCCGTTTCTCGGCCGGAATGGAGCCATGCGTCATCAGTGCCGGATGCTCGATCAGGCTCTCCACGCCGCCGAGGCTTTCGGCCAGCGTGAACAATTGCGTGCGTTCGAGGAACTTTTTGGTGCCGGCGAGGTCGCGGTCGAGCACGGCTGTGATCATGCCGCCGAAGGCGTGCATCTGCTGGACGGCGACGGCGTGCTGCGGGTGGCTGGCGAGGCCGGGATAGATGACGCGGCGCACGTCGCGGCGCGCTTCCAGCCACTGCGCGATCTTCAGCCCGTTGGCGGAATGACGCTCCATGCGCAGCGCCAGCGTCTTCAGCCCGCGCAGCGCCAGAAAGCTGTCGAACGGGCCCGAGATGGCACCGATGGCGTTCTGCAGGAATTTCAGCTGGGCGGCGAGATCCTTGTTGTCGCCGACGACGGCGACGCCGCCGACCATATCGGAATGGCCGTTGAGATATTTCGTCGTCGAATGCACCACGATGTCGATGCCGAGCTCCAGCGGCCGCTGGATATAGGGGCTGCAGAAGGTGTTGTCGGCAACCGTGAGAATCCCCTTGCGCCTGGCAAGTGCGGCGACGCCTTCGAGGTCGACGATGCGCAGCAGCGGGTTGGTCGGCGTTTCGACCCAGAGCATTTTCGTCTCGGGCCGGATCGCCGCTTCCACGACGGCGAGGTCGGTGAAGTCGACGAACGAGACCTGCAGATTGGCCGAGCGTTTGCGCACCCGCTCCATCAGCCGGAACGAGCCGCCATAGATGTCGTCGGTGGCGACGATGTGGGCGCCGGAATCGAGCAGTTCCAGCACGGTGGCGATCGCCGCCAGGCCGGACGCGAAGGCAAAGGCGGCCGAGCCGCTTTCGAGATCAGCCACGGCGCGCTCGAAGGCAAAGCGCGTCGGGTTCTGGCTGCGGGCATATTCAAAGCCCTTGTGCACGCCGGGCGATTGCTGGGCAAAGGTCGAGGTGGCGTAGATCGGCACCATCACCGCGCCGGTCAGCGGGTCGTGGCTCTGGCCGCCATGGATGGTGCGCGTCGAGAAAGCCAGACGGTTCTTGCCCGGTGGTGGTGTTTCAGCGGTCATCGTGCGCGCCTCAGATGGTTGATCAGGTCGATGCGGGTAATCAGCCCGACGAACTCGTCGCCGTCGAAGATGATGGCTACCTCGTTGCGGTCGAAGACCGGCAGCAGCGCATCCAGCGTCTGGCTGGCCTGCAGCGTGTGCAGATTGGAGGTCATGGCCGTGCGGACCGGGCCGTTGAAGCGCTCCCAACGTCCGTCATAGGGGCCGTCGACCTTGGCCAGGATGTCGCTTTCGTCGACGATGCCGACGAGCTTGCCATTGTCGAGCACCGGCAGCTGCGAGACATCGGAACGGCGCATGCGGCCATAAGCGTTGAGCAGGCTTTCGTCCGGGCCGACATAGACGGTGTCGCCGGTGCGGTGCGAGCGCATCACCAGGTCGCGCAGATCGCCATGCTGTTCGTGCTCGGCAAGACCTTGCTCGGCCAGCCAGAAATCGTCGAACACTTTCGACAGATATTTGTTGCCGCTGTCGCAGACGAAAGTGACGACGCGTTTGGGCACCGTCTGCTCGCGGCAATAGCGCAGCGCGGAGGACAAAAGCGTGCCCGAGGATGAGCCGGCGAGGATACCTTCCTTCGACAAGAGGTCGCGCACCGCCAGCATGCTCTGCTTGTCGGGGATCGAATAGGCCTTCTTGACCAGCGACAGATCGGCGTTGGGCGGCACGAAATCCTCGCCGATGCCTTCGACGGTCCAGCTGCCGGCCTCTTCCATCTTGCCGGTCTTGATCAGCGGCGCCAGCACCGAGCCGACCGGATCGGCCAGCACCATTTCGGTCTTCGGCGACACTTTGGCGAAGTAGCGGCCAAGCCCGGTCAGCGTACCGCCGGAGCCGACGCCGACGACCACCGCATCGACGTCACCGTCGAGCTGCGAAAAGATCTCCGGGCCGGTGGTGGTTTCATGCGCCAGCGGATTGGCCGGGTTGGCGAACTGGTTGGCATAGAAGGCGCCGGGCGTTTCTGCAGCGATCTTCTCGGCCATGTCCTGGTAATATTCGGCATGGCCCTTGCCGACATCGGAGCGCGTCATGCGCACCTCGGCGCCGAGCGCGCGCAGATGCTGGATCTTTTCGCGCGACATCTTGTCTGGCACGACCAGCACGATGCGGTAACCCTTGGGGATGCCGACCTGAGCGAGGCCGAGGCCGGTATTGCCGGCGGTCGCCTCGACGATGGTGCCGCCGCGCCTGAGCTTGCCCTGCTTTTCAGCCGCGGCGATCATCGACAGCGCGATGCGGTCCTTGATCGAGCCGCCGGGATTCTGGCTTTCGAGCTTGATGAACAGCCGGCACTTGCCGGTGTCGAATTTGGTCAGCTCGACCACCGGCGTCTGGCCGATCAGGTCGAGGACGGATTTGTAGGGCGGACGCAGGCGGGACAATTCGTCGGCTGCGGCGATCTCGTGCTCGCTCATATCGATGCTCCATGACCAAGCGACCGCCTCTGGGCAGGGCGGCAGCGTATCCTCTTTTCCAGCCCTTTGCAGTCGGAAAGAAGATAGATCGTGCCAATCAACCGGCCAGATGCGGAATGAAATTCCGGGTTTGCGTTGGCGAGAGTCGCTTCGAAGTCAGGCGAACCCTCCGCGCGTTCGTCATCCTAGGGCGAAGCGACGCGAAGCGGAGTGTAGACCCTAGGATCCATGCCGTGACATTGGTCGAAGAATGCAGCGGTGCAGAATTAATTTGGAAGCATCCGGCTGCATCGACAGGTTTGCACCGCCGCAAAGCTCGCGGTCGCGGCATGGATCCTAGGGTCTCCGCGACGTCGCTTCGCTCCTGCTCCGCCCTAGGATGACGACGGCGTTGGGGTTTGCGCGGAGCCTCTCACCCCAGCAGCTGCTTGCTCAGCCTCGCACACTGCACGCGGATATCGGGAATGGCGTCGATCTCGAAGAAGGTGCCGCGCGTCAGCGGGCCGACGGCGAGGATCTTGGCAGAGACGGTTCCGTCGCCGGCGATGATCTCGCATTTGGCCGATACATCGAGGCCGATGCGCAGCGGATCCGGCCGTGCCAGGCCGCGGTCGACCAGCGAGCGCACGACGCTGTTCGACGAGGTCGAGATGTCCCTGACGATACCAGAGCAATCGTAGATGCGGGCGACCTCGAAGGTCTCGAGGCGCTGCGTGTGGCGCGACTGGACCTGGACGGTGAATTCGCCGTTGCGCGCGATGTCGACGACGCGGCCGGCGACCAGGCGGATGCGGCCGGATTGCACGGCTTCGGTGACACGGGCGTAGACCTCGGGCGCCATGCGATGGCGGTGGATGTCCCACCAGGCCTTGGTGTGCTCGACGAAGCGGCGCTTGGCGGAAGCCGGCCAGTTCTGCCAGATCTTCTGGTTGAACGGCCGCAGGCCGTCGACGACGTCGCGCCAGTCGATGCCGGCCTTCTGGTTTTCCTTGATCAGGTCGCGGAACCAGCCGACGAAATAGGAGAGCTGGGTGCCGAGCGGAATGTCGGCGACGTCGAGCTTGATCGGATTGCCCTTGCGATGCGGCGAGGGCAACAGGCCGCGCCGCGACACAGCTATGATGTCGCCGCGATGGCCGCGCTGTTCCAGCGCCAGGAAGGCATCGACCATGCTCAGGCCGGTGCCCAGCACCATGACGCCGGCGTCAGGGGGAAGTGCTGTGTCGGCTTCCGATCCCATCCTGATGGCATGGCCTTGCGCCGGCTCCTCGTCGTGGCCGGTTGCCAGCACGGCGAGATGCGCAACGACGCTGGTGCCGTTGGCCAGCGCCACTTCGACACCGGATGCGGTGGGCGTGATCGAGAGGCTTTCCTCGCGGATCAACCGAAGCCGCCCGGTCTGCTTTTCGCGCGCCTGCAGCTCGTCGAGCAACTCGCCGAGGTAACGGGCATAGATGCTGCGCGGCGCATAGAAGGGTGCCTGCTCGGCCGTTGCCAGGCCGCGCTCCTGCAGCCAGCGCCAGAAATTGCCGGGATCGTCGGCATAGGCGCTCATGCCGGCGGCACTGACATTCAAGACATGCGCCGACAGCAGCGTCGAATAGGCGATGCCCTGGCCGAAATGCGGGCGCCTTTCAATCAGCGTGACACGCAGGTCGGGATTGGGCGACTTCAGGAGATGCGCGGCCAGCACGACGCCGCTGGCGCCGCCGCCGACAATGATGATGGAGTTGGCGCGCCCGGTCATAGGCATGCCTTCGCTCTGCGCAACGCCAGCGTCAGGCCTGGACCTTCACCGCGACCGGCAGATCGCCGATGCCCCTCGCAACCGGCAGGTCGTCGATGCCCTTGGCGACCGATAGGTCGTCGATGTCCCTCGCGACCGACAGGTCGTCGAGAGAGATATCGCGCATTTCGGCGAGGCTGCGCTGATCGAGCACCTCGGCGATCGCCTGCCGGACCTCGAGCATCAGATGTCGGACTTGGCATGTCGCCTCGTTGCAATCTTCACAGCGCTGGTACTGGGTGCGGCTGGCGCAGGGGATCGGCGCCAGCGGACCGTCGAGGACGCGCACGACATGGCCGACCTTGATCTCATCGGCGGGGCGCGCCAAGCGATAGCCGCCATCCTTGCCCTTGCGGCTCTGGACGAAGCCGGCATTGCGCAACTCGCCCAGGATGGCGTCGAGAAACTTCTTCGGGATGTTGTTGCCGGTGGCGACGTCGTTGACGAAGGCGAGCTGTCCGGCCGGCAAGCGCGCGAGGTGGACAAGCGCCTTGAGGCCGTACTTACCTTTTTTGGTGAGCATGAGATCAAAATTTCTCTGGCATGCGACGGCATGGAACCATCGGTTGCAAAACGCCTGGCGGGCGTTGCCGCCGCGTCCGAGCCCGCATGACACATAAATTCTAGTGACATGATGTACAAGCCGAGAACTGCTGATTTTGCTTCGTTTTCAAGCCGCGCCGGCCACTTTGGCCAGCCTTTGTGCCCACAGGGACACAAAAGCGCACGACTTTGAGGGCGCGATCGTCGCGATATGGTGACTGCTCATCGTCGCCTCCAGTCTCAATGTCGATAAGATTACTATACTTACCCTCGAACACGCGGGATAGGTTTTCTAAATCGGCCGCTGTTTGAGGTATGGATTTGCCTGATATTGGCCTGGGTAAGAACCTATCATTCGTGTGAACGGCACAGAGTTGAGTACCGAAGCGTACCTAACTTCGTCATTCACGGGCGGAGCAGGAGCGAAGCTCCGTCGCGCAGACCATAGGATGACGAAGCCGGGAGGCTCGCGGAGCGCCATTCTTGTTCGTATGCGATTTGTCATCGGGGCGATGATGGCGGTTGCAGCCGCCATATGCGCTCGGGTGCTCCGTCACCGACAGCTTTTTTCTAACAAGCCCGCCTCGGTTGGAAGGATTTAACTCTACAAACCGAATAGAATTAGCGGACTATCATGGGGCATTCCGATTTTTCTCTTTTCAGGAGCCCTCCATGTCCACCATTTCGCGACGCATTGTTCTCCTCTCGTCGGCGGCACTTGCCGGCGCGGCCTTCCTCGGCCCGGCCCATGCCGACGACCTCAAAATCACCATCGGCTATCAAACGGTGGTCGAGCCTTCGAAAGTGCCGCAGGCCGACGGCGCCTATGAAAAGGAGACGAAGGCAGTAATCGACTGGCGCAAATTCGATTCCGGCGCCGATGTCATCGCCGCGGTCGCTTCCGGTTCGGTCGATATCGGCTATGTCGGCTCGAGCCCGCTGGCGGCGGCGGCGAGCCGCGAGTTGCCGATCCAGACCATCTTCATCGTCGGCCTGATCGGCGAATCCGAGGCGCTGGTGGCGCGCAACGGCGCCGGCATCGAGAAAGTCGCCGACCTCGCCGGCAAGAAGGTCGCGGTGCCCTTCGTCTCTACGACGCACTACAGCCTGCTCGCCGCGCTGAAGCATGAGGGCGTGGATCCGAAGTCGGTCGAGATCCTCAATCTCAGGCCTCCGGAAATCGCCGCCGCCTTTTCGCGCGGCGACATCGACGCCGCTTATGTCTGGGATCCGGCGCTCGGCCAGATCAAGACGACGGGCAAGGTGGTGGTGGATTCCTCGCAGGTCGCCGCCTGGGGCGCGCCAACCTTCGACGCCTGGATCGTGCGCACCGACTTCGCCGAAAAGAACCCGGAAGCGGTGCGCGACTTCGTCAAGGTGACGGGCGCGTCCTATGCCGAGTTCCTCGCCAAACCCGACGCCTGGTCGGTGTCGTCGCCGCAGGCGGCCGCGATCGCCAAGCTCACCGGCGCCAAGCTGGAAGAAGTGCCGCAGCTGCTCAAGGGCTATGTCTTCCCGACGCTCGAAGAGCAGGCCTCCGACAAATTCCTCGGCGGCGGCACGGTCAAGGCGGTGGAAGCGACATCCGCCTTCCTCAAGGAGCAAGGCAAGATCGACGCCGTGCTGCCGGACTATTCGAAATACGTGTCGTCGAAATACGTCACCCAGGCGCTTGCCTCGAACTAGTACTCGCTTAACGCAATTCCGGAAGGAAAACCGCTTCACACTTTTCCTGGAATTGCTCTGAACCCGGCCCGCGCGCTTCTTCCCTGACGCCGCGTGCTGACTGCCCCGGAACCGCTGACGAGCGCCGGGGCCGTCGGATTTCAACGAAATTGCGAGGCATCCATGCCGCATCTCATGCTCGACCCCCATCTCGTACTGGACCCCCATCTCGTACTGGACCAGGTCTCGATCCATTATGACGGCCAGGCGGCGCCCGCCGTCGAGCTGGTGTCGATCGATGTCGCCAAGGGCGACTTCGTCGTGCTGGTGGGCCGGTCCGGCTGCGGCAAGACCTCGCTGCTCAACGTCGCCGCCGGCCTTGTCGCGCCGGCACGCGGGCGCGCCTCCATCAACGGCAAGCCGATCACAGCACCTGGTTCGGACCGGGCGGTGGTGTTCCAGAACGACGCGCTGTTCCCATGGCTGACGGCGCGCGAAAACGTCGCCTTCGCGCTCAGGCTGCGCGGCGTCAGGCCCGCAGAGCAGGCCCAGCGCGCCGATGAGTTGCTGGCGCTGGTGAAGCTCACCGACGCCGGCCACAAGCGCATCTGGGAGCTTTCCGGCGGCATGCGGCAGCGTGTCGGCCTGGCCCGGGCGCTCGCCGCCGAACCGGAATTCCTGCTGCTCGACGAACCGCTCGGCGCGCTCGATGCGCTGACGCGCGAACGCATGCAGACGACGCTGCTCGATTTATGGACGGCAAGCGAGGTCGGCGTGCTGATGGTGACGCATGGCATCGAGGAGGCGCTGGTGCTGGCCACCCGCATCCTCGTGCTGGCGCCCGGTCCGGGCCGCGTGGTGCGGACTTTTGAACCCGGCTTCTCCAGGCGCTACGCATCGGGCGAAGCCATCCGCACCATCAAGGCCGATCCGGCTTTTGCGGTGGCGCGTGGCGAATTGACCGACGCGATCTTCGAAGGAGAGGCGGCATGACCGTTACCTCCTACACCGAGCGGCCGGGACACAAGATCGACGAGGCCGATGGCCTGTCGGTGCCGTGGTCGCGGCCCGGCCCGAAACGCAAAGGCGTTTCGGCGCGCGTGGTCAGCGCGGTGACCATCCTGGTGGTGCTGGCGCTGTGGGCGCTGTCGGCCCGCCTGCAACTGGTGTCGCCAGTGTTCCTGCCCTCGCCGGTTGCGGTGTGGAACAAGTTCATCACCGTCGCCCGTGACGGCTTTGTCGATGCGACGCTGCTGCAGCATGCGGTCGCCAGCCTGGGCCGGGTTTTCGCCGCGCTGGTCGCCGCCATCCTGATCGGCGTGCCGGTTGGGCTCGCCATCGGCATCAGCACCATCGGGCGCGGCATCTTCGATCCGCTGCTGGAGTTCCTGCGGCCAATCCCGCCGCTCGCCTACCTGCCGCTGGTCATCATCTGGTTCGGCATCGGCGAGCCGTCGAAGATCCTGGTGATCGCCATCGCCATGCTGGCGCCGGTGGCGCTGTCGACCGCGTCCGGCGTTCGCGGCGTCTCGCAGGAGCGCATCAACGCGGCGCGCTCGCTGGGTGCTACCCAGCGACAAGTGGTCCGCCACGTCATTCTGCCCAGCGCGTTGCCGTCGATCCTGACCGGTCTGCGCATCGCGCTCGGCGCCGGCTGGTCGACGCTGGTGGCGGCCGAACTGGTGGCGGCGACACGCGGGCTTGGCTTCATGATCCAGTCGGCCGCCCAGTTCCTCGTCACCGACGTGGTGGTGATGGGCATATTGGTGATCGCGGCCATCGCCTTCGTGCTCGAATTCACCATCCGCAGGATCGAGCGCGTGCTCGTCCCGTGGGCGGGACGCGAATGATTGGAAACCAGAAGAGCAGGAGAGAATGACGATAACCCATTCCACCGCCGTGCTGTTCGCCCAAGCCGGTAACTGGCTTCTCGCCTGGACCAGGGAAAGCCAGCCGCCAGAACAGCAACCGAAATCGCCAACGCCGGTCCGCTGGGACGCCGAGCGCAACCGCCTGCCGCCGCGCGACGAGAGTTTTTACTGGGCCTGGCAGTATTGGTCGCAGTGAAGGGGGTGGTGCGACTTTGCGCCGTCCCCGCGTCTTCGTCATCCTAGGGCGGAGCAAGGAGCGAAGCGACGCAGTGCAGACCCTAGGATCCATGCCGCGACGGTGATGCCATGCTCCGGCAGCGAAAGAAACCGAGCCCCTACCAGCCGGTTCCACGAAAGAGCTCGAACCATTCCGGGTTGGCCTTCTCGATCAGCTCGATCTTCCATTGGCGTGGCCAGCGTTTCAAGGACTTCTCACGTTGGATCGCATCAGTGATATCGAAATACTCCTCGTACCAGACAAGGCGTTGCACGCCGTAGCGGCTGGTGAAGCGCGAGCCCTCACCGGATATGTGCTCCGGCATGCGGCGGCCGAGATCGTTGGTGACGCCGATGTAGATCGTACCGCGCTTCTGACTCGCGGTCATGTAGACGTAGCCGGTCATGGTTGAAGGGTAGCCCGCGTTGGTGGGCGCGCAAGCGCCATTCTGATCCGCTGCATTCTAAGGCCAATGTCACGGCATGGATCCTAGGGTCTGCGCGCGTCGCTTCGCTCCTTGCTCCGCCCTAGGATGACGAATTCTGGGTTACCGTAGAAGATAATTCCCCACCCCCGCTCCAACTCGCAAAATCATTCCTCTACTAAATTTATAGAACTACCTAGCCTGATCCATCTTCCGACCGGCGAGGCCATTTCCGACGCCGATCCGCAGCGAAGGAGAGGGATCAATGTTCAATCTGACGAGACGTGTTTTCGGCATCGGCCTGCTGGCGGCGACGGTTGCCGTGTCATCCGGCGCCACAGCGCAGGAGCTGAAGCAGCTCAGCATCGGCTATCAGAAGACCGGCCTGCCGGTGATCGCCAGGCAGCAGCAGGTGATCGAAAAGGCACTTGAAGACAAGGGCGTCACCGTCAAATGGGTCGAGTTCACCGCCGGGCCGCCGCTGGTCGAGGCGCTCAATGTCGGCGCCATCGATGTCGGCTGGACCGGCGACGCACCGCCGATCTTCGGCCAGTCGGCGGGGGCCAACATTCTCTATGCCGCCGCGCTGCCGTCGAATGGCGAGGGCGAGGCGATCTTCGTCAAGCCGGCATCGCCGATCCAGTCGGTCGCCGATCTCAAGGGCAAGCGCGTCGGCGTCGGCAAGGGCACCAGCGCGCATAATCTGCTCGTCGCGGCGCTGGAAAAGGCTGGCCTTGCCTTCGACCAGATCACGCCGGTCTATCTCAGCCCAGCGGATGCAGCCGCAGCCTTCGCCAGCGACCAGATCGATGCCTGGAGCGTTTGGGATCCGTTCTTCGCCATCGCCGAAACCCGCTACCAGCCGCGTGTGCTGGCCCGCTCCAGCGAGGTGCTCAAGGTTAACACCTACTTCCTCGCCAACAAGGATTTCGCCAGGGCGCACCCCGAAACCATCACCACGACGATATCGGCGCTTGGCGAGGCGGCGAAATGGGCCGACCAGAACCGCGACAAGGTGGCCGCGGCGCTGCATGAGGTGACCGGTGTGCCGCTCGACGCGCAGATCATCGCCGCCAACCGCACCAAGTTCGGCATCTTTCCGATCACCGACGAGATCATCGCCGGCCAGCAGGCCACCGCCGACCGCTTCTACAAGCTCGGGCTGATCCCGAAAGCGGTCCGCATCTCCGACGCGGTGTGGACGGCACCCGGCAACTAACTTGTCCCCCGACGGCGCCGGGTGAGTACGCCCGGCGCCATTTGCGTTTGCACCCATATCTCCAGGAGATCCGCCCGTGACTGTGCCAGACATGACCGCGCCTGCCAGCACCGCACCGCTCGATTTCTTCTGGTTCATCCCGACGCATGGCGACGGTTCTTATCTCGGTTCCGAGGAACAGCAGCGACCGCCCGAATTCGGCTACTTCAAGGAGATCGCGCAAGCGGTCGACCGGCTCGGCTTTCCCGGCGTGCTGCTGCCCACCGGTCAGAACTGCGAGAATTCCTGGATCACCGCGACAGGTCTCGCGACGCTGACCGAAAAGCTGAAGTTTCTCGTTGCGCTGCGGCCGGGTGTCACGCTGCCGACTTTCGCCGCGCGCCAGACCGCCGCCCTCGATCGCTTGAGCAATGGCCGCCTGCTGCTCAATGTCGTGGTCGGCGGCAACCCGACCGAACTCGCCGGCGACGGCGTCTTCCTGCCGCATGACGAGCGCTATGCCCAGGCGCATGAGTTCCTGACCATCTGGCGCGGCCTGGTGTCCGGCGAGCGGGTCAATTTCGACGGCAAATATTACCGCGTCGAGAGTGGCCGGCTCGACCTTCTGCCGCACCAGGAGCGGCCGCCGCTCTATTTCGGCGGGTCGTCGGACGCGGGCCAGGACCTCGCCGCCGACCTCGTCGACATGTATCTGACCTGGGGTGAGCCGCCGGCGCAGGTTGCCGAGAAGCTGGCTGCGGCGCGCGCAAAAGCGGCACTGCGCGGCAGAAAACTGCGCTTCGGCATCAGGCTGCATTTCATCGTTCGCGAGACCGAGGACGAAGCCTGGCGCGCCGCCGACCGGCTGATCAGCCATGTCACCGACGCCCAGATCGAAAATGCGCAGGCGCGCTTCCTCAACCAGATGGATTCGGTCGGCCAGCGCCGCATGGCGCAATTGCATGGCGGACGCCGTGACAGGCTGGTCGTCTCGCCCAATCTGTGGGCCGGTGTCGGGCTGGTGCGCGGCGGCGCCGGCACGGCGCTGGTCGGCACGCCGGAACAGATCACCGAGCGCATCCGCGAATACCAGGCGATCGGCATCGATACCATCATCGGCTCGGGCTATCCGCATCTCGAGGAAGCGTACCGCGTCGCCGAGCTTCTGTTCCCGAAACTCGGGCTCGGCACCAGGCGGCAGCGGGCGCATGAGAACATCGCCAACGAATTCTCGGTCGGCTTCCATGGCGCCAACCGCCTGCAGGCTTCGTCATGAGCTTTGCCACGCGCCTGCATAGCAATGCCATCGGCTGGCTGCTGCCGGCGCTGGTTATTGCCGGCTGGGAGATTGCCAGCCGCGCGGGCGTCATGCCCGCCAACGTGCTGCCGGCGCCAAGTGCGGTCGCCGAGGCCTTCTGGCGGCTGACGCTGTCGGGCGAACTGGTCCGCAACATCGGCGTTTCGACCGCGCGCGCCCTTGCCGGCTTCGCCATCGGCGGCTCGATCGGCTTTGCGCTTGGCCTTGCCAACGGGCTGTCGACGCTCAGCCGCGGCCTGACCGACACGACGCTGCAGATGATCCGCAACATCCCGCACCTGGCGCTGATCCCGCTGGTCATCCTGTGGTTCGGCATCGACGAGGAAGCCAAACTGTTCCTGGTGGCGCTCGGCGTGTTCTTTCCGATCCACGTCAACACGCTGCTCGGCATCCAGAGCGTCGACCCGCAACTGGTCGAGATGGGCCGCGTCTACGGCATGGACCGGCGCGCCCTGTTCTTCCGCGTCATCCTGCCCGGTGCGCTGCCGGCGATCTTCGTCGGCCTGCGCTATGCCCTGGGCATCATGTGGCTGACGCTGATCGTCGCCGAAACCATCTCGGCCAGTTCCGGCCTCGGCTACATGGCCATGCAGGCGCGCGAATTCCTGCTGATCGACGTCGTCGTGCTGTCGATCCTGATCTACGCGCTGCTCGGCAAGCTCGCCGACAGCCTCGCCCGCCTGCTCGAGCGGCTGTCGCTCGGCTGGCATCCGGCCTTCCAGAACGGATGAGAGATTGCCCATGACCGCCGCCAGCCTGACCGCAGCTCGTTCCTTCGTCGCCACGCCGGTGCGGCCGATCGGCTCCGTCGAAGGGCAGCGGGCCTTTGCCTTCAGGCAAGCCGGCAAGCGCTTCGGCGACAAGACCGTGCTCGACGGCATCGACCTGGACGTGCCGGCCGGACAGTTCCTTGCCGTCATCGGCAAGAGCGGCTGCGGCAAGAGCACGCTTTTGCGGCTCCTGGCCGGGCTCGACCGGCCGACATCGGGATCGCTGACATTCGGCGTCGAAGAGGAAGGACACAGCCGCACGCGCTTCATGTTCCAGGAACCACGGCTCCTGCCCTGGGCCAGCGTGGTGAAAAACGTCGAGGTCGGGCTGACCGGGATTGCTTCCGGCGCGGAGGCAAGGCAACGCGCGCTCGACATTCTCGGCGAGGTCGGGCTTGCCGACCGGGCCGACGAATGGCCTTCGGTGCTGTCGGGCGGCCAGAAGCAGCGCGTGGCGCTGGCCCGCGCGCTGGTCGGCCATCCACAGATCCTGGCTCTCGACGAGCCGCTCGGCGCACTCGACGCCCTGACCCGCATCGAGATGCAGCAGCTTCTGGAACGCATCTGGATCGCGCAGAATTTCACGGCTGTGCTGGTCACGCATGATGTCGCCGAAGCGGTTGCGCTGGCCGATCGGGTCGTGGTGATCAGCGAAGGCCGGATCGCGCTTGATCTGGATGTGCCCGTGGAACGGCCGCGCCGGCGCGGTTCGGTGGAGCTTGCGCGGCTGGAAGGCAAGATTCTGGATCGGCTGTTCGGGTAGGTTTGTCGGAGGCGGCGCCGCAATTGGCGGAGTGGGGGTCGACCTTTCTTCGAAGCTCACCCTCTAGCGATTGGCCCACACCAATCCCACCAGCCCGACCAGCATGGTGACGACACCGATATACAGCCATTGCGACTGGCCGGTCATGAAGCTGCCGCCGACAACGCCGACGCCTTGCAGCGACCACAGCGCGCCGATGGCAAGGGCAATCAACGCCAGAAGATTTTTGGTCAGCCTCATTGCCGGATCTCGCTTTCGAAGTCGATTGGTTGGAGCATCGGGGCCGTGATAAAAGAGCCAAAGGAAGTGGCCCGACCATGCCGGTCTCTACTTGGATATTAATGTTCGATCTTGTCAAACGGACGTCTGACCGCAGCACAAAGATCATCATTGATTGACCATCGCGTGCCGGAAAATCCCTGACAGACTGTTACCCAGCGACTCCAAACGTGTGCCATTGCCACGGAACCGCCAGATCACTGCCGCATTTCGCGCCTTATTTGGCACCTAACGGCTGGGGTCTGTCAAAAACGGAGCCATCCCCCAAATATGAAGAACCCAAAACAGACCGCGCTTGTCGCGGTAACGATCGCTGCTGGCCTGATGGTCGGCGCTTCTTCGGCGACCGCCGCCGCCCAGTGCGGCCGCGCCTCGTGGTATGCCCTGCACTCCAAGACCGCCTCGGGCGAGCGCATGAACCCGTCGGCGCTGACCGCCGCGCATCGCACCTTGCCTTTCGGCACCAAGCTCAAGGTGACCAACAAGAACAACGGCCGCAGCGTCGTCGTGCGCATCAACGATCGCGGTCCGTTCATCAAGGGGCGCGTGCTCGACCTGTCGAAGGGTGCCGCCGGCCAGCTCGGCTTCATCGGCTCCGGCCACACTTCCGTGTGCATGGCGCGTGTCTAGAGCTTCCTGTGTCCGGCAAAAGGGCCGGACACACTCCCTACACATTTCGCAGCCGCACACTGAGCCGGCTGGCGCCGTTCGGCCCCGATTTCCATGGCCTTGAACCAAAGAAGCATTGGTCACGCAGCGTGACGTATTGCATCGCAGCAATTAGTTGTTAACTTCCCCGCGAGACATCTAGGGCTCGGCGCGGCTTGTCGTCCCTTCGGTCGCAGGCAGCAGCGGGGTTCTCGATGTTCTACCAGCTCTATGAGATGAACCACGCGGCCCTGCAGCCGGCGCGGCTCTATGCCGACGCGGTGCGGATGTTCTACTCCAATCCGCTCAATCCGTTTTCCCACACGCAATGGGGCCGTTCGATCGCAGCAACGGCCGAACTGTTCGAGCGCACCACGCGCCGCTACGGCAAGCCGGCCTTCGGCCTGACCAAGACCGTGGTCGACTGGAAGAGCGTCGAGGTCGCCGAGAAGACCGTCTGGTCGAAGCCGTTCTGCAATCTCGTCCGCTTCGAGCGTGCCGTGCCCGCCGGGCGCAAGCCCGATCCGAAGCTTCTGATCGTGGCGCCGATGTCGGGCCATTATGCGACGCTGCTGCGTGGCACGGTGGAAGCGATGCTGCCCTATGCCGACGTGCACATCACCGACTGGGTCGATGCCCGCATGGTGCCGCTTGCCGATGGCCAGTTCGATCTCGACGACTACATCGATTACGTCATCGACATGCTGCACACGCTGGGGCCGGACACGCATGTGATGGCGGTGTGCCAGCCTTCCGTGCCGGTGTTGGCCGCCGTGGCGCTGATGGAAACGAAGGGCGACCCCTTCGTGCCCTCGACCATGACCTTGATGGGCGGCCCGATCGACACCCGCAGCAATCCGACCGCGGTCAATCTGCTGGCGCAGGAAAAGGGCATCGACTGGTTCCGCGACAATGTCGTGATGCATGCGCCCTGGCCGGTGCCGGGCTTCGGCCGCGAGGTCTATCCCGGTTTCCTGCAGCTGTCCGGCTTCATGAGCATGAACCTCGACCGCCACATCATCGCCCACAAGGACTTCTTCATGCATCTGGTGAAGCATGATGGCGACAATGCCGAGAAGCACCGCGATTTCTACGACGAGTATCTGGCTGTCATGGACCTGACGGCGGAGTTTTATCTGCAGACCGTCGACACCGTCTTCGTGCGCCAGGCCTTGCCCAAGGGCGAGATGACGCATCGCGGCACCAGGATCGATCCGTCGGCGATCCGCAACGTCGCGCTGTTCACGGTCGAAGGCGAGAACGATGACATATCGGGCCTTGGCCAGACCAAGGCGGCGCATGATCTGTGCCCCAATATCCCGGCTGAGCGGCATGCCCACTACATGCAGCCGGCGGTTGGCCATTACGGCGTGTTCAACGGTTCGCGCTTCCGTTCCGAAATCGTGCCGCGCATCGTCGACTTCATCACCAGCTATGGCCGCCAGGAGCGTGTCGCGGTGAAACCGAAGCTGGTCCGCGCGGCCAAGAGATAATGCAAGTCGCCCAAAAGGCGGATTTTTGGACGATGACCTGCATAGAACCAAGCTTAACGGCGACAAACCGTGAGATTGACCGGCAAAAGCCGGCTGGCTGGCCGATTCTGTTGCACAAGTGCCGCTGTCCAGCCCCTCGGGTAACCATGCCGACAATCCGACCGTCGTCGTAATTGACACGGACTGTAAATCCCCCTTAACCTTTCGTTAATAACAAAGGGTGAGCGGGGACAATGATTTCCTCATCGATGGCGCAACGGCTGCGCGTGTATGTGGCGGCCGGGCTGGCAGTGACGGCGGGCTGGGTGGCACCGGCCTTGGCGGGTGGAGCGATGGCGACCGGGGGGCTTACCTCGCAGCCGATCGGCCACTATGATTTCTGCAAGCTGCATCCGGGCGAGTGCTCGATCCGCCCGACCAATCTGGCGCCGGCTCCGATGAGCGACGGCCTGATGCGCAAGCTTCTCAATGTCACCGCCAGGGTCAATGCCGCCGTCAAGCCGATGAGCGACATGGACATCTACGGCAAGGACGAGGTCTGGGCCTATCCCGACAAGGGCGTCGGCGATTGCGAGGACTATGTGCTGGAAAAGCGGCGCCAGCTTTCGCGCATGAGCATCTCGCTTGCCGATCTTCTGATCACCGTCGTGCGCAAGCCCGACGGCGAGGGTCACGCCGTGCTGACGGTGCGCACCGACGAGGGCGACTATGTGCTCGACAATCTGACCGACAAGGTCAAGCCATGGGACGCGACCGGTTACCGCTTCCTCAAGCGGCAGGCGATCGACAACACCGGCCGCTGGGTCTCGATCCGCGGTGGCCAGCAGGTTCTGGTCGGCGCGGTTCAGTAGGCACCAGAAACGGCGGCTTCCCTAGGGGCGGCATCCAACGCTTCGTCAAGCGAAGCTCCGTCGCGGCGACCCTAGGCCACGCTCGATCGCTTCCTCAATATTATCTTCACCGACAACCGGCGCAAAATGTTCATGGCCGATGAGCTGGTGCGTGCTCCTGGCAAACGAGAAATAATCAATGAGATCCTATGTGATCAACCTGGACCGCAGTTCCGACAGATTGATGCGGATGACCGATCGGTTTGCATCTGTCGGGCTTAGTTTCGAGCGAATCTCGGCGGTGGACGGACGACTGCTGAGCCCGACTGAGATCGCTGATGTTTACAAGCCCGTTTTCGGGGCGGCCACAATGACGCCGGAAGAGGTAGGCTGCTTCTTGAGCCATCGCCGGTGTTGGGAAAGGATCGCCTCGGAAGCAGACCCCTACGGCTGTGTTTTCGAGGACGACATGTTGATGTCCAGGCATGCGGATCTGTTTCTTGGCGGGGACACCACATGGATTCCAGCAGGCGCGGACATCGTAAAAATCGAGGCGATTGCTGGACGGGGGGTCTGGCTTGACCGTGCGGTCAAGCTGCTGCCTCGCGACTTCAAATTGGGGCTTCTTCGCGGCTTCGCATTCGGGTCCGGTGGGTACATCCTCTCGAGGTCGACAGCCGAGCGCCTTCTATTGATCACGCGGGTATTTTCGGATGCCGTCGACCATGTGAAGTTCAACCCCGAATGTGGGATAGCTGACAGTCTGAAATCCTATCAGATGTTCCCGGGTCTCTGTATTCAAACCCAAGTCTTTTATCCCAAGGGATCTAGTTTGGTCGATGCGCCTGCACTCGCCACCCATAGTGTACCGCGTTTTCCGGGGAGGAGTAGGTCATGGCTGGTACAGAAGAGCCTGCAGGCTTTTCGTCGGATGTCGCACAAGTTCCGTCGCCATCGACGAACCGTGATACTCTTTGCCAATGAGGGCTGCCCGGTAGAGCCATGAGATACCGGGAGTACAGCCCGGTCGCTGGCAAACTCCAACCAAACGCCTGACGGCCCATCTGGATACTTCTGTCTGCGCGCCCGCTTCGCTCGTAGACGACGGAAGTTATATTTCTCCGTGAACCATTTCGCTCCGGCCTGCGACACACAGCCGTGAACCGAAACCAACCATGGAGACTTCAGATGACTGCTTTTCTGCGAAACACCCTTCTTGCCGCTCTCGCGGTGTCGAGCATGGCCGGATCCGCCATGGCCGAGCAGACCACCAGCTGTTCCAAAACCAACCTCAACGACCTCTGGGCCGGCCGCTGTTGCGGTGATGCCGGGGCGTCGGGCTGCCTGGGGGGTGGAAACAATGGCCATGGCGGCAATGGCGATCACGGCCGGGGCGGAAATGGCGGCACGGCCGGCAAGAAATGATCTCACCACTGTGCCCGCTGGCGGTCCGCTGGCGGGCAGTTTCCTGCTGAGGCAGGCGAACCTGCATCACGCTCGGATCGTCGGCTACGGCCGCTGGTTCAACGCCGCGCGGATCGATGCGGTGATGCGGCGAAGCTCGGCTTCGTCGAGTTTCTCGATGTTTTCGGCCAGCAGATTGGCAAGCTCGGTGGCAGCGGGGGAAAGACCCGACGTGTCGATTTTTACACGCGGGTGCGAGGCTTCGGCCAGCCGCGCCAGTTCCTCGGCGTCGTCCCAGATGATGTTGAAATAGCCGATGATCTTCTGGATCAGCGTCCAGGTCGGGGCACCGCGCCTGCCATGTTCGAGCGCCGACAGATAAGCGGCGCTGACGCCGATCGCCGCCGCCATGTCCTTCTGGCGGACACCGCGTTCGCCTCGTAGCGTGCGCAGCTTCTCTCCGAACGGGGTCATGTCCCCGCCCTCATGATAGAACTCCTCACAGGCGCGCCCGCCGCAGGCGGATATAGAGCGCACCCGAACCGCCATGGTTGCGGGCGGCATGGTCGTGGCTGGAGACCAGCGGCCGGAAGGCGGGCGTCGACAGCCAGGCCGGCACGGCGCGACGCAACACCCCATCGCCGCCGGAGGACGAGCCCTTGCCGGTGATGACCAGGACATAGCGGACGCCGCCGGCATGCGCCCGGTGCAGGAACGAAAACAGCAGCGAATAAGCCTCGTCCTGGGTCATGCCGTGCAGGTCGACACGGCCCTCGATCGGCAGCCGGCCTTTCGATAATTTGTCCAGCGTCGGCTCGTCGAGGCGGTGCGTGACTTGCTGAGCCTTCGGCTTTGCGGTCCCTGCGGCGTTGGCAGAGGCCAGCGCCGGCTGCGGCTGATTTGGCCTAGCCTCGGCGGCAATGTCGGGGATGTCGACGGCGAATTTGCCCTTCAGCGGCTTGGCCGTGCGCGCCACCAGGTTCCACAGAACCCGGTCATCCTCGCTGAGCTTGTCCGGGCGCCGGGTCATCGGACCGCACCCGCAACGAGCGCGCGCGGCACCAGCGCATAAAAATCCGCGGCATTGCGGACCACGCCGGCGATCTCGCCCGCGGCATCGCCCGAACCGGCGAACAGGTCGCCCCGCGCCGGTCCGGTGATGGCCGAGCCGGTGTCCTGCGCGATCATCAGGCGGCGGAACGGTTTTGCGTCGAAAGCAGTCAGCGTCGGAGCGTCGATGTAAAAGGGCGTGCCGAATGTATGCAGCAGGCGGTCGACGGCGATCGAGCGGCCCGGCGTCAGCGGCACCTTGGCGGCGGCGATCGGCCCAAGGGCCTCGTTCTCGACATCGGCCGGGCGGAAGAAGATGTAAGAGCGGTTCTGACGCAGGATCTCGTCGACGCGGTCCGGATGCGCCTTGAACCAGGCACGGATCGACTGCATCGTCACCTCCGCCAGCGGGATCTCGCCAATCTCGCTCAGGATCTTGCCGGGCCCGGTGAAGCGCTGGCCGGATTTGGCGGCATAGGTGACGCGGACAAGCCGGCCGTCGGTCATGGCGAGGCGTGCGGCACCTTGCACGTGAATGAAGAAGGCATCGACCTTGTCGGCCAGCCAGGCGATTTCCAGGCCCTTGCCATCCAGCGCGCCGCGCTCGATCCCGCCACGGTCGGGATACTCGACCGGCCCGGCCGGCGTCTGGCGCGCGAAAGCGAGGTAGGGGTCCAGGCCGGGCGGCCGGTTTGCGTCGTCGATATCGACGAGATCGGCCGGGCGCGACAGCAATGGCAGCGAAAACCGGTCCGTGCGCACCGGTGACGCCTCGACTTGCGGTTCATAGAAGCCGGTGACGAGCCCGGCGCCGGCATTTTCGGCAGGGATAAGCGCCGGGAAAAAATGGCGCTCGAAGAAGGCGCGGGCTTCCTCGCGGGCCAAAACCGGCGACCGATTCGCCGGCGAAACGGACCGCGCCTCCGCGTAGGTATCGGCAAAAGCTTGGAAGTCGACGCCGAGCGCACCGCTGCGATAGGGTTTGGTCAGCACATGGAAGGCCGAGCGGCGAAAGGCGGCGAAGGCCGCCAGATGGTCGTCATCGTCCCAGCCGGGCAGGTCGCCAAAGGCTTTCTCGACAAAAAGAGGCGATAGCGACACCGGAGCCTCGCCGCGTGTTTCCGAACTAGTCTTCTTCCTCGGTGGCGACGAGCTTCCAGTTCGGATCGCGCGAGCGCGTGTCGCGGGCGAAGGTCCAGACATCCTTGACCTCGGCAACGGTTTCCGGGTCGCCGTCGATGACCGCGCCTGCCTTGTCGCGGGTCGCGGAAATCAGTTCACTGATGATGCGCAGCGTGACATGCGCCTCGCCGCCCTTCATCTCGGCCGAGACGATGTCGGCCTTGTCGATGCCGACGAAGGAGGACTGGATCTTTTCCGCCTTGGCCTCGCGCTCGCCGATGGCGGCGACAAAACCGTCATAGACCTCGCGCGACAACAGGTTCTTCAGCGTTTTGCGATCGCCGTCGGCATAGGCCATGACGATCATCTCGTAAGCCATCTTGGCGCCGTCGACGAAACCCTTCGGCTCGAAGGACGGATCATTGTCCTTGATCGTGCGCAGGCCCTTGTTGAGGTCGGTGTCGGGCTTGGCGAAAGCGTCGATCGCGGCATAGGTGTCGGGAGCCGGCTCGCCTGGCGCGCGCTTGCGCGGCAGCGAGACGACGTTTTCGGATTTCTGGGCGGCATCCTTGTCGCCGGTGCGAGCCGCCGAATAGGGATCGAAGGGCGGCCGTTCGCTGCCGGTGCGGCGGCCCAGCACATTGCGCAGCTGGAAAAAGATGACCACCGCCGCAATCAGGAAGAAAATCGTGCCGAAGTCGAAGAATCCCATATCTTCCGCCAATCAATCCCTGCCCTGTGGCCGGACCGTCAGGCCCAATGGCCACGGTCGCATAGCGTTCAACATTCAAAGCATATAGAACGCAAGGCGCAATCATTCAAATCAAAGGCAGGCATACCTATCTAACAGCCTCAGTGCCAGCGGCGATTGCTCGCTGGCGGCCAAAACAATCGAAACGATCATAACAATCGAAAAAGGTTGGCAAGACTTG
>NZ_RZTE01000060.1:0-8522 GCF_003997415.1 Mesorhizobium sp. M7A.F.Ca.MR.245.00.0.0 | reverse complement strand
CTGCTTCCCTTCTTTCTCCTCGCGCTTCCGCTGCTGGAAATCGCCGGTTTCGTCATCGTCGGCCGCGAGGTCGGCGCGCTGGCGACGGTCGGCCTCGTGCTGGCCTCGAGCATCGCCGGCGTGCTTTTGCTCCGATACCAGGGCTTTGGTGTGATGGCCCGCATCCGCACCGAGATGGCCGCCGGCCAGAACCCCAGCCGCCACCTTGCGCACGGCGCCATGATCGTGGTTGCGGCGATCCTCCTGATCATCCCCGGCTTCATATCAGACATCATCGGCCTGCTGCTGTTCCTGCCGCCATTGCGCGATTTTGCCTGGAGCCGGTTCAAGGGCCGCATTGTCGTCGCCACCGATTTCTCGACCGGCGGTTTTCGTGGCCGGCGCGACAGGGTCATCGACCTCGACGATGGCGACTATTCGCGCGAAGACGATCTGAAGCGCGGACCGGATCACAACTCGCCGTGGCGCCGCCTGAAGGACGACTAGGGCGCCGTCCAAGACGGCAGACCCCTACCTATCATCGGTTCGCCACTCGGAAATCATGATAGGCCAACTCGTAGGTCTTCTGTTCGAAACCGGGCCATTCCTCTTGCAACGTAGTCGCTGAGCGCGCCCTAGAGAAATCGGCGTCCATCATCAGTTTCCATGCTTTTTGGCTTTGCAACTCGCGGGCTGCCTCGATGGCTTCCAGGAGGCAGGCGTCGGTTGCGGCGGGGTGGGCGGCCTTCAGTCGAAGGACCATCATTTCATGCGGATTGAATCTCAATATGGTACGGCGCGGGCCGATAAGCGGCTTAGGCGGCACGGCAGTATCTTCGACGAAAGGCGCGTTGCGAAGTCCGGCATCGAACTCAATCATATTGAGCAAAAATTCGGACCTCAGGAGAAGGTATGCGGCATCCCAAAGGGGCAACTCAGCCATCTTGTCGAAAATAGACTTGGCTTGCGGTACCGACCGCAGCTTGGCCGTCAAATTTTTGGGTGTGATCATCTGGACCCTCGACGCGCAGAATAGCAGTTTGACGCCATGTGATTGAAACTGAAATCAAATGTGACGCTACCCACTACCGCAAGGCGGCAAACCTTGTCTTGTCATCCCTGCCATGGTAGCGAACGCCCGATTTCAATTCGGTCAGCGACGCTGCCCAGGCAAGAGGACAAGGCTTATGGCCAGCAAAGATGACGCGCCGGTCGGCGCAGCCAACGGAAACGGCAATGCGGCGCAGCCGTCGCTCAACGTTCTGGCGCAATATGTGAAGGACCTGTCCTTCGAAAGCCCCGGCGCGCCCAATTCGCTGCGCGGCCGCGACAAGGCGCCGGGCATCGCCATCAACGTCAACGTCAACGCCAACCCGCTCTCCGACAAGCAGTTCGACGTCAATCTGACGCTGAACGCCAAGGCGTCCTTCGACCAGGAAGTGCTGTTCAATGTCGAGTTGGTCTATGGCGGCGTGTTCGCCATCGCAGGTTTTCCGCAGGAGCACATGCTGCCGATCCTGTTCATCGAATGCCCGCGCCTTTTGTTCCCGTTCGCCCGCCAGATCATCGCCGAGGCAACCCGCAATGGCGGCTTCCCGCCGCTGATGCTCGACCCCATCGACTTCGCCCAGATGTTCCAGCAGAAGCTGGCCGAGGACGAGGCGTCCAAGGTCAAGGTGAGCTGAGGCCTGCCTGCCATCGCTGTTGTTTTCTGAGAACCCGGCCTCGCGCCGGGTTTTCTGTTTGTGCTGGAGAGATAGCTGAGGCGCCGGCGCCCTTCGAATGGCCTAGCCCTCCCGTCTTCGTCATCCTAGGGCGAAGCAAGGAGCGAAGCGACGCAGCGCAGACCCTAGGATCCATGCCGTGACGTGTGCCTTAGAATGCAACGGATCAGAATGGCGCTTGTCCCCGCGCCTATGCTCGCTACGCTAAAACGATGACCGGCTACGTCTACATGACTGCGAGCCAGAAGGCCGGCACCATCTATATCGGTGTCACCAACGATCTCGGTCGCCGCATGCCGGAGCACAATCCGGTGAGGGCTCGCGCTTCACCAGCCGCTACGGTGTTCAGCGGCTGGTCTGGTACGAAGAATTTTTCGATATCACCGATGCCATCCAGCGCGAGAAGTCGCTGAAACCCTGGCCGCGCCAATGGAAGATCGAATTGATCGAAAAGGCCAATCCGGAATTGTTCGAGCTGTTTCGCGCGGACGGGGTGGTAGGCGTTCGGTTTCTTGCACCGCGGAGCACTGCACCACTGTCACGGCATGGATCCTAGGGTCTGCGCTGCGTCGCTTCGCTCCTTGCTCCGCCCTAGGATGACGAAGCCGCGAGGGTTTCGGTCAGCAATTGCTCAGCCAGCCGCAACCTTCAGCCACAGCGGCTTTTCGCCAAGCGTCCCGACCATGCCGGCGTGCGCGGCGCGTTCGGCTTCGGTGACACGCGGCGGCAGGGGTGCCGGGCGCTGGCTGATGATGATTTCGATCTGGCGGACATTCTCGCCTTGCGCCGGCGCGGTGGCGCTGTCGAGGATGAGGGCCGCCTGCTTGCCGCCGATCAGCTCGATATAGACCTCGGCCAGCAGCTCGGAATCGAGCAGGGCGCCGTGCTTGGTGCGCTTGGTGTTGTCGATGCCGTAGCGCCGGCAGAGCGCATCGAGCGAATTCGGACCCATCGGGTGCTTGCGGCGCGCCAGCGCCAGCGTGTCGACGACGAGACCATTGTCTATGACCGGGTGACCAAGCCGGCCGAATTCGACGTTGAGGAAGCCGACATCGAAGGTGGCGTTGTGGGCGACCAGCTTGGCGCCGTCGGTGAAGTCCAGCCACTCCTGCACAATCTCGGCAAAGGTCGGCTTGCCCGCGAGGTCCGCCGCGCTGATGCCGTGCACCGCCTGCGCCTCGGCGTGGATCGCGCGGCCTTGCGGGTTGATGTAGTGGTGGAAGGTCCTGCCGGTCGGAAAGCGGTTGACCAGCTCGACGCCGCCAAGCTCGATGACGCGGTCGTCGCGCGAATCGAGGCCGGTGGTTTCCGTGTCGAAGATGATCTCACGCATCGAATCAGTCGCTCCGCTCCAAGGGAGCAGATTCATACAACGGAACAAAATGGCAATGAGAAACGGCGTTGCCTAGGACAATCGCCACAGGTTTGCGCTGCCCCTCATCGCCCTGCCGGGCACTTCTCCCCGTATAGTGACGGGGAGAAGGGGCTGGCCGCAACCTCGGCTCCCTTTCCGAAACCTTGGAGATTGGCGAAATCCTTTGCAACAGCGTCCTTCTCCCCGTCACTATACGGGGAGAAGATGCCGGCAGGCAGATGAGGGGCGGCGCCGACATCAGCCAGTGTCAGCGGCCCGGTTTGCCGACTCCTATCAGCTGCCTGATGATCGCATTGACCGCCGCGCGCGCGGCGTCCAGCCCCTGGCCGGTGTCGACGATGAAATCGGCCTGACGCCGCTTTTCCGCATCCGGCACCTGCTTGGCCAGGATCGACGCCAGTTTTTCCTCCGTCATGCCCGGCCGCGCCAGCACGCGTTCGCGCTGGGTCTCGGCCGGCGCAGTGACGACAACGACTTTGTCGACGCGGTTGCGGCCGCCGGTTTCGAACAGCAGGGGAATATCGAGGACGGCGATCGGCGCGCCTGATCCACGATGCCTGGCCAGAAAGGCATCGGCGTCGGCGCGCACCAGCGGATGGATGATCGCCTCGAGCCGCTTCAGCGCGGCGGCGTCACCGAGCACGCGCGCGCCAAGCTTTGCCCGGTCGACCACCCCGGCAGATGTGGTGCCGGGAAAGGCGGCCTCGACCAACGGGGCTGCCTTGCCGGCATAGAGGCGATGCACCGTCTCGTCGGAATCATGGACCGGCACGCCGGCGTCAGCGAACATCCTGGCCGTAGTCGACTTGCCCATGCCGATGGAGCCGGTGAGGCCGAGCACGATCATGGCTTCGGCACCAGATCGGCGACGATTAGCGCCCGGAGTTCGGCCGTCACCCGCGGCCTGACGCCGAACCAGCGCTCGAAGCCGGGCACGGCCTGATGCAGCAGCATGCCAAGGCCGTCGACCGCCTTCAGATTTCGCCCACGGGCGGCCGCGAGCAGCGGCGTCTCCAGCGGCACATAGACGATGTCAGTGACGATGGCATGGTCGGGCAGCCGGGCGGGATCGGCCGACAGGCCTTCATTGCCATGCATGCCGAGCGCGGTGGTGTTGACCAGCAGGCCGGCATCGCCGAGCAGTTCATCGGCCGCCGCCATGCCATGCGCCGACACGCCGGCGCCGAAACGATCGCGCAATTCCTGCGCCCGGGCCACAGTGCGGTTGACGATGCGGATGTCGGCAACGCCGCGCTGCTTCAGCGCATGGATGACGGCGCGCGACGCGCCGCCGGCGCCGAGCACCACCGCCGGACCCTTGCTTGCCCAGCCCGGTGCGTGATCGTCGAGGTTGGCGGCAAAGCCGTGACCGTCGGTGTTGCCGGCCCACAGGACGCCGTCCTCGAACCACAGCGTGTTGACGGCGCCGATTTCTTGCGCCGCCTCGTCGCGGCGTTCGGCCAATGCGAAGGCCGCTTCCTTGTGCGGGATGGTGATGTTGCCGCCGCGGTAATCGTTTGCATGCAGCGTTTTCACGAACACGGCAAAGTCTTGCGGCGCGACATCGATGGCCTGGTAGCTTCCGTCGATGCCATGTTTGGCCAGCCAGTGGCCATGGATCTTCGGCGAGCGCGAATGCTTGACCGGATGGCCTGACACGAAGGCCTTCTTCGACGCCTCAGCCATCGATCGCTCCCAGCGTGCGCAGTTCGGCAAGCAGCGGCAACAGCGGCAAGCCGACAATGGTGAAATGGTCGCCTTCGATTTTCTCGAACAATTGAATGCCTTCGCCTTCGATCTGATAGGCGCCGACGCTGGACAGCGCCTTGGCGCCGACGCGGGCGAGATGGCGGCCGATGAAGGCCGGGTCGAGCTTGCGCATGGTCATCGAGGCGATGCCGACATGGCGCCACAAAACCTCGCCGTCGCGGACCAGCACCGCGGCGCTGTTGAGCTGATGGGTCCTGCCCGACAGCGCCAGCAGATGGCGGCGCGCACCTTCCCTATCGGCCGGCTTGTGGAACACCTCGTCGCCAAGCGACAGCGTCTGGTCGCAGCCGAGCACCAGGGCGCCCGGCCTGCGCTCGCTGACTTCGGTTGCCTTGGCCTCGGCCAGCACCAGGGCAACATCCTCGGGCGAGACACCGCTATCCTGCAACGGCCCCTCGAGCGCGCGCTCGTCGACATCGGCCGGGACGGCTTCGACATCGACGCCGGCATTGACGAGCATCGCCTTGCGGAACGGACTGCCGGAAGCGAGGATGAGTTTTTCGGTCATTTTGCACTCGGGCGCAGACACAGGCGCGGTTGGAGTTTGATCAGCTCTAGTCCTGTAAGGTTGGCGCTGCCCCTCATTGTCCTGCCGGACATTTTTCCCCGTATATAGACGGGGAGAAAGGGGCAGCTTCAGCGCTGGCGCTGTTTCCAGCCACAGTCGCGATTGGCGAAACCATCAATGACAGCGCCCTCTCCCCGTCACTATACGGGGAGAGGATGCCGGCAGGCAGGTGAGGGGCGGCGCCGAATTTCCGCCAGGGAAGACTCGGAAAACGCACTCCTCGCTCATCTATCTATTCTTCCCTCGCAGGGCAACGATGGCCGCCGCCGTTTCCTCGATCGAGCGGCGGCTGACGTCGATCATCGGCCAGCCGTGGCGCGTGCAGATCTTGCGGGCATAGGCGAGCTCTTCGCCGATTGCGGCGCGGTCGACATAATCCGATGCCTCATACGAGCCGCTGTTGCCGAGGATGCGGTTTTGCCGGACATGCGAGATGCGTTCGGCGGTGGCGATCAGCCCGACGATCAGCGGCTTGCTGGCGGCAACCAGGCTTTCCGGCACCGGCACGCCGAGCACGATCGGGATGTTGGCGGTCTTGATGCCGCGGTTGGCGAGATAAATGCTGGTCGGCGTCTTCGACGTGCGAGAAATGCCGATCAGCACCACATCGGCATCGTCCATGTTGAGCGGCAACTGGCCGTCATCATGGTCCATGGTGAAATTGAGCGCGTCGATGCGGCGGAAATATTCGGCGTCGAGGACATGCTGGGCGCCGACGCGGCGGCCGGCCGGGGTGCCGAGATAGGACTGGAACACGGTCAGCACCGGCTCCAGCACCGATACACAGGGCAGGCCCATGGCCGCGCAGCGCTCGTCGATGCCGCGCGCCAGCTTCTGGTCGACGACCGTGTAGAGGATGATGCCCGGTTCCTCCTCGATGTCCTCGAACACCTTCGCCACCTGCTTTTCGGTGCGGATAAGCGGATAGATATGCTCGATGGCGCGCGCGTCCTTGTATTGCGCCGAAGCTGCCCGACCGGCGGCAAGCAGCGTTTCGCCGGTCGCGTCCGAAATCAGGTGCAGGTGGAAGAAGCTCTGGGGTTTGTTCACAGGGGGTCACCTGGGGCTGTGGGCTTCTGTGGATAAAGCGGGATGAAAAGACGGGCCTGTCGGAGGCGACTGTATCAGATGGCAGTTTGTCCACAATTCGATGCGCTGTCAGCTTCGTCGGGTGACTGGGGACAAGTTTGGGGACGGCTTTTTTCGACTACGGGCCGTCCACAGGACCTGCCTTTCACCACTGTGCCTAACACTTTGACTCGACTGATCGATTCAGAGCTATCCCCAGAACCCTACATCCGGGAAAAAGAAGCACGCGACAATATGTTGGCTGGTGTTTTCCGGGGCAAAGCGGGACAGGTGACAACCACCAGAACCAACAGACTCTTAGAATCAGAAGAATCTTAGATATAAGAATCTTTGATTATAGAAGAGGCTGGGAGAGAAGCGAGCGCCCGATGCCCCAGAACCGGATCATGCTGGATGTCCTGAAGGGCAAGGCTCATTTTCCGCCTCCGCTCTGGATGATGCGTCAGGCCGGACGCTATCTGCCGGAGTATCGGGAGACACGCAAACGCGCGGGCTCGTTCCTGGACCTCTGCTATGATCCCGACCTTGCGGTCGAAGTGACCTTGCAGCCGATCGAGCGTTTTGGTTTCGATGCCTCGATCCTGTTTTCCGATATCCTTGTGGTTCCGCATGCGCTTGGCCGTGACGTCCGCTTCGAAGAGGGCAGAGGGCCGCTGCTGACGCCGATCACCGCGCCGGAGATTTTGGCTCTGGAAGGCAAGGTGTTTCACGTGAATCTCGAACCGGTCTACGAGACGGTTCGCCGGTTGCGGGCCAAACTGCCCGAAGAGACAACCCTGATAGGCTTCTGCGGCGCGCCGTGGACGGTGGCGACCTACATGATCGCCGGTCATGGCACGCCCGACCAGGCGCCGGCGCGGCTTTTTGCCTATCGCGAACCGGTGGCCTTTCAACGATTGCTGAAGGTGCTTGCCGAACATTCGGCCGCCTATCTCATCCGCCAGATCGAGGCGGGTGCGGATGTGGTGCAGATATTCGATTCCTGGTCCGGCGTGCTGGACGATGAGAGTTTCGACCTGTTCTGCGTTCAGCCGATGGCCGAGATCGTTGGCCGGGTGCGGGCGGTTCATCCCGATGTCCCGATCATCGGTTTTCCCAAGGGTGCCGGTTCGCGCTACCGGACATATCGACAGAAGACCGGCGTGACGGCGCTAGGGATCGACTGGACGGTACCCCTGATCGCGGCGAAGGAATTGCAGCGCTCGGGTGCGGTTCAGGGCAATCTCGATCCCTTGCGGCTCGTGGCTGGCGGCAAGGCGCTATCCGACGGCGTCGAGGCGATCCTGGGAGCGCTGGGAGACGGACCGCTGATCTTCAATCTCGGTCATGGCATCACGCCGGAGACGCCGATCGCCCATGTCGAGGCGATGGTGAAACAGGTGCGGAGCGCGACACGCTGATGGCTGAGATGAAAAACACGAACAGCACCGGTCAGGCGATGATGCGGATGATGTCAGGTATCGCGGTGCTGGTCGTTCTCACCGCGCTTTTGTATTTCGCGGCACCCGACAGCTTCTATCTCTGGGCAAAGGCGATCCATATCCTCGCCGTCATCTCATGGATGGCGGGCATGCTCTATCTGCCGCGGCTGCTGGTCTATCATGCCGATGCCGAGAAGGGCTCGGTGCAATCGGAGACCTTCAAGGTGATGGAGCGGCGCCTGCTGCGCGGCATCATCAACCCGGCGATGATCGTGACCTGGGTGTTCGGCCTGTGGCTCGCCTGGAAGGGTTTTGGTTTCCAGGGCGGCTGGCTGCATGCCAAGATCGGTGCGGTGCTTTTGCTGTCCGCCATGCATGGCTATCTCTCGGGCGCGGTGCGCAAATTCGCCGAGGACCGCAACGAAAAACCCGCCAGGCACTGGCGGATGGTCAACGAGATCCCCACATTGCTGATGATCGCAATCGTCATCCTGGTGGTGGTCAAGCCGTTCTGATGGTTCGACTGATGCCTTCAAGCGTTGGCGCTGCCCCTCACCTGCCTGCCGGCATCCTCTCCCCGTATAGGGACGGGGAGA